>CAZHBA010000091.1:0-23218 GCA_964530225.1 uncultured Rhodospirillaceae bacterium | reverse complement strand
TCGCGCACGAATTCCTCGCGCAGATCCTCGATGAAAATCTCTTGCACGCCGAGCATCTCGGCTTTTGCCCGCGCCGATTCCACCTCTTCGCCCTGGCCGATATCGGCGGTGAAGGTAACCACCTCGCAGGCATAGGTTTCCTGCAGCCATTTTAAAATGACCGAGGTGTCGAGGCCGCCGGAATAGGCGAGCACCACTTTTTTGACGTCGTGTGTCATCTCTGAATCGTGCGGTTAGCGGGCGGCGGCGAGTATAGGCGCGCCACCGCGTGAGGCAAGCGTAGCGGTGTAGCGATTATACTGCGGCGTCGCGATTCCGGTCACTTTTGGAAGTCCGCTCGCTGGCCGATTTGAGCTGACCGCAGGCGGCCATGATATCTTCGCCGCGCGGCGTGCGTACCGGCGAGGGATAACCGGCGTGGCGGACGATTTCGGCAAAGCGCTCAATGGCGTCGTCGCTCGAACGCTCGAACAGTGCGCCGGGCCACGGATTGAATGGAATAAGGTTTACCTTAGCTGGGATACCGGCGATCAGGCGCACCAACTCACGGGCGTCGGCTTCGCTATCGTTGATGTCTTTTAGCATGATGTATTCGAAGGTGATGCGCCGTGAGTTGCGCGCACCGGGATAATCGCGGCAGGCGGCGAGCAGTTCGGCCAACGGGTTCTTGCGGTTTATGGGCACGATCTCGTCGCGAATATCGTCGCGCACCGCGTGCAGCGATATCGCCAGGCCGACGCCAAGCTCTTCACCGCAACGCCGGATCATCGGCACCACGCCGGCGGTCGAGAGGATGATGCGCCGCCGCGATATGGCGATGCCCTCGCCGTCCATGACTATCTTTAATGCCGCCGCCACATTGTCGAAATTGTACAGCGGCTCGCCCATGCCCATCATGACGATGTTGGAGAGTTGGCGTTCGTAGATGGTGGGCTGCTCGGCGCTTGGCCACTCGCTCAGATAGTCGCGCGCCACCATGATCTGGCCGACAATTTCCGCCGGACCCAGATTGCGCACCAGGCGTTGGGTGCCGGTGTGGCAAAACTTGCAATTCAGGGTACAGCCGATCTGGCTCGACATGCACAATGTGCCACGGTCTTCTTCAGGAATGTGGACGGTCTCGATCTCGTTGCCGTCGGCCAGCTTGATTAGCCATTTGTGCGTGCCGTCAACCGAATCGAGGTTGCGCGAGACCATTGGCCGGGAAATCGAGAAACGCTCGGCGAGCGCTGCGCGCAGCGGTTTCGCCATGTTGGTCATGGCGTCGAAGTCGGTGACGCCGCGGTTATAGACCCATTGGAACAGTTGATCGCCGCGGAACCGCGGCTCGCCCATCTCAACCAACGCGGTTTCCATCTCGGTGCGGTTCATACCGATCAGGTTCGGCAGCGCGAAGGTGTCGAGCGTTAAGGACATGGCGCTTGAGATAAGCCGCCAGGGACGTCGGAGCAACCTGAATCGGCTCCGGTTACTGCTGTATTACCGGCCGCAGGCCTTATTAATGGCACGATGGGCGGCGGTGACGCCTTTAAGCGAATACCTATCGGTGGTCGAATTGTTGCGGCTCGACGTGCCTTTCACCGCCAGGCGCGCGCCTTTGCGCATCGCCTTGACGACATTGGCGTCATCGTCGTCCTTGTAGGTCCAGGCGTTGCTGTCGCGAGTGAACAGGCGCCATTTTTCGCCGCCAATCTTCATTTCGACCTCGGTATCTTTTTTGAATTTATAGCCGGCGTCGACCTGAACGACGTCGAACTCTTTTTTGGCTGGTCGGTGCCAGACCAGGAGAAAAATATCGCCGCGCCGCGAACGCAGGCTGGCTACTTTAGGTTTGGAGACGATGTAGCAAAAACGGTCGGCTTTTTCGCCGCGGATATAGGCTTCCCAAGCGCCGAAGGTGCCAATTAGCTTGGCTTCCTGGGCATGGGCTGGCGTGTCGGTGATCGCGACGGTCGTTGTCAGCGCCATGCCGAATAGCATTCCAAAACGTAAAATGTTACAAATCTTCATGGCAATCCTCCTAACAAAACTAGGCGAGTCTTGCAAAGGGGTGGGTTATAGAATCGTGTATGATTTGCGCTAACGTTGAAGTTTTTGGCGAACGACTGGTTCGCCGAACTCGTGTGCCGGTAGGGCCTCGGTGGGCCCGCCCGAGCGGACCGGGCGCGGCGCGTAACGGCCCAGGGTCAAGATACGGTCGTACATGACGATTGCCGCGGCGACCCCGACGTTGACACAAAACCGGGTTGGTATCTTCACCGTGTGATCGCATAAGTCGAGTAAGCCGGACGGCAGACTTCCTCGTTCGGGGCCGAGCACGTAGGCGCAGCGACTCGGGTGGCGGAAGCTTGGCAGATCGGTGGCCTCGTCGATGAGCTCGACACCCACCAGAGCGCAACCCCTGGGCAGCCGTAGGTTGTTGGCGTCATCGAATTCGTAAAGCGGCAAATGTTCCGGTGCGTCGGAGGTATCGGATTTACCACCCTCGTATTCGGGATAGGCTGCGCCGACGGTAAACACGAAACTAGCGCCGAACGCATGGGCCGAGCGCATGATCGAGCCCATGTTCATTGCTTTCGAGATGCCCTCGACACCGATACCGAAGTAGCCACGCGCGTTTGCCATGATGGGTGGCAAACTTGCACGGGCGGTGGTCACGAGGCAAGGTGAGAACGACCTCCATGGGGACGATGAGAACAATAGATGCGGGCGATTTTATGCAGCGATTGGGGCGAACCTGAGACATTGACGCTCAGCGAGGCGCCGTCACCGGTAGCTGGATCCGGCGAGGTGACCCTGCGCGTGCGGATGGCCGGGGTTAATTTCGCCGATATTGTTTTGGTGCGCGGGCAATACCAGGAAAAGCCGATGTTGCCGTTTTCGCCCGGTCTTGAAGCGGCCGGCGAAGTTCTGACGGTCGGCGAGGGTGTCACCGGCATCGCGCCTGGTGACCGAGTCATGGCGGTGCCCGGCGTTGGCGCTTTCGCCGAAGAGGTCGTCGCACCGGCCGATGGTGTTTTTCCGCTTCCCGAGGACATGGACTTCACCACCGCAGCGGCGTTTCCGATCGCCTACGGCACTTCACATCTAGCTCTGACCGATCGCGGCGCGCTGCAGGCTGGTGAGACCCTGCTGGTTTTGGGCGCTGCCGGCGGCGTTGGCCTGACAGCGGTCGAGTGCGGCAAAGCGCTGGGCGCTACCGTGATCGCCGCTGCGTCGACCGAGGAAAAGCTCGACCTGGCAAAAGCCCATGGCGCCGATCACGGGGTTAACTACGTCGACGAGGACTTGCGCGCGGCGGTGCGTAAACTGACCGAGGGGCGCGGCGTCGATGTGGTCTACGACCCGGTCGGTGGCGATGCGGCGATGGCGGCGATGCGCTCGCTGGCCCGCCAGGGGCGCCTGCTAGTAATCGGATTTGCTGCCGGCGACGTGCCCCAGTTTCCGGCCAATTACCTGCTGGTCAAGCATATCAGCGTGGTAGGGGTCTATTGGGGGTCATACCGCCTCAACGAACCTGAGTTGTTTCGCGCGTCGTTTGATGAATTGACGAAATGGTACGCCGAGGGTCGGCTAAAACCGCACGTTTCGCAAACCTTTCCACTCGCCCAGACGGCGGAAGCACTCGGCGTGCTGGAAGGTCGTAAGGCGACCGGCCAGATCGTTATCGATATAGACGGTTAGCGCGGCAGATGAGCGATTCTGACCAACTCGTCCAAGCGCAGTACGAGGCCTACCCCTACCCGGAACGCAACCCGGCTGACGAAAAGAAACGCCTGATCACCGGCTCGCCGAGTAACCTTGCCGAGATTAACCATTATGTGTTCGGTGGCCGCCGCGACCTGACAAAACCGTTGTCGGTGCTGATCGCCGGTGGCGGCACCGGCGATGCCGCCATTCAGATGGCGCAACAAATGACCGACGCCGGCGTTCCGGGTGAGATTGTCCATTTGGACCAGAGTGAGCCCAGCCAGACCGTTGCCCAGGAACGGGCGACGGTGCGGGGGCTCAAAAACATCCACTTTATTCGCGGTTCGTTGCTGGACGTTGCCGGCATCGCGCCAGGCCCGTGGGATTACATCGATTGTTGCGGCGTGCTGCACCATCTCGAAGACCCCGACGCCGGTCTGACGGCGTTGACCAATGTACTGGCGCCCGATGGCGGGCTCGGTATCATGGTCTACGGCACGCTCGGCCGCACTGGGGTCTATCATGTGCAGGAAATGGTGAGCGTTCTCGCCCCGCCGGGCACCAGCGAGGACAAAGAGCGGGTCGCCCTGACTAAACGGCTGGTCGACAGTCTGCCACCGACTGCGTGGCTCAGCCGCAACGGACTGATGCGTGACCATATGGAAGGCGGTGATACCGGCTTCTACGATCTGTTCCTGCATGCGCGCGACCGGGCCTACCGGGTGCCGGAGGTTATCGAACTGGTCGATGCGGCAAAGTTAAGGTTGGTCACCTTTATCGAGCCTTATCAGTATGATCCACAACGTTTGGTGCGCGATCCGCGGCTCAAGAAGGTGCTCGCTGGGCTCGATTCGCTCGAACAGGCTGCCTTTGCCGAGCTTTATTTAGGCAATATGAAACAGCATGTGTTCTACGCCGTTCGATCGGAAAATCCGGTGATGCCGCCGCTGACGGATGCACCGGTTACAGTTCCGGCCTTGATCGGTCTAACTCCTGAGGAAGTGGCTAAGCAGATGCCGGCGGGCGGCACGATCACCGTGGCGATGGAAGGTCATAAGCTCGATATGATGGTACCGGCGTTGGCCCGCGCCATTGTCGCGCTCTGCGATGGCCAGCGCGACCTGGTGGCGATCCATGCGGAAATTCAAGAAAAGCGCACCGATCTAGATTACGGTGCCTTCAAGCGTCAGTTTGACCAGTTCTACGACGTCATGAACGCGATCAACCGCATGGTGCTGCGCCTGCCGGTATATTAGGCGGACGCCCGCCGCCGCTCTACCGCCAGCACCATACCCGCGGTGGAGACCGCGAGGCCGGCCCAAGCGAGCGTGGTTGGCAGTTCGTTTAGGAGGGGGATAGCGAACACCACCGCCAGGGCCGGCGCGCCGGCGAGGAACATGGCGATGGTCGTCGCCGCAATCGAGCGGGTGGCGCGGGTCAACAGCATGACGACAATGAAGCTGGACACCACGCCCTGGAAGCCCGCTTGCAAGGCGATCTCGGGCCATGGTGGGAAGATTTCGGCGTGCAGCAACTCGGATGGCAGAAACAGCGCCCACAACGGTAAGTAAATCACCGCGCTGACGACGGGAACGGCGACGATCGACTGGCGGATTGCCGGCTGCCACTTGTGCAACGCCGTCATGTAAAGCGCGAACAGCACCCCGGCGGCAATCAGCAACAGATCGCCGAACCACTGCAGCGGCGCTGCGGCGCCGCTGAAACTGTCACCACCGATCAATGCTCCGCCGATGATGATCAGCGCCATCGCCATAAGTTTCTGGCATGCTGGGCGTTCGCGCAGCCACAGCAGGCCGAATATCGCAGCGAAGATCGGCATGGTGCCGTTGGTCAGCACGCCGGCGTGGGCGACTGGCGCCAGCGCCATACCGGCGAACGAGGCCAGCGCAAAGGGCGCGCCGACCCCGCACGAGATGACGAAGGCACGGCCCAGCGATAGTCCGCCCAACCCCCGGATCAGCAAGATCGGCAGAACGATCGCGCTAGCGACGCCGACCCTGAGCGCGGTCACGTCGTAGGGAGTCAGCGCATGGGTGACGCCGAAACGCGAGGCGACGATCCACAGACCCCAGATAAAGGGCACCGACAGGCCGCATAGCAGCCCCATCGTGTAGTTTGGCTGGCCGCTACTCATAGCTGTCTAGTTTCGTCGTTGGGCGCCGGCAAGATGGTGGACTGGAACAGGTTGGGACCGAGGGTTATCAGGATGCCGGCGGTGACGATGACGACACCGGCGACGCTAATCCAGGACGGAATCTCGCCGAGTAGCGGGATCGCCATCAATAACGCCAGCGCCGGCGCGCCCGACATGATCGCCGACAGGCGGGTCGAACCCAGGGTGCGGGCGGCATAGGCGATCATGGTGCCGGCGATGAAAGCGGCGATAAGGCCTTGGTAGACGCCCTGCAAGGCGATTTCCTGCCACGGCGCCGCAGTCAGGGTAGACGGCAGGAATAGCCACCAGATGGGCAGGTAGATCAGGGCGTTGAGGCCGAGCACGGCCATCAGCGATTCCAGTGCGCCGATGCGCCAACCGCGCACGGCGGTAAGAAAACCCGAATTGCACGCTGCGGCGCCGAGAAAGAGCAGATGGCCACGCCACTGGCCGGGCACGCCGAATTCCAGCGCGTCCCAGCCGGTTGCTGCGACGCCGACGACGATTAGCACTACACCGACGATGCGCCAGCGCCCTAGTCCCTCGCCGAAGATAAACCAGCTGAACAGGGCGGCGAACACCGGCATGCCGCCATTGACAACGATGCCACCATGGGCGACCGGCGCAAAGATGAAGCCGCCGACCAGCAGGATTACGAATAGTGCGCCCCCCAGAACCGCCAACACGATGGCGCGCCACCAGGTCAGGTTAATCGGCTTTACCCGCACCAGAAATGGCGCGGCACACAGCATGCCGACGCCGAAGCGCAGACCAGCAACATCGTAGACTGTCAAAGTATTGGTGGCGCCAACTCGCGAGACAACGAGGGTGCCGGCAAAGATCAGCAGCACGAACAGACCAGCAATCACGCCGATCACCGTTTCATTACGAAGTGTGGTCATCGGCGGCGGATGGCTGAGGGTGGGACGTTGAGGTCGCAGATCAGCGAAGCACCTTCGGCTTCACTTCTACCTAAATACTCCCCCATCAAGGGGGGGACTCTAATCCGAGGATCGTCCACTGCCGTGACTCCCTCTCCCTTGATGGGGGAGTACTAGAGCGGGGTGACACGAAACGCTCATCCTCTCCTTTGTACAAGAGTTTGACGTGCCGCTATTGAATAAATTCGGCTTCCGTGCGCTCGCGAACTTCGTCCAGGGTGGTCTCCGGCGCTAGTTCGGAGAGGTAGAGCTGGCCGCCCTTGATCTCGAACAGGCCGAGATCGGTAATCACCGTATCGACCACGCCGGCGCCAGTAAGCGGCAGATCGCACTGCTTGAGCAGCTTCGGCGTGCCGTCCTTGGCGTTGTGGTCCATCAGAACGATAACGCGTCGGACGCCGGCCACTAGGTCCATGGCGCCGCCCATGCCCTTGACCATCTTGCCGGGGATCATCCAGTTGGCGAGATCGCCATTTTGGGCCACTTGCAAGGCGCCGAGGATCGACAGGTCGATATGACCGCCACGGATCATAGCGAATGAAGTGGCGCTGTCGAAGTAGACCGATTCAGGCAATTCGGTGATGGTTTGTTTGCCGGCGTTGATCAAATCGGCATCGACTTCGTTGTCCAGCGGGAATGCGCCCATGCCGAGCATGCCGTTCTCCGACTGGAAGGTGACGTTCATGTCGTTGGGGATGTAATTGGCGACGAGGGTCGGCATGCCGATACCCAGATTGACGTAGAACCCGTCTTCCAGTTCCAGCGCCGCGCGTTCGCACATTTGATCGCGTGTCCAAGCCATTGACTGTCTCCTTTTATCTTAGCGTTCGTGCCGCTCAGGCTTCGCGAATGGTACGGCGTTCGATCCGTTTTTCAAAATTGTGGCCTTCGAAAATGCGGTCGACGTAAATGCCGGGCAGATGAATTTGATCGGGTTCGATGTCGCCGACCTCGACCAGATGCTCGACCTCCACGACGCAGGTCTTGCCCGCTGTGGCCATCGGCGCATTGAAGTTGCGCGCCGTCTTGCGGAACACCAGATTGCCCAACTTGTCGCCCTTCCAGGCGGTAACAATGGCGATATCGCCGGTTAGCGATTTTTCCATCAAGTAGGTCTCGCCGTCGAATTCGCGGGTTTCCTTACCCTCGGCAATGATGGTGCCGACGCCGGTCTTGGTAAAAAAGGCCGGGATGCCAGCACCGCCAGCGCGGCAGCGTTCAGCCAGCGTGCCTTGCGGGTTGAATTCCAGCTCGAGCTCGCCGTTGAGAAACTGTTCCTCGAACAGCTTGTTCTCGCCGACGTATGACGAGACCATTTTCTTAATTTGCTTGGTCTGCAGCAGTAGGCCGAGACCGAAATCGTCGATGCCGCAATTGTTCGACGCGACCGTCAGGTTTTGCACACCGGATTCACGGATCGCCAGGATCATATGCTCAGGGATACCGCACAGGCCGAATCCGCCGGCCAGAATGGTCATGCCGTCGGACAGCAAGCCATCGAGCGCCGCTTTAGCGTCGGGATAAACTTTCTTGGGATCACTCATATTTCCGCCCTGATTTTGTTGCTTTTCTCTCTACCTTAGCGTTGCCAGCTTGATTGTCTGCGATGCAGGCGCGTTATGCAATGCAGGCCGTATCTTCACCATTGGCCGTGATCTAATGTGGGCCCCATGGTCACTCAGCAATCCGAGGGCCGGATCGTCTTGTCGGCGCCCGTGCGAGGTGCCTTGTACATGGTGATCTCGGCCTTTTTCTTCGCCATCACGGCGGGACTGATCCGCTATGCCACACGTGAGGTGCATCCGTTCGAGGCAGCGTTCCTGCGCTCGATCAGTGGGCTGTTGTTCATGCTGCCCCTGGTGATTGGCGGCGGATTAGCAGGCATCCGCATGCAGCAACCTGGTTTGCATTTGTTTCGCGGTATCCTGTCGGCGTCGGGCACGCTGATGTGGTTCAGCGCGCTGGCGCTGCTGGCGGTGGGCGAAGCGGTGGCGCTCAATTTTACCGCACCCCTGTTCGCCACCATCATGGCGCCGTTTGTTCTGCACGAAGTGGTGCGCGCACGCCGCTGGACCGCCTGCGCCCTCGGCTTCATCGGCGTCTTGATCATGCTGCGGCCCGGTGTCGAGGCGATCTCGCCTGGCGCCTTGCTGTCGATCGGTAGCGCCATGACCATCGCCTGCAATATGATGATCATCCGCATCGTCTCGCAGCAGGACAACACCCGCACGGTCGTGTTGGCGTTCAGTTTTTATCTGTCGCTGTTCACACTGCTGCCGGCGATTATCGTCTGGCAGACACCGTCCTGGGAGGTTCTGGGTGCGCTGATATTGTGCGGGATATTTTCGACGCTGGCACATTTGCTGCTAACTCGCGCCATGTCGATTGCCGAGATGTCGGCGATCGCGCCGCTCGATTTCGTGCGTCTGCTGTTCGCCGCTGGCATCGGCTTTATCTGGTTCGCCGAAGTGCCCGACAAATGGACGGCGGTGGGCGCCATCGTTATCGCTGGTTCGGCGGTGTATATCGCCCGTCGCGAAGCCATTGCGGCGCGGCACACACCGGCGGTGGGTGCTGCACCGTGACCGACACCAGAAAAACCTTTCTCGGCATCCCGCGGCCGGTTTTGGCGGCGCTGTGGATGGTGATCGCTGTCACCGCACTCGCTGCCAATCACAGCTTGGTGCGTGTTGTTACTGCCGAAGTGGATCCGTTGGTTGCTTCGGCGCTGCGGTTTTTGTGGGCGATCCCGATCATGCTGCCGTGGATGCTGCTGGGGGGCGGCGTGTCATTGCGCACGCGCCACCACGGTCTTCACTTCGCTGCTGGCACCCTCACGGTGGTCATGACCGCGATGTTTTTTATCGCGTTGTCGCAGATGCCATTGGCGGAAGCCACGGCGCTTAATTTTACGGCGCCATTGTTCACCACGCTCATTGCTGCGTGGATGTTGAAGGAACATGTCGAGTTCGTCCGTTGGGCGGCGACCGTTATCGGCTTCATCGGTGTATTGGTGGTCCTGCGGCCGGGATTTGTCGATGTACCGTTGGTGGCGTTGTTGCCGGTATTCGGCGCCTTCCTGCTCGCCTGGTGGTTTATCGTCATAAAACGCCTCAGCGCGACCGAGTCGACGGCTACCATTACCATCTATCAGACGCTGTGGTCGGCGCTAATGCTCACCTTGATGGCAGTGCCGGTGTGGGCGATCCCGACCTGGGAAACGCTGGGCTATTCAGCGGCTATGGGCGGGTTGGGAACAACCGGTATCATCTTTACCAGCCGAGCGTTTTCACTGGCCGAAGCATCTGCAATCGCGCCGCTCGATTATCTGCGGCTACCGTTCATTGCCTTGATTGCCTATCTGGCGTTTGGCGAAATTCCCGATGGCATTTCCGCAATTGGAGCGCTGATCATTACCGCCAGCGCGATCTTTATCGTGCGCCGGGCGGCGCTGATTTATCGCACCCGCCAGCAGTTGTCTTGACACGGCAGGTTACCTGGGCAGTTAATTAGAAAAAAGGGGAAGCTCCGATGGATTTCGGCATATTCAATCTGATGAACCGTCGCGACCGGGTGCAGAACCCGGCGCAAATGATCGCCGAGACGGTCGAGCAGGTACAAGCGGCGGAGAGCGCTGGCTTCAACATCGCCTGGTTTACCGAGCACCATTTCACCAATTACTCGATTACGCCGACGCCGCTGCTGATGGTCGCCCACGTTGCGCCGCAGACCCTGCGTATCAAGCTGGGTACGGCGGTGGTGCTGCCGGCGCTGTACGAGCCGGCGCGGCTGCTCGGCGAAATTGCCTTTGCTGACAATATCGCCGAAGGGCGCCTGATCCTCGGCCTCGGTAGCGGCTATCAGGCCTACGAGCTAGAGCGCTTTGGCATCACGTTGGACGAGGCGCGCGCGGTGACCG
This sequence comes from uncultured Rhodospirillaceae bacterium, assembly GCA_964530225.1. Classification (GTDB taxonomy): domain Bacteria; phylum Pseudomonadota; class Alphaproteobacteria; order UBA6615; family UBA6615; genus CAZHBA01. The sequence continues at coordinate 12,492 of CAZHBA010000091.1, read as the reverse complement.
ATGAATGGGTCGAATTGATCAGCACCTGCGTGGGCAGCGAGAGCGTCGAATATCACGGCAAGTACATCGACCTGCCGCAGACTTATTTCACCACCGGACCGCTGCAGTCGCCACGCCCGGAAATCTGGATTGCTGGCAACAGCGTCGATTCTCAAACCCGCGCGGCACGGGGGCCTTACCCGTTTTTCGTTTCCGGCTTCGGTATGAACACCGACACGCTGGTGGCGATCCGCGAAGAAACGCAAGCGACGTGGCAGGAAGAGGGGCGCGACCCTAGCGATCTGCACTTCTCCAGCCTGCGTTATTGCCTGGTCACCGAAGACAAGGACGAGGCGTTAGCGTATGCCGAAAATGCGCGCTACCAAATCAGGCTGTCGCGTTATTTGCGCCAGGGTCAAACCGAGTTGCCACAGGCCTGGCTGCCGGAAGAGGCGTTCGAAGGCGAGATGTCGCCCGAGGATATTTTGAAATGGAACCCGATCGGCAATGTGGAAACCGTGGCCGAATGCTTGGCCGATGAAATTACCCGCGTTGGCACCAACCATATTGCGCTCTACATGACTATCGGCCGGGCCGATCATGAGGTGGTGATGAAATCGATCCACCGCTTCGGCGACGAGGTCATACCAATGATCGAAAAAGAGGTCGGCCCGCTCGGCGGGGTGAATATTCCCAAGCCGATGGCGGCTGCGCAGTAGGCGGCACTGCCGATGGAAATTCGCGCCAACGGCATTTCCTTCGTCTGTCAGCTCGACGGGCCCGAGGGCGCGCCGTGGCTGACTTTTTCCAACTCACTCAACACCAATTTGTCGCTGTGGGACGGGCAGGCAGCGCTGCTGAGTGACCGCTACCGCATTCTGCGCTACAACACCCGCGGCCATGAAGGCACCGAGGCGCCGCCTGGCCCGTGGGAACTCGAGGATCTGGCCAGCGATATTGTTGCTTTGTGGGACGCACTGGGGGTCGACAAGAGTCACTTCGTCGGCCTGTCGATTGGCGGCATGACCGGCCAGGCGCTGGCGCTCGGCTGGCCCGAGCGCATCGACAAACTGGTGCTGGCCGACACGCGCGCCGACTTCACCGGTGATTTTGCCGCCGCGATACCTCGGATGATTGCCCAGGTCGAGCGCGACGGCGTCGAACCGCTGTGCGAAGAGATGCCGCTGCGCTGGTTCACTGAGGCGGTGCGCGCCGAACATCCGGAACTGGTCGACCATGCACGGACGCTGATCGCCACCAACACCGTCGCCGGTTACACTACCTGCGCCGACGCTATGACACGGCTCGACTTTATGGACCGGCTGCACGGGGTTGAGCTACCGACGCTCTTGATCTGCGGTGCCCAGGACATCGGCACACCGCCGGCGGGTATGCGCGAGATGGCCAAACGTATGCCCAACGCGCGCTACATCGAGATCGACCCGTCTGGGCACCTGTCGAATATCGAAAACCCAGACGCCTTCAACGCTGCGCTCATCGGGTTTCTCGACGCCGCGCCGGCAAACGCGTAAAACTGGGAGCGGTAAAAATGAACAGGCGAGAAGGGGTTATCATGGACCTGCAAGGCAGAGCCGCCATCGTGACCGGCGGCGGATCGGGGATCGGTGCAGAATGCGCGCGCACGTTGGCGGCGCAAGGCATGAAGGTTGCCGTGATGGACGTCAACATGGGTGGCGCCCGCGCGGTGGCCGAGGAATGTGGCTGCATTGCCATCGAATGCGACGTCACCAGCTCCGGCAGCGCCGTGGCGGCGGTGGCGGTGGCGCGCGAGGCCAACGGCATCGCCCAGTTGCTCATCAACTGCGCCGGCGTCGGCACGCCGGGCCGCATCGTCAGTCGCTCCGGGCCGTTGCCGCTGGAAGACTATGAAAAGGTTGTCAAGGTTAACCTGATCGGCACCTTCAACATGATCCGGCTGGTCGCCGCCGACATGCAGGAAGCCGAAGAAATGGCGGACGGCGAGCGCGGCCTGATCATCAACACTGCTTCGGTCGCTGCCTACGAAGGCCAGATCGGCCAAGCCGCCTATTCGTCGTCGAAAGGCGGTATCGTCGCGCTCAACCTCGTTGCGGCGCGCGAGTTGGCGCGCAGCGGCATTCGCGTCAACACCATCTCGCCGGGCCTAATCGATACGCCGATGCTGGCAGGCCTGCCCGACGAGGCGCGCGAGAGCCTGGCGAAACAGCCGGAATTTCCCAAGCGCCTCGGCATGCCAGCCGACTATGTAAAACTGGTATTGCACTTGTGCGACAACGTGCTGATAAACGGCGAAGTGGTCCGCCTAGACGGCGCGCTCCGGATGGCTGCACGGTAGGAAAGCAGCCGTTAGCGTTTAGGCGTTAGCTAACGGTCCGCGGCCTAACCGTAAATAGCTATCCCGCCGCCGTATCCATGAACCCGGCAAGCTCGATATCGAGCTCGGTCAGGCTGCCGGCGTCGTGCGTCGAAAGTGTGACCTCGACGTGGTTCCACACGTTGAACCATTCGGGATAATTGTTCATCGCTTCGGCCCAACCGGATAATTTTGCCAATGCCCCGGGACGCTGCATCGCTGAGTTTATTAGCTACCGCTTCCTCCTGCCTATCCGCTTAAGTGGATTTACTCCAGCCCACTTCCCCACCCGCCCACACTGGCGGCGCTTGGCGGTAAGATTAAGCAGGCTTATATCTGGTGGTATGGCAGCAACAGGAAAATATACGAGCGCACCAACGCTCGACGATATCCAGACGATTGCGGCGGAAGCCTTCACGACGATCCCCGGCGTGCTGGCGCAACATGTCGCCGATGTGGCGATTTATGTAGTTGACTTTCCCGACGATGAAACCATGGAGGCAATGGAGCTGGAAAGCCCGTTCGATCTATTGGGCCTCTATCAGGGGATCAGCCTCAAACAGAAAAGCGTCGCCAATACGCTCACCGATATCGACCGCATTTACCTCTACCGGCGGCCCCTGCTTGATTATTGGTGCGAAACCGGGGACGATCTCTACCACGTCGTCCGTCATGTGCTGATCCACGAGATCGGCCACCATTTCGGCTTTTCCGACGACGATATGGAGGCTATTGAGGCGCGATCCACGGGTTAGTCCGTGGCTATGTATTGGCGCAACGCCTCGGCCTCATATTCGGTTTCTTCGTTCCGGCGTTTAACGATATCGCCAATCGAGACAATACCCACCAACATTTCGTTTTCGACCACCGGCAGGTGGCGAATCCGCCGGTCGGTCATCACTGCCATCAGATGAGTTACCGTATCGTCGAGGGCGCACGTAAATACGTCGTGCACCATGACCTCGTCGACGTTCTTGTCGAGGGTCGCGGTACCACCGCTGGTGATCTGGCGCATTACATCGTGTTCGGAAATGATTCCGTCGATATGCCGGCTGTTGGCGCTGACCACCAGCGCTCTAGCGCCCTGTTCTGTTAGCTTTTGCATGGCCTGCAAAACTGTCCAGTCGGGCCACGTTGTTTCCGCTCTAGCACCCTTGGCGTAAGGATAGCGTCCACAATCATCGGCACGCCCCCCGTTCTTCGACGCGCCGAGAGCTCCAACCGCTGGTTACGCAACTAGCTTGGGGCGTCGGCGCGTACTTGGATGGTGGTATTATTGCACGACTCGATTAATTGCCCGTGCGAACGGTCAAAATGCGGTCTAATTGGCTGTGTTGACCGGATTTAGCCGCCCGATGGCCTCGCTGACGGTGCGGTAGGCGTCGCTGTCTTTGGGTAAAAAGCCGAGCAGGCGCTCGAAATAGCCGCGCGCGGCCGTTCTATCTTGCGCGCTGGCGGCGGCCAGGCCGGCGCGCAGCAGCGTCTCGAGATGATTGGGTTCGAGTGCCAGAGCCTTGGCATAGGCCTCCGCCGCGTGGTCAGGCTCGCCGAGCACCTCGTAGGACTGAGCCAGCCGGCGCCAGCCCTCAACATTGTCGGGCTCGCTTTCGAGCCGGCTAGCCAGACGTCCAATCATGGAGCGGATCATGTCCTGTTGCTCTTCCGGCGACAGGTTGGCCGCCACGGCGACATTGTCTCTGGTCTGGCCCGGTTGGGCGGGCAGGTAGTCCTCGATATCCTCGCCGAGTTCGCTGGCCGTCTGGCGGATACGGTCTGTGACCGCGGGCAGCCACGGCGTGCCGGGCGGGGCATCCATTGCAAGTGTCGACCACTGTTCCAGCGCTGCTTCGCGACGCCCCGCCTGGTAGCTCGCCAGAGCGATGAAAAACCGGGCGCGCGGTTCGCCCGCATTTTCGCTCAGTACTTTTTGGAATACCCGTTGCGCCTCGGGGGTGACCATCCCTTTGGAGGCAAATGTTAACGCTTCGCCGTAGGCCGAGGCGATGTCGGATCGTCCGCCCGTTAGAGTCATGGCCTGGGTCAGGGCTTCGACCGCGCCGGCCTCGTTGCCCACGGCTAGACGCAGCCGGCCAAGATCGAACCAAAGGTCGGGATTTTCCGGCTCGGCCTTCAGGTGTTCCTCGATAGTGGCCAGGCGTGAACGAGCTTGAGCGGCGATAGGGCGCTCGGCCGGCGCCGGTGGCCGCTGCGCGAAAGGTTGGTCCGGTAAGTCGGGCGAACCCAGATCTACGTAGAGCGCCGGCGCAGCAACCATTATGGCAACGGCCATTAGGGCTGCCTGCAGGCCGCGCCGTGCTGAACTGGTCTTACTCGCCTCGCCACCGGTGTCCTGCGACGCGACCAATAAGCGCCGTTCTATCTCAAGTTTCGCTGCGGCGGCCTGTGACTCGTCGATGAGTTCTCGCGACACATCGCGTTCGAGCTCGCGCAGTTGGTCAAGATAGACTTCGATGTCGTAGTCGGCGCGATTCGACGGCGACGGGCGGGGTCGCAACAGGGGCCACAACACCGTGGCAAGTACCGCGGCGAGCAGTACCGCAAAGATGAACCATAAGGTCATTCAGGGGTCATTTAACGCGATTATCGCTGTCGCCGTTATCCTGCGTGCCGAAGGGATGATCGAGTTCCTCCCGGAACGCACTCTTGCGCCACGGCGGGCGCGCTTCAGTCGCCAGCTTTTCGACTAGCGCATCGAGCCGTTCGCGGTCGGTGGCCGATAAAGGCTCGGGTCCGCTCTTGTCGGCTCGCTTGCGCTGATAGGTGCGGAAAAACAACACGCCAAGCGCGACAACGACGAAGGCCATGAGCGGGGGACCAATCCACAGCGCTAAGGTGTTGGTCTGAAACGGTGGGCGCAGCAGAACATAGTCACCGTAGCGCGCCACCATGTAGTCGACCACCTGGGGGTCGGTATCACCGGCAACCAGCCGTTCGCGCACCAGCAAACGCATGTCGCGGGCGATATCGGCGCTGGAGTCGTCGATCGACTGGTTTTGACACACCACGCAGCGCAGCCCCTTGGAAAGTTCCCGCGCGCGTGCCTCCAGCGCTGGATTGGCCAGAACCTCATCGGGTTCGACTGCAAGCGCCGCTGTGCCGGTTACCAGGGGGGCAGCCGAGAACACGGCGAAAATCCCAAATGTTGCCAGAAATCGCTTCATTGGCTTGCCTCCCGTAATTTCGGCAGGATCCTATTCTCTAGCACCTGCGGCGTTATCGGGCCCGAATACTTGTAGGTGACGATCCCGTCGGCGTTTATGATGAAGGTTTCTGGTATGCCCGTCACGCCCCATTCGGTACTGACCCGGCCATTTGGGTCAAATCCCACGGCGGTGTAGGGATTGCCATTTTTTTTCAACCACTTAGATACCTCTGTCTCGGTGTCACGATGGTTGATGCCATAGACCGGCAGGCCGTCAGCGGCTAGCCGGGTAATCAGCGGGTGCTCGGCAAGGCAGGGCACACACCATGAAGCGAACACGTTGACCATAGTGGCCTTGCCGTTTAGGTCGCTGTTTGTAAAGCCGCCGGGGATGTCTACCGCGACGGCCGGAAGGCTGAACTCTGGCGCCAGTTTGCCCACCAGCGGCGAGGGAATCAACGACGGATCGCGGCCATTATTAGTTTGCAGGGTCAATACCCCAAGGACGACGATAAGGATCGCGAATAATACGATCGGGAGAACCAGCAATGCTCGCCGCATGGTTTACTCCGCCGGAGTCGGCTTTCCACTAATGCCGGACTCGGGTTGTTGTCTGCGTCGCGGTGCGCCGACTCGATGCCGACGGTCGGACAACGATAGCAACCCGCCGCCGACCATGACTAGGGCGCCGAGCCACAGCCACGGCACCATGGGGTTTATGAAAAACCGCACCGTCCACTTGTTGGCGGTTTCCGGGCTGCGTCCAGCGCCGCCAATCACCGCGTATAAATCGGATAGCAGCGTCGTCTCGATGGCGGCTTCGGTTGTAGTTTGACCGGCGACTGGGAAAAAGCGCCGCTCAGGAAGCAGAACGGTGACCCCGCTGTTACGCTCGGACAGCAAATAGGTGCCACGCTCGAAAGTGTAGTTCGGTCCCTGGCCGCTGTCGACCGCTTGCAGCGTCAGTGAGTAATTCCCGACCTGCGCGGTTTCACCGACCGCCAGCGTGGTGATCAGCTCGGTGCGCCAGGCCGACGAGCCGGTGATGCCGGCGATGACGATCGCCAGGCCGAGATGCGCCACGGTCATGCCGCTCGCCGCGCGCGGCAGGCCGGTTAACCGGTGCCAGCTTTCCGCCGCCGGTACTGTGAACAGCTTAATGCGGCCCGCCCATTCGACCAAAGTGCCGGCGGCGAGCCAAGCGGCGAGCCCCATAGCGAACGGCGCCAAGGCTGGGCCGTCGGGCACGGTGATAAAAGTGGCGGCAATGGCGGCGACAGCTGCGACGGCGGCGATAATTAGTTTGCGCGAAACGGCGCTGAGATTGCCGCGCTTCCAAGCCAGCAGCGGGCCGAAGGCCAGGGCCACGACCAGCAGCGCCATGATTGGCGCGAATGTCGCGTTGAAGTAGGGTGGGCCGACCGATACCACGCTGGCGCCACCCGACGCGGCTTCGAGAATTAATGGATAGAGGGTGCCGAGCAACACGGTAGCACAAGCCAGCGCCAGCAGGATGTTGTTTAACACCAGCGAGCCTTCGCGGCTAACTAGCGCGAATAAGCCACCGCCGCGTATCGTCGGTGCCCGCCAGGCGAACAGGCTTAGCGCGCCGCCGACGGTAACCAGCAGGATCGCCAGAATAAAAATGCCGCGCGTCGGATCTGATGCGAAGGAGTGGACTGAGGTCAGAATGCCCGAGCGCACGATGAACGTGCCGAGCAGGCTCATGGAGAAGGTTAGGATGGCCAGCAAAATGGTCCAGTTCTTCAAGCTGTCGCGTTTTTCCACGACGATCGACGAATGCAACAGGGCCGTACCCAGCAGCCACGGCATGAAGCTAGCATTCTCGACCGGGTCCCAAAACCACCAGCCGCCCCAACCCAATTCGTAGTAGGCCCACCAACTGCCGAGCGCTATGCCGCTGGTAAGAAAGACCCATGCCGCCAAGGTCCAGGGTCGTACCCAACGGCCCCACGCGGCGTCGACACGGCCTTCGATCAGGGCCGCGACGGCAAACGAAAAGGCCATCGAGAAACCGACATAGCCAAGATAGAGTAGGGGTGGGTGGAAAGCGAGCCCGGGGTCCTGCAGCAACGGGTTGAGGCCGGTGCCGTCGACTGGCGCCGGATCGAGGCGCAGGAAGGGGTTGGAGGTAAAGACGATAAATGCCAAAAAAGCGACGCCTATCATCGCCTGTACGCTCAACACCCGCGCCTTCAAGGTTGGCGGCAGGTTGCGCCCGAACAGCGCCACGGCGGCGCCGAAAATCGCTAAGATCAACACCCACATCAGCATCGAGCCTTCGTGGTTACCCCAGACGCCGCTTACCTTGTAGAGTATCGGCTTCAGCGAGTGGCTGTTCTGGAACACCACTGCCAGGGAAAAGTCGGAGACCACGAAACCGTGGGTTAGCGCCGCGAACGCTACCACCAGCAGGGCTGCTTGGGTGACCGCCATGCGGTTGCCGAATGCCATCAACGTGGCATCGGTCCGCGCCGCGCCGATCATTGGTACGGCGACCTGGATAGCCGCCATGACCAGCGCCAGAACGAGGACGAACTGGCCGATTTCAGCGATCAATGCGCCGGTGCTCCGTCCTGCCAACGGCCGGAGTTTTTAAGCGCGTCGGTGACTTCTTTGGGCATATAGGTCTCGTCGTGCTTGGCTAGCACCTGAGTGGCTGTGAATGAACCATCGGACCTAAGGCTACCTTCGGCGACCACTCCCTGGCCTTCGCGAAACAAGTCGGGCAGAACCCCGGTAAAGCTAACCACTACGGTGCTGGTGAGGTCGGTGACGCGAAACTGTGTCGTCGAACCGGACTGTTGTACGCTGCCGGCCTCGACCATGCCACCAAGCCGAAAATTCTGGCCTGGCACGACACCCCGTTCGACCAGGTCGGCGGGCGTATAGAAAAACACCAAACTGTCCTCGACCGCCGTCAGTACCAGCGTTACGCCGGCGCCGACGAGTGCGAGCGACACGAATACCAGAAGCAGCCGTTTGTGTTTGCGCTTCACTGGCCGTCGACTCCACCGTCGGGACGCCACCGCCGGCTGCCGGCCTGTTCTGCCGCGTGTAGGGTGGCCTCGTTAGCCCGTAGTTGGCGCGTGCTGAATACCGCCATGGCAATCAAAATAACGGCGGTCAACCCCAACGCGGGCCAGACGAAGGCGGCGTATCCACCCATGTTGAGAAAGTTAGTAACTGTTTCCATATTTCCGGTTCTATTAAGGTAGCGGCAATGGCGCTGCCGAATTCCATCCGCCTTTTACTTTTATAAGCAAGCGATTATAGACAGATAATAGAGCTATTTAGATGAATCCACCGATCATTCCCACTAGCGGGTGCGTCACATTGCCGTGGGGCATAGCTGGAAATTACCGGCGGTTCTAAAGTTCGCCTTCGAGACAGGGTTTGACCGATAGCCCCGCGGGAAGTTTCGTGTTGGCGTTGCCGTAGGCCAATCGTACTTGCGCCTGGGTGAGACTCGCGCCCATGGTAATTTTATTCCGCCGCGTTGAGGCACAGGGCGCGTGCCTTCCGGGCGGCTAGGTCGGCGCGCATGCGCACCAGCAACATAGTGACGAAATAAAGGGTGAAGGCGATGCCCATAAGCAGTAACGGGGTCAGCATCGAGGGGTCGATTGCCGGCCCGCCGGCGCGGACCAGGCTGGCTGGCTGGTGCAATGTGTTCCACCATTCCACCGAGAACTTGATGATCGGGATGTTGACGAACCCGACCAGCGCCAAGATCGCCGCTGCCTTGGCGCCACGCGCCGGATTGTCGAAGGCGTGGGTCAGGGCGATATGGCCCAAATAGAGGAACAGCAACACCAGCACCGAGGTTAGCCGCGCATCCCATACCCACCAGGTGCCCCAAGTGGGTTTGCCCCACAGGCTGCCGGTAGCTAGCACGATAACGGTAAAGCCGACGCCCAACGGCGCCGCGGAGCGCGCCGCCACGTCTGCCAGCGGGTGTTTCCAAATTAGCGACACACCACTCATGATGGCGATCATCGTGTAGCAACCCAGTGCTACCCAGGCCGCGGGCACGTGCACGTACATGATGCGCACGCTGTCGCCCTGTTGATAGTCGGCCGGTGAAGCGAACAGCGCGAAATAAAGTCCGGCGGCGAACAGGATGACCGTTCCGGTGGCGGCCCACGGCAGTATCGTCGCCGCCAGGCGGGAAAAGCGGTTGGGGTTGGCGAAACGGTGTAACACGGGCCGACTCTTTCCTCTGATTTGTCCCAGTCTATTCGATTGCCTGGCGCAATGCAGCTGCTGTCGCCCACGGCGCTGCCGCCAGGGCGAGGAGCAGAAAGCCACCCAGCACCATGAGCAAACTACCGATCTCGCGGCCAGCCAGCGTGTTGTCGACAACCAGAGCACCGAAAATTAATACCGGGACGTAGAGTGGTAGTACGAGCAGGGATATCAAGACCCCGCTGCGCCGCGCGCCCAGGGTCAAGGCGGCACCGATGGCGCCAACCAAGCTCAAGGTCGGCGTGCCGAGCAGCATTGAGACGATCAGTGGTAAGAAGGCGACACTCGGCAAATTATAGAATACCGCCAACACCGGCGCGGCGATGAGCAACAGGACGCCGGTCGTCAGCCAATGGGAAATTATTTTGGCAAGGGCGACCATGCTAATCGGCAGGGGCGACAAGACGAACTGTTCGAGACTACCGTCCGCATAGTCGGAGCTGAACATGCGCTCGAGGCTCAACATTGCCGCCAGTAGGGCGACTACCCAGATCACGCCGCCGCCGATGCGCGGCAGCACCTCGGGGTCAGGGCCGATACCGAACGGAAACAGGGTCGCGGCAAGGATAAAAAACACTACCGCCATCGCCGTATCGGTGCCGCCACGGAACGCCAGCTTTAACTCACGGCGGATGAGCAGCAGTAGCCCGATCATCGTGCGGTATCCATTAGGCTAAGCCTGTCGGCATGCCCGCCGAGCGCTTCATCGAGATGTCCCCCATGGCTGGCGATAACCGCCACGCCTTCGTTGGCCAGATGTGCCAGAATGGAGTTGGTGAGCATGGCGATGGCGCCGGGGTCGAGCCCCGCCGCCGGTTCGTCGAGTAGCCACAGCGGTGGTCCGGCGGGCGAGTTTTGACCAACGGCCAAGCGCGCTAGGGTAAGCCGTCGCCGTTGGCCCGCCGACAGGTAGCGCGCCGGCATATCGCTAAGTTGCTCGATACCGAATTGGTATAACGCCGGTTCGATATCGGGCTCGAGGCCATAGAGCTGGGCCCAGAATTCGAGGTTCTCGCACACCGTAAGACCCGGTTTTACCGGATCGGCATGGCCAATATAGGCAATCCGTCGGCGGTGGGCTTCGGTATTAGTAGCGATATCCTCGCCTTCCCAAGCCATCGTACCGGCAGCCGGTTGCAGCAGTCCCGCCAAGACTCGTAGCAGGCTCGATTTGCCGCTACCGTTGTTGCCCGACAGTAATAAGGCGTGGCCTGGATTGACGGCGAGCGCCAGCCCAGCGAACACTAGGCGTTCGCCGCGCACGCAATCCAGCCCTTTTGCCGTCAAGCCCTGCATTGTCTTCGCTCGTATCTACCTACTTGGTTTTTCGCGGCGCGAAGGTAGCAGACGCCGAAGTCGCTGCCGAGTGGAAGTGTGGCAAAGGCCGACGATAAAAAAGACCGCCGGCTGGGGACAACCGGCGGTCTCAGGCCCTGGATCAACATCGGCCCGTGGGGAGGGGCAGGATGTCGGAGGCTGGCTGGCCGCACCCGATGGAGTTTACACGGCCGGCAAAGTTAATGTTGTTGCGCGATTTGGCGAGAGTTAGGTGTTTTTGCGGCGGAATTGTGATTTCGGCTTAGATCCAGAACCGTAGCCGCTCGATAGTCCGCTCGGCATCGGTGCGCGAAATACCGATATCATGCAATTGCCGATCATCCAGCGTTTGCAGATTGCGCTGCCACTGTTGGCGGATTTGGCGTTTGCGTAACGCGGTTATTATCTGGCTAAATATGGTGTTCGAGCCGGGTTGCCTGTTTTGCGAATCGGCACTGGCAGCATCGATCATCCGTGCACTGATCATTATCGAGGATGAAGGCGTTGCCTATGCGGTCCACACGATCCTCGGAGTCATCGCGCTGGTGTTGGTGGCGTTACGGCTGGTCAGGGGGTTTGCCGACGGCGAACGCCGTATCCGATGTTCGCGAGACCTTCGGCTCGTTGTTGCAGTTTTTTTGTTCATTCACGTTGCCGGTGTGCTCATCGATTGAGCGCTGACGCGTGACAACATTGTTGCCGCCATGTAGCACGGGCGAAAACGGATCGAAGATACCAGCACCGCCGTGGATGCGCGCGGCAGCGATGTTTGGCTAGCCGTGAACATTGCGCCGCTGCTGCTCCTATTTGGCGGTTATATGGTGTCTTAGATCGACTTGATTGAAGCTCCCGGCCGATCCAATTCCGAATCGGAATCCGATTAGTATCGCGGCGTTTAGCGCCTTCGCCTGCTTGGCGCGTGATCAGCTTTGGCATATATAAAAGCCAATTCTAATACCCTTTGGGTTGCCACCCGCCGTCAGTCCAGCCGAAAATCTCGCCCCCTGGCGGATGAGAAGGAGACCGTCGATGTCCACGATCGGCCAAGACAGCCTGAATACCCGCCGCACCCTCGATGTTGGCGGCGCCAAATACGACTATTTCAGCTTGCAAGAGGCGGCAGCGAAGTACGGTGATATTGCGCGGCTCCCTTATTCGCTGAAAGTGCTGCTGGAAAACCTGCTGCGTTACGAAGACGGCCGCACGGTGACGGTCAACGATGTCCGGGTGATCATCGATTGGCAGAAGGAGCGCAAATCGAACCGGGAGATCGCCTATCGTCCAGCGCGCGTGCTGCTGCAGGATTTTACCGGCGTTCCCGCGGTAGTCGATCTGGCGGCTATGCGCGAGGCGGTGCAAAACCTCGACAGCGATCCACGGCTGATCAATCCGTTGTCGCCGGTCGATCTGG
>CAZHBA010000090.1:0-31213 GCA_964530225.1 uncultured Rhodospirillaceae bacterium | reverse complement strand
GTTACAAAGGTATTTGCTTGAACGAAACTGTGTGCAGGCTCTGCCCCCATTTGCGGAAAGCACGATCCGTGCCTAGTGATGAACCAGCAGTCTTCGGGGAAACCTCTGGTCGAATTCGTGGCTCCGAACTCACATAGGAGCACACCATCTTGAGAGGGTATTGGTAAATGAGTCCACGCGGGTATCAGGCCTGTATCGACAGCGTGGGCTAGCAAGACAGCGACCGGGGCACAATCGCAAACGACCGAACGGAACAGCTCCAAAAGTGCAAGGACGTGGGAACCTTCCAAAGGTGCACGCTCCGCAAGACGTTTGAGCGCATGAAATTGTATGTAGAAAGGCGTCACCTCACGACGGAAATCTATTCGACGCTTGCGAAAGAAAAAGTGATCTCCTTGAACAGCAAAGAGTGGTTCGCCGAATTCAGTATCGGAACTCGCACTGACGATGTGCGCAACACTGACGCGAGTTTGATTGTCAGAAGTGAGAATTTCGAACGATACGAGGCAAGGGCTTTCGGCAACGTCCTCAAAAAAACGCTTCCGCTTGCCTCACAACCGATTTCAGGTCGCTTCTTTTGCCGTTGATCGCGCGTTTTTTTGAACAGCAGATAAATTCATTGTGGAATTTCTTATACTTTTCGTTCCAGATTTCGACAGAATTATTCAGTCGAAAGGCTAATCCGTTGTTGGTTTTTGGGTTTGTGAAAGACGTGAGCTTTGGAGAGTTTTCTACCCGAATGCCGCTCAAATTCGTTCCCCTAGATGTTGCGTCAAGGCTACACATGGGGCCCGCTAACAGGCGTTCAAGTTCCAAGGCAGAAAACTCGGCACGAACACATCGACGCCCTACGAAAACGCGCAGAAACCGAAATTGCGCGCCAGGCCACCCGCTTCCACCATCCGAACGCCGTTGTTACGCTTGCGGCGGCCGGGATCTATCGGCGTCGATCGATTTCACCTCTTGCAGCTTCAAAACAGTCCACACACTCGGGAGTGCAAAATTCTCAAATCGAATTTTCTCTGAACATTTTCTGAACATAATAGTAAAAACAGCTTCCCAGTGTGGTGCGCGTTTCTTCTAAGTGTTTGAAATCATTGGTCGGGACGGCAGGATTCGAACCTGCGACCCCCACACCCCCAGTGTGATGCGCTACCAGACTGCGCTACGTCCCGACCGTGGGCAAACTATAACTCGGCTACCGGGACGGCGGCAACGTACCGATATGCGATTTATCGGTTGCAGACTCAACACCCATACAAAAAGGGTACCTCCAAAGGCGATCCAGTTATCAGAAGGAATTAGCGCTACCATGATGCTTTCGAAGAAGAACCAATCGAGTGAGCGCATGATTAATTACTATCGTCAATAAACCTAAAAATCCCAACTCAATTATGGACATCAGTTTACGGACGCGAATATGGGCGCGCAGGCATACCTACTCACCACTGCCGTGGCCAAGATAAACGATGTTGGACGCTAGCCTAGAGCGCGTTTGAGTATGCTCTTTAGTTGCTCGAGTTCGTCGAGCACGCCTTGCAGCGCTTTGCGCTGTGCCAGCGAAAGTTTGGTGTCAGCCTTTGCTTTGCCCGATGCTGCCGCTTTGGATTCAGGGTCGGCAGATTTTGTAGGGCGCCGCTTCGGTTTTAACGAGCCTTCACGGAACAGCTTCTGGACGCCCTTGATCGTGTAGCCGTCGTCGTAGAGCAGGCCGCGAATCGACAGAAGCAACTCGACATCTTCCGGGCGATAGTACCGTCGGCCCCCGCCCCGCTTTAGCGGCCGAACTTGCGAAAACTTCGTTTCCCAAAAGCGCAAAACGTGCTGCGGCACATCGAGCGTTGCCGCAACCTCGCTGATGGTCCGAAAGGCATCGGCGGACTTGCCGCCGGATTGCTTTGATTGGCTTGCGGGGGCCGCCATCGTCGTCACTATGGTGTGCTATCGGGTGACGTGCTTTCCAGTTGCGGCGCTTCCCCCGAGTCTACGTCCGCACCTATGGCCATGGTATCGTTGATGCTCTTTTTTAGAACGTGGCTGGGCCGGAACACTAAAACGCGGCGCGGCAGGATGGGGACTTCATCGCCGGTTTTTGGGTTCCTGCCGGTTCTTTGGCCTTTTTGGCGCACCGAAAAGCTGCCGAACGATGACAATTTCACCATTTCACCCCGCACTAGGGCGCCCGACACTTCCGCCAGGACCGATTCAACCAACTCAGCGGATTCATTACGCGACAGACCAATCTCCTGATAAATCGCTTCGGTCAATTGCGCCCGCGTGATTGTATCCGGCACTGTCACTCTCCCCTTTATTTAAGGAAACGGTACATGGTGGGGATAAATGCGTCAATATCAAAGGATTGGAGGGCGTGGTTAATCCAAGTTGCGGGCGCTTATGGGGCGCACCACACACAGCAGTCTACCTCGAAACTATACGTTTTCTGCCGTTTAATTTTTTGGAAATAGTATCGCGTCCCCTAGGGACATTTGGGGTTCACCGTGAGCGCCAGGCGTGAGCGTTCGCTACCAGCGAACCAGACCGGAACCCCAGGTCATGCCGCCACCCAGCGCCTCGATCAAAACCAGATCGTCCCGTTTGATGCGGTTGTCACCGCTGGCGACCCATAAAGCCAAGGGAATGGAAGCCGCCGAGGTATTGGCGTGCTTGTTGATGGTGACCACGACGCGGTCGAGGTTAATGCCCAATTTTTTGGCGGTGCCGACGATAATGCGCTTATTAGCTTGGTGGGGCACAAACCAATCAATGTCGCTCGCCTGCAGATCGTTGGCCTTTAGGGCTTCGACCGTGACCTCTGCCATTTTTACCACCGCGTGGCGAAATACTTCTTTACCCTCCATGCGCAGAAACCCGACGTCGCCGGTCGACGACGGTCCGCCATCAACGTAGAGCAGGTCGTGCAAACGGCCGTCGGAATGCAAATGAGTCGACAGGATGCCACGGTCGGTCGTAGTCCTCTGCCCCTCTTCCGCCTTGAGAACGATGGCGCCAGCTCCGTCGCCGAACAGCACACACGTGCCGCGGTCCTGCCAATCGAGAATACGCGAAAAAGTCTCCGCGCCGATCACCAGGGCGCTATCGACTTGGCCCGATTTCATAAAATTGTCGGCAGTGGCAAGCGCGTAGACGAATCCTGAGCAGACCGCCTGAATATCGAACGCCATGGCGCCGTTGGCGCCGAGCATGGATTGCACGACGGTCGCAGTCGCCGGAAAGGTCTCGTCCGGTGTCGATGTGGCGAGCAGGATTAACCCCAAATCTTCCACCGCTAGGCCCGCCGCATCGAGAGCTGACTGCGCGGCGGCGGTCGCGAGATTGGAAGTCATCTCGCCTTCGGCGGCGATGTGGCGCATCTCAATACCGCTGCGGTCACGGATCCATTCGTCAGAGGTGTCGATGCGCTGCGCCAGCTCATCGTTAGTAAGAATGTTTTGCGGCAGGTAACCACCACAACCGGCAACCACCGAACGACGCCATGTCACGACGCGCCTCCGGCTTCGCTAAGGTCGAGGCGTGCAATTTGCTCAGCAATCATCTGATTGCCACCGTATTCGATCATGTCGAGTGCGACCCCAATTGCCGTGGCAAAACCGACCGCGTCGGTCCCGCCATGGCTTTTAACACATATGCCATTCAGTCCCAGAAACATCGCACCATTGTAACGCCGTGGGTCGCTGCGGCTACGCAATTTGTCCAACGAATGCTTGGCGAACACGTAGCCGATCTTGGCCCAAAAGGAATTGCGGAACGCTTCGCGCACGAACCCGTTGATGAGCCTTGCCGTGCCTTCCGCCGTTTTTAGGGCGATATTGCCAGTGAAGCCATCGGTAATGACTACATCGACGGCACCGGTGGGAATGTCGTCACCTTCGACGAAGCCGACGAACTCGCCGGGAAAATCGAGGTTGCGAATTATACCAGCGGCTGTTTTCAGGGCTTCGTTTCCCTTGCTGTCCTCTTCGCCAACATTGAGCAGACCAAGCGTCGGGTCTTCGATACCTAAAACCGTACGCGAAAAGACCTCACCCATTACGGCGAACTGAACCAGGTTACGGGCATCGCAGGCGATGTTGGCGCCCAGATCGAGCATCACTGTTTCGCCACGTAAGGTAGGAAAAAATGACGCAATTGCCGGGCGGTCGATGCCCGGCAGAGTCCGCCATTGGAACATCGCCATCGCCATCATTGCGCCAGTATTGCCCGCCGACACGATGCCCGATGAATTGCCGTGTTTGAGCGAATCGATGGCCAGCCACATCGAGGTGTTACGGCCACTGCGCAACACCTGCGAGGGTTTATCGTCGGCAGCAACCCGCTCGCGCGTATGGTGAATTTCGACAAAATCACCTAGCCCGCGCTGTTTGGCAACCCGCGGTTCAATCTCTTCGCGGTTGCCAAATAGCAGAAAGCGGACATTGGGAAACCGCCGGCGCGCGATATTAGCGCCAGCGACAACGATATGCGGCGCATTATCGCCACCCATGGCGTCCAGGGCGATATTGACGGACTCGCTCAACGAAGACCGCTTTCCAGCCGCAGCGAACGGCCTGTGACGTTATTAGATTTTTTCTTTAACGTGAATGACTTGCCGGCCTTTGTATAAGCCAGTTTCCGTATCTACATGGTGCGGACGGTGATATTCACCGGTCTCCCGATCTTCGACATAAGTCGGCGATTTCAAGGCGTCATGGGAACGGCGCATGCCGCGTCGTGATTTCGATACTTTCTTTCTGGGTACAGCCATGGTGCTTTCCTTTACAGCAAGACCCACCGTCGGCAGACGTCAGCGCGACAGGAAGCTGGTAAGTAGCCAATAATCTGCCCGCCCGCAAGGGACTAACGCGCCGCTGCCCGTCTTGCCCCGGTTTTAGCCTTGATTTCGAAGTTTGGACAATACGGCAAAGGGGCCTTCACGAGCCGAATCGGCCTGGTATTGTTCGACCCGGGTATCGGAACCCGGGACCCGCGGATAGGGATTTATAGCAAGCGACAGATATTGTGCCACGAGTTCACCGAGATCTATGGCCTCGCCAACCACGGGCTCCGGCGGCTCGATATCGTCCGGGTCAAACTCCAAATCGCTCGCCGTATCGGTCTGCCGTAACGTGTAGCGCTGTTCGAACGGGCTGGCCACGATCTCGGCTACCGGCTCCAGCGTGATCACACATTCCTGGACAACTTCGGCCTGCAGGTTTCCTTCGATCACAATCCCGCCGGAAACATCGTTTCGCACTGTCAACTGCGCTTCCAAAGCATCCAGAGATAGAAGCGAGTAGCGATCCGCCAGGGCCTTTCGCTCAACGTCTGTCGTTCTGATTCCAATTTCATGTTGCGGATCCAAGGCGAGTTCGGCCAAATGAAACGGTCGCGAAAGCTCGGGCGAAATCACGTCTGTGGTTTCCTCGCTCATGCTTTGGCCTCCACCGCTGTGGCCGCTTCTGGAAAGACTACGCGTCCCGACATTATGTCGGGTGTTTGCTGTGCGTCGAGCTTTTCGGTGGCGTCCTTTATATAAGCAACCATCGCCTCGACCTCATCGCCAGATGGGCTGACCGAAGCATAAAGGTTGCGCTGCAGTGCGCTAGCCAAATTGGTCTTCTCCCCGGCTAGTCCCGTTTCATAGGCATCGATGCGGCCATATAAATTTTTTGCCAGTTCTTTAACGCGCTTGCCTATACCCATATCGCCGATCCCCTGCTCGCGGAGTGTCCGGTCAAAATCGGCGAACATAATATCGTGGACGGCCTGGGACAGTTCTCTACCGGCATTGTCAGTTTTCCCGAGCCGGCGAAATAGCAAAAAAGAATGCAGGCAAATCATTTCGAACCGCCCCAGCATCGTATCCGGCACACCGTACGATAGATAAAACTCTGGGCGGCGTGCATAGGCGACCAAGCGATTATAGATATCCGCAGCGATGTCATGTTTTTGCCGCTGTGCATGGAACCATTTTAACATCGGTTTACCGTGTTGCACCTGTTCCTATCAGCCGGTTAGTTGACACGAAGGAAGGCGCAGTGCAAATGTCGCGGCGCAAAAAACGCTCCCAGTTATCATGGACCTCGCCGCAATGCTGCGATCCAAACACTGTTGCAATATTGGCCGATTGACCCGAACATGGCGGATGTTGGCGCTGTTAGCAGCTGTCGGGCTGTTGAGCGCCTGTACACCTGTCGTCATCGTCCATGGACAAGCGCCCAACCCCGACGACCTGGAACTCGTCGAGGTTGGACAGTCGACACGCCGCGATGTCGAGAGGCGTCTTGGCACGCCGTCAACCAGCAGCTTGTTCTCGGACAAGGTCTGGTATTATTTCACCGAGACGACCGAACGGATCGCTTTCTTTAAGCCGAAGGTTAGGGAGCGCAAAATAATTGCTATCGTGTTCGCACTGGACGGTCGTATCGATAACATCGCCACCTATACCGAGGCCGATGGAAAGCCGGTCGAACTAGTCAGTCGTGTAACCCCAACAGCCGGCAACGAACTGAATTTCTTCCAACAGATTTTTGGCAACATCGGCCGGTTCAACACGTCCAATGATCAATAATGGACTATTCACGACCGACGCCCAGCCGCTTGCAAGTGACGGTTAAAAACCTGCTAAAACGGCCAGGATCATCAGCGCGACAATGTTGGTGATCTTGATCATAGGGTTGACCGCAGGCCCGGCCGTATCCTTATAGGGATCGCCGACCGTATCACCGGTTACAGCCGCCTTGTGGGCTTCAGAACCCTTGCCTCCGTGGTTGCCGTCCTCGATGTACTTCTTGGCATTGTCCCAAGCGCCACCGCCTGCCGTCATCGAAATAGCGACGAATAGGCCGGTGATGATAACGCCGAGCAACATGGCGCCGAGCGCCGAGAACGCGGCCGTTTTACCGCCGATAGCCAGTATGACGACGAATAGCACGATCGGCGACAATACAGGCAGCAGTGACGGAATGATCATTTCCTTGATCGCCGCACGCGTCAGCAGGTCAACACACGTGCCGTATTCCGGCTTCGCGGTACCTTCCATAATGCCGGGAATTTCCTTGAACTGCCGACGCACTTCGACGACGACCGAACCAGCGGCCCGGCCAACCGCGGTCATGCCCAGGGCGCCAAACAAAAACGGCAGCATACCGCCAATGAACAGTCCGACGACGACGTAGGGGTTGGTCAAAGAAAAATCGAGCGTCACACCGGAGAAGTATCCATATCCCTCGGGCTGGCTAATGAAAAATCTCAGATCCTCGGTATAGGCCGCAAACAGCACCAGGGCACCGAGCCCCGCAGAACCGATGGCGTAACCTTTGGTCACCGCCTTCGTCGTATTACCCACCGCGTCAAGCGCATCAGTCGTTTTGCGCACACTCTCATCGAGATCGGCCATTTCAGCAATGCCGCCGGCATTGTCGGTGACCGGACCGTAGGCGTCGAGCGCCACAACCATTCCGGCTAGGGCCAACATCGCGGTAACCGCGATAGCGATCCCCAGCAGGCCCGCCAGCAGGAACGCCACGATGATCGCGGCGCAGATAATCAGCGCCGGAACTGCTGTCGCCTCCATTGAAATAGCCAGACCCTGGATGACATTCGTGCCATGCCCGGTAGTCGATGATTGAGCGATGGAGCGCACTGGCCGGTACTCCGTGCCGGTGTAGTACTCAGTCACCCAAATGAGCAGGCCCGTGACCACCAAGCCGACGATGGCACATAAAAACAGTAACGTTCCGTTGATGCTCTCGCCGGCAACCGTGAACTGGGCATCGAAACCAATTACCCATTCCGTAATACCGGCGATACCGACCAAGGACAGGACCGCAGATGCGATGAAACCCTTGTAGAGCGCACCCATAATGTTGTTACTGGTGCCTAGGCGTACGAAGAACGTACCGATGATCGACGCGACGATACAAATGCCACCGATCGCCAGTGGGTAGACCATCATCGAATCGAGCAGCGGATTGCCCGCTAGAAATATTGAAATCAACACCATCGTTGCCACAACCGTTACGGCGTAGGTCTCGAACAGATCGGCCGCCATGCCAGCGCAATCGCCAACATTGTCGCCGACATTGTCGGCGATGACCGCCGCGTTGCGCGGATCGTCTTCAGGAATACCGGCTTCGACCTTACCCACCAGGTCAGCTCCAACATCGGCGCCCTTGGTGAAAATGCCACCGCCAAGGCGCGCGAAAATCGATATCAGCGAAGCGCCGAAGCCGAGCGCTACCAGGGCATCGACCATGTCGCGGCCGCCGATGGCGTCGTTGTTCTGCAATATCGTGAGAAACCCGAAATAGCCGGCGACCGCCAGCAGCGCTAACCCAGCAACCAGCATACCGGTAACAGCGCCGGCGCGAAACGCCGTCGATAGTCCCTGGCCCAGCCCCTGGCGTGCGGCCTCGGTGGTCCGCACATTGGATCGAACCGAAATGTTCATACCAATATAGCCGGTAGCACCCGAGAGCACCGCACCGATGAGGAAACCAACCGCAGCCGGCCATTTCAGCAGGACAAGCAAAACGATCGCGATGACGACACCGACCATGGCGATGGTACGGTATTGCCGGTTCAAATACGCGGCAGCACCTTCCTGGACGGCGGCGGAAATTTCCTGCATCCGCTCCGTACCCGCGCTCATAGCCAAAACCGCGCGCGAGGCCCAAATGCCATACAAAATTGCCAATACGCCACAGGCGATGGCGAACCAAACTACTGAAGCCATATCAATGCTTCCTTTGTATCAATGTTGTGTATTACCGGTCTGCCAGCCGCTGCTATCCGCAGCCAATGGCCTAATCATAATTTCCCCGAGAAGGTCGCGGGAACATGCCAAAAAGGATTGGCCAACGCAACCGACCAGCCGTAACGTTTAAGATTAATTGGCTGCGGATGCGCGAAATTAGGCGGTAACCAAAACGCGACGTCCGCGCAGCCAGATAACCACCGCAACAACCAGGACAAGCAGCGGCACAGCGACCAAGTTTACAGCCGTCCAGCCAACGGCCTGGTAGGTTGCGCCGGCTGCCAGAGAGCACACCGCTACCGTGCCAAACACGAAGAAATCGTTGACGCCCTGGGCTTTGGCCTTCTCGGCTGGCGTGTAGGTATGCAGCAGCAAAGTCGTGCCGCCGGTAAACATGAAGTTCCAGCCGATGCCAACCACCGCCATGGCGATTCTTAAATGGAATAGCGAATCACCGCTCAAGTTCACGGCAATGCTGACGCCAGAGATCAGGGCGCCGACAATGATTATATTCAGATCGCCATAGCGTTTTATTAACCAGCCGGTGAAAAAACTAGGCGCGAACATGCCGAGGACATGCCACATGATGACATTGGTGACGTCGGGAAAGGCGAAGGCGTGTGTCGGGTGAGAGCCCATGAAGAGCGGCGTCGACAACATGACGAAATTCATCACGCCATACCCCACCATCGAACTCATCACCGCCACAATAAATGTCGGTTGCGCGGCAATTTCGCGGAAGGGGCGCATGTGGCCAGTCCGCTCGGCGTCACTTGTCGGAGGAATATCTGTGAGTAAAAGCAAAACGATCATAACCGCCTGCATCGCGATAATAACCGCAAACACACCCCCGTAAACGACCGGCACCAGCAAGTCGAACGCCCAAGCCGATAGTGACGGTCCGGCGATGCCGGCGAACACACCGCCGGCCAGCACCAGGCTGACCGCCTTAGCCTTAAATGCATCATCAGCGGTATCAACCGCGGCAAACCGGAACTGCTGGTTGGATCCGGCAGCAATTCCGAATAAGGCCGACCCAACGCAAAACAGCGGAAAATTTTGTTCGAACAGCGCGAACAAAGCCAGTGCAGCCCCGAAGGTCCCAATCAAGATAAATACGATAAAACCCTGGGCACGGCCGATACGCTTCATGAGTTGTGCGGCCGGCACAGTCGCAAACATCATGAACAGGAACTGCAAGCTGATCGGCAATGTGGCCAAACTAATGCGAGCACCGAAGGTGTCGATCACCGGTGCCAATGCCGCACCAATGAAGGTGGAGACCGAGAAAATTAACACCATCTGTGTTTGCGCCAAGGCCTGGCACACCGACAGTAAGGATACGTTTCGAATTGCGCGATTTACAATCATGGGGCCGGACAATCAGCGAATACCGCCCAAGTTACAAGTTATGTTTGTGAATAGCAGGATTGTCCTAGTGTGGTACCCGGTCAAAGGCGTTCTATGCACCCTTGCCAGTCAGGGCCTGGACGAAGATCGGGTTAATCTTGATGTAGCCGCCCCGCTATAACTCTTCTATTACCGGCGTCTCATGAACAGCCTTTTCACCGTTCTCCACAAGGTTCTCGTCTTCGGAAATGTCGGTATCCGCCATCTTCCACCTTTACACTTCGTCCATTGACGTCCCGTACCGTTGTGGCGTTTGGCTGGGTATTTCCGCTGATCATTTGGCCGATCCTCGTCAACCTAATACCGCACTGTGCGGCTAACTCCTGCAACTGTCCGGCAACACCAGTCGGTGCGGTGAAGACCAATTCATAGTCATCACCACCCGTTAATAGATGAATGCGTAATGATTGATCGCCGGTTACCAACTGCCCAGCGGCACTAGACAAGGGTACAAGGTCTAGCTCGACCTCAGCTGAAACCCTGGAAGCGTGGCAAATATGGTTTAGATCAGCCACCAAACCATCGGATATGTCGGCCGCGGCGCTGGCCAAACCGACAAGAACTGCACCCACTTCCACCCTGGGATTCGGCACACGGAACCGGTCGATAAGGTAGGTACGATCGTCTTCGTTGGAGGTCGAAAATCGATCCTCTAGTAGAGCTCTACCCAACTCCGCATCGCCGATAGTGCCCGAAACATAGATATCGTCTCCCGCGCACGCTCCAGATCTTAAAATCATAGAGCCTTCAGATATCTCACCAATCATAGTGAGCGACAACATTAGAACGCCGTCGCTCCGGGTGGTATCACCGCCGATTAACGTAATGCCGAACCGTTTTTGCTCATCGGCAAGACCGTTAGCGAAAGCGGCAATCCATTCGGGTTCAGTCGTGCCGGGAAGTGCCAGGACCAATGTGTAGGCACGCGGCTTTGCACCCTTGGCGGCGAGATCTGACAGATTTACCCTAACCAACCGGCTGGCAATTATTCTCGGCTCTTCGTTGGCCGGAAAATGAACGCCTGAAATAATGGCGTCTGTGGTTACCACAGCATGTTTGCCGGGGGTAATTGCAAGCGCCGCTGCATCGTCTGTAAGCCCGAACGCCCCTGGTTCACTACTGGTGAGAGGGGCGAAGTAGTGTTCGATCAGCTCAAATTCATCGAGGTTCGATGCCATGCCGCATACCTCATCGGGAGCTGTCTTCTTCGGTTAATTCTTCGGGCCGAAGCACTCTCGCCAACCTGTCCAAAACGCCGTTGACCAACGACGGTTCCTTACCCTCGAAGAAAGCGTCAGCGACACGGATATACTCGCTAATGACAACGCGGGCCGGCGCGCCAGGCTGGGAAAATAACTCATACGCGCCACAACGCAGAATGGCGCGCAGCAGAATTTCCATTCGCTCGGCGGGCCAGGCTTCGTCGAGGCAAGCTGATAACATGTCGTCGACCTCCGTCGTTTTATCGCTTGTGCCACGGACTAATTCGGCGAACAGAGTCGCATCCGCTTCAGCGACAGGCTCGTCGCCGTCATCGACCCGGCCAGCGGGTCCTGCCGCGACGAATTGGCCAATGACACCCTCTGTCGTGCCGCCCGATATCGACATTTGGTACAAGGCCTGGACAGCGTTTAGCCGCGCCGCACTGCGCGCAACTTTGGCCGACTTATTGTCTGTGTCTACGAAATCTTGGTCAGTGCCCGTCACCTTGGAAACAATCCGAAGTTTCGCTTCATATCAACCATGCCGATACAAGTGCGCGCTGCCTCGCCGCCTTTATCGCGGCGGTCAACGCCAGCGCGCTCTTCGGCCTGTTCGCGATTTTCAACGGTCAACACACCGAACCCCAGAGCGAGACAATATTTCACCGAAAGGTCCTGCAGCGCCCGCGCGGTCTCGCCGCACACATAATCGTAATGGGTGGTCTCGCCGCGAATGACACATCCCAACGCAATGTAACCATCGAAGCGGTGGCGCGCACCGACAAATTCCAGCGAGCGTACGGCCGTTGAAACAGCTGCCGGAATTTCAAACACTCCCGGCACTTCGATGACTTCCCAGCTCGCGCCAGCACTTTCCAGCGCTGCCATCGCACCGCGCACGAGCTCGTCAGCGATGTCGTCATAATATCGCGCAACAGCAATCATCACATGGGGTTGATCGGCCATTAATTACCCCCTTGGTTATGCGAACCCAAAATAATCGGGCGCTGTTCCACCACGCGCAGTCCGAAGCCCTCCAGGCCAACGATCGAGCGCTGCGAATTGGAAAGCAGGGTAATATCTCGCACACCCAGATCGACGAGGATCTGTGCCCCTACGCCGTAGTCGCGCAGCTCGTTAACCGGCCGGGTCGGCGCGCTCAATATCTGCGCAACGCTGGTGCTAACGGCAGTCGGCGAAGTATCGCGAATGACCACAATAACGCCACGACCCGCCTCGCCTACCATCTGCATCGATTTCTGTAATACACCGGCATCTTTCGCGTCTGCGCTGCCCAGGGCGTCGCTGCCCAGGCTAAACGCGTGCATACGCACCAGGACCGGTTCGTCTGCCGATATCTCTCCCTTCACAAGTGCAATATGCTCGGCGTAATCGACTTTGTTGTAATAGACGTAATATTTGAATTCGCCGCCATAAATAGAATTGAAATTATGTTCGAGCAAACGCTCAACAATACGGTCGTTACGCCGACGGTAGGCAATCAAGTCGGCAATCGCGCCGATTTTCAAGCCATGGAACTGGGCAAACTTTATGAGTTCAGGCAACCGCGACATGGTGCCGTTATCGTTCATGATCTCGCAGATTACCGACGATGGATTGAGGCCAGCCAGCCTGGCCAAGTCTACTCCGGCTTCCGTGTGTCCGGCACGAACTAAAACCCCGCCATCGCGCGCGGCCAAAGGGAATACATGACCAGGTGTGACAATATCTTCGGCGGTTGATCGGGGATCGATCGTCACGCTAATGGTGCGTGCGCGGTCAGGCGCCGAAATACCGGTGGTCACCCCGTCACGGGCCTCGATCGAAACCGTGAAAGCGGTTTCTAACCCGCCCCGGCGCGATTGTGGCAACAGCGACAGATCGAGTTGCAGGACGCGTTCTCGCGACAACGCCAGACAAATCAGGCCGCGTCCGTGGGTGGCCATGAAGTTAACAGCATCGGGCGTCGCCATCTGCGCCGGGATCACCAAATCGCCTTCGTTCTCGCGGTCCTCGTCGTCGATAAGGATGAACATCCGCCCATTGCGGGCATCCTCGATGATGTCCTCGATCGGCGACAGGATGCTCAGGTCTTCGCCTGACCGTTCGCTTCGGTTGTCATCCTTCAACACTCAACTCCGATCCATGAGCCGTGCAACGTAGCGAGCGACAACGTCGATTTCCAGGTTTACCGCCTGGCCCGGCTCGAAAACGGCAAAGGCCGTGTGATCCCACGTATGGGGAATAATATTCACGCCGAATTTGCACCCCTCAACCTCATTTACAGTCAATGATACGCCATCGACTGCGATCGACCCCTTCAACGCGATAAACTGCGCCAGCTCGTTCGGAGCTCCGATCTCGACCCGGTGATTATCGCCCTCTGGACGGACCGCGTCGAGGCGTCCCACGCCATCGACATGACCGAGAACGAGATGGCCGCCCAATTCGTCGGAAACCGTTAGAGCCCGTTCGAGATTTACCGGCATATCTTTCTGCCAGCTACCCAACGTGGTGCATGCCAGAGTTTCTCCTGAAACATCGGCGGCAAACCAGCCCTCGCCCTTGTCGATCACAGTCAGACAGGTACCGCTACAGGCAATCGACGCCCCTTCGGCAACACCGCTGGTATCGTACTGGGTCGTAATTTTTATCCGTGATCCAACGCCCTGTTCGGTAATTTCCGCTACACGGCCGACGTCGGTGATGATTCCGGTAAACATGGTGTTTGGTTACGGCAGTCGACGGTAAATATCTAGTGTCTCATCGCCGATAGTCTCGCGCGCCAACGGCACAAAAGCCGGCATATCTGCAATTTTTTCGACCCCGAGATCACCGAATACCGGATTGCCATCGCCACCGATAAGGCTCGGCGCACGGAACCAGGCAATGCGCTCGACCAACCCGGCGCGCAATAAGGCTGCGCTCAAGACCGCTCCGCCCTCTACCATGACGCTGGTAATCCCCCGTTCGGCCAATACCGCCAAAGCAAGACCAGCATCGGCATGGCCAGCATCATCGGTCGTCACGCGTAGCACCTCTGCCCCGTTCTCCAGCAAATGCGCGGTGGCTTCATCATCGCTATCGTCGCGGGTGACGATCCAAGTGGGTGCCGTCCGCGCTGTGCGCACCAGTTCGGCATCGTCCGCAATCCGCAGGTTGCTGTCCAGGACTACGCGTACCGGTGAACGGTCTTCCATCCCAGCCAGGCGGCAGGTCAATTGGGGATCGTCGGCAATGACGGTGTCGATGCCAACCAATATGGCGTCGTGCTGGGCCCGCATCAGGTGCACCCGCTCACGCGCTGCTGGGCCGGTGATCCACTGAGAATCACCACTGCGGGTAGCGATGCGGCCGTCCGCCGTAGTCGCTGTTTTAAGTGTTACCAATGGGCGACCCGCCGTCTCGCGCTGAATGAAGCCTGCGTTTAGTTCCTCTGCTTCGGCTTGCAATAGATTTGCCGTCACCGCAATGCCGGCGGATTTCAACCGTTCAATCCCACCTCCGGAAACCCGGCCGTCAGGGTCCTCGCAGCCCACTACTACCCGGCCAATGCCAGCTTCGATCAATGCCTCGGTACATGGCGGCGTCTTGCCGTGATGGTTGCAGGGCTCCAGAGACACATATGCAGTTGCACCGATGAGATTTGCCGCCCCGTAATACGCGTGGGCTTGGGCCAGCGCGACGGTCTCTGCATGGGGCCGCCCACCCGGTTGGGTCCACCCGCGCCCAAGTATGCGGAATGTGCCGCCATCAGTTTGCACGATGACGCAGCCAACCACCGGATTCGGCCACGAGCGGCCAAGACCGCGGCGCGCCAGCCGCAATGTGACTTGCATGTAATGGATGTCGTTCGTCATGTGCCGCCAGGTTGCCGCTACGCCGCGGCAGGTTTAGTCCTCCGCATCCTCGCCGCTGCCAAGATGCTCGGTACCGATAAAATCCTCGAAATCCTTAGCTTCGCGAAAATTCTTATAGACCGAGGCAAACCTTACATAGGCTACGGAGTCCAGGCCGGCCAGCGCATCCATTACCGCCTCGCCAATCGCCTTAGTCGCAAACTCTGTCTCGCCGGATGATTCCAAACGGCGAACGATGCCGCTAACCACACGATCGACCCGATCGGGATCGACCGGCCGCTTGCGCAAGGCAGTGCGCATCGAGGTTTCCAGCTTGTCGCGGTCGAACGGCGCGCGCTGTCCGCTGCTTTTGATTACCACCAGGTCGCGCAATTGGACCCGCTCGAATGTCGTCCACCGGGCGCCGCAGTCAGGACAGGCCCGCCGCCGGCGAATAGCCGTGTTGTCTTCGGTCGGCCGTGAATCTTTTACGTGAGTATCTGAATGGCCGCAAAATGGACACCGCATGTCTTTTATCCTCGTTTCTTCGCCGCAGCCGGATTAGGACTGGCCATAAATTGGGAAGCGCGCGCACAACTCGGAGACCCGTGAGCGCACCGAATGTTCGACCTGAGCGTCCCCATCCGGATTATTAGCAAGACCATCGAGCACTTCGGTTATGAGCTCGCCGACATGGCGAAATTCACCGGGGCCAAAGCCGCGCGTCGTTCCCGCCGGGCTGCCCAGGCGAACGCCGGAGGTCACTGTTGGTTTCTCTGGGTCAAAGGGGATGCCATTCTTGTTGCAGGTCAGGCCGGCGCGTTCGAGGGCGGCCTCAGCGATATTACCAGTCGTCCCCATAGGCCGTAGATCGACCAGTAGCAGATGTGTGTCGGTGCCGCCCGAGACGATATCCAACCCGAGCCCAGACAACGTGTCTGCTAATACAGAAGCGTTTTCCGCAACGCTACCCGCATACTCCTTGAACGCCGGCCGCAGAGCTTCACCGAACGCAACCGCTTTGGCTGCGATGATGTGCATCAATGGTCCGCCCTGCAGACCTGGAAAAACCCCCGAATTGATCTTTTTCCCCAACTCCGCGTCGCGCGACAGGATCATACCGCCACGCGGACCCCGGAGAGTCTTGTGGGTCGTCGTGGTGACCAAGTCGGCATGGGGTAACGGACTTGGATGGACGCCACCGGCTACCAGTCCAGCGAAGTGCGCCATGTCGACGACCAGCAAGGCGCCGGTTTCATCAGCGATCGAACGAAACCGCTCAAAATCGATGACCCGAGGGTAGGCAGACCCGCCAGCGATGATAATCTTGGGCTTGTGTTCGCGCGCCAACCGCTCAACCTCGTCGAAATCGATCAGTGCATCGTCGCGGCGCACACCGTATTGAACCGCATTAAACCACTTGCCGGAAAGGTTCGGCGGCGCGCCATGGGTCAAGTGTCCGCCGGCAGCCAGCGACATACCGAGTATCGTATCGCCGGTCTTACAGAGCGCCAGCATGACGGCCTGATTTGCCTGCGAACCCGAGTGTGGTTGCACGTTGGCAAACTCGCAATCGAAAAGCTCGGTTGCCCGATCGATTGCTAATTGCTCGGCCTCATCGACAAATTCGCAACCGCCGTAATATCGCTGTCCCGGATAACCTTCGGCGTACTTATTGGTCAGCACCGAGCCCATGGCTTCCAGCACCGCCTGGGATACGATGTTTTCCGACGCGATCAGTTCGACTTGATCTTGCTGCCGGTGCAATTCGCCATTTATCGCAGCCGCGAGATCGGGGTCGGCGGTAGCGAGATCCTGTTGAAAAAAGTCGTTGCCGCAAACGTCAGTAATTGTTGCTTCACTGGTCATGCAAGTCGAATTCCCTAATCAAAATCTCGGCGTAATTCACTCAGCTCAATTTAGCGACGCGGCGCGTGTGACGCGCGCCGCCTTCGAACGGTGTCGACAAAAACGTGCGCAAACAGTCTATCGCGACTTCTCTGCCGATGATGCGTGCACCAAACGCCAGCACATTGGCATCGTTATGTTCGCGGGCTAGGCGCGCGGTGGTCGCGTCATGGCACACGGCGGCGCGAATGCCGCCCACCCGATTGGCAGCTATGGCAATGCCGATACCGGTACCGCAGATAATCACACCCCGCTCGGCCCGGCCATCGGCAATGGCATCGGCAACTGCACGGCCAAAATCCGGATAATCGACCGAATCTACGCTATCAGTGCCCAAATCGATGCAATCAACGCCCATCTTTTCGAGTTCGGGCTTCAATTCTTCCTTGATCTCAAATCCGCCGTGGTCAGCGGCCAGCGCAACGGTAATTTTGGTCATTTTACATATCCGTTACGGCGCGACGACAACGTCCCAGTTGGCCGAACGCTTACCATATCTCGTCTCACGCTGCCAACCCGGCACAACCTGTCGCGTTAATTAGTAAATTCGTATTCTCGCAAATTGACTGGCTTTTATGGAACAAAGGAAGAAGCACGCATGGATACACAATAAAGAAAGCTGTTTTTCAAGCGAATTAGCGATAAAAAAATTTCACTGCTGGGGTGACTCGTAAGCAACAACCCGTCACATTATTACAGCTGAACTTTACCGAATTGGACTTACAGCCATTTATTTGCGGAATAAATCTCGGCATCAAAGACTGAGGAAGAGGAATATGACACAGGACGCTAGTGATAATTTGCCGCATACTGATGTGTTGCAAATGACTACGCAAATCGTCGCGGCTTACGTCGGACAGAACAGCGTTGGCGAGACACAGATTCCCGATGTAATCAAATCCGTATATGCCAGCCTGTCAGGGCTAGATGGGCGTACGGAAACAACCGCCAAAGCAAAACAGAAGCCGGCGGTATCGATTAAAAAGTCAATTACTGCTGACTATTTGATCTGTTTGGAAGACGGCAAAAGACTCAAAATGCTAAAACGCCATTTGCGCACTGCTTATGGCCTCAGCCCCGAAGACTACCGTGCCAAGTGGGGACTTGTTTCAGACTATCCCATGGTGGCGCCAAATTATGCCAAGCAGCGTTCGGCTTTCGCTAAAAAGATAGGCCTGGGCAAACGTCGCGCGGCTTAGTAGACGGTACCAAGAGCAAATTGGAAGGCGGACGCCAAAATCGTCCGCCTTTCGCTCATCCAGAGTTGGGCACCGTCTCATTCTTCGCCAAAACGTGACGCAGTTTCTGTAGCGGGCTTTTCAACATTGCCTCGTCGGCACCGGCAGGCCTAAAATTACCGCCTCGACCATGGCAACCGAGTCGATGGCACAAACTTTCACCGAATTGCCGACGGCGAAAAATTCGAACAACACTTCCCTCTATCCAGCCAACTTGACCGTACCACGTCGGGATCCGGCTGGATTCATAACTCTGCCCCGCATAGGGTCACGCCCAAACCCACCATATAATTGCCGAACCCCCAGAACGGACAAATATCAAGGAGATAGCGATCATGAAAGCCGACAATCACAAATTCAACGTTAAACGCGTCGATCAGGCCGAGTGGGCCCCCGGCCTGCGCGCCGAATTCGAGTATCGCGATCTGGGGATCCGCGAAGCCACCGGAAACGACTACGGCGCCCATGTCATCCGTATGGCCGAAGGCGGCTTCAAACAGCCGACGGGCCGGCATAGCCACACGACCGGCTTTCAGATGGTCTATGTGCTGCAGGGCGAGGCGCAGTTCTGGATCGAGGATGAAGGCGAAATCACGGTCCGCAAGGGGGACTGCTTCTATCAGCCCGACGGCCTGGTCCATGACGCGCTCTACATGTCGGACGATTGTGAATTGCTTGAGGTCATCACACCAGCCGATTTCGAAACCAAGGAACATTAAGGATTTCCGGATACTCTGGTAGGCGCCCTTAAACCCGACATTGGAAAAACCATGAGCTTGGCAAGCGACGTTCCTGCACAGCAAAAAACCACCGGCGGCGAAAAGGCTCGTTTTCAATGGGACGACCCCCTCCTGCTCGATGACGCGCTAACCGAAGCCGAACGCATGGTGCGCGACACCGCGCGGGCCTATTGCCAGGACAAACTGATGCCGCGTATCCTTGAGGCAAATCGCCACGAGCGCTTCGACCGCGAAATCATGAACGAGTTGGGCGAATTGGGCTTGCTCGGCTCGACCCTGCCCACTGACTACGGCTGCGCTGGGGTTAATAACGTCTGTTATGGCTTGATCGCGCGCGAAGTCGAGTGTGTCGATTCCGGTTACCGCTCGGCGCTGTCGGTACAATCGTCGCTGGTTATGTGGCCAATCTACACCTATGGCTCGGAAGAACAGCGGTGCAAATATCTGCCCAAATTGGCGACCGGCGAATGGGTCGGCGCCTTCGGTCTAACCGAGCCCAATTCCGGCTCCGACCCGGGCAGCATGGTGACCCGCGCGCGTTCAACCAAAAGCGGCTTTGTCCTGCACGGCGCAAAAATGTGGATTTCCAATTCGCCGATCGCTGACGTCTTCGTGATTTGGGCCAAGGACGATGAGGACACGATCCGTGGGTTCATTTTAGAAAAGGGCATGAAGGGTCTGTCCGCGCCAAAGATCGAAGGCAAGTTCTCGCTGCGCGCCTCGCCGACCGGCGAGGTGATAATGGACGAGGTATTCGTGCCAGCGGAAAACAAGCTACCCAACGCTCACGGCTTGGGCGGCCCCTTCGGCTGCCTCAACAAGGCGCGCTACGGCATTTCCTGGGGGGCGTTGGGTGCGGCCGAGTTCTGCTGGCACGCGGCACGGCAATATACCCTCGACCGCAAGCAGTTCGGCCAGCCGCTGGCAGCAACGCAACTGGTGCAAAAGAAACTCGCTGACATGCAGACCGAGATCACCCTGGGCCTAACCGCCTGCCTGCGTCTGGGTCGTCTAATGGACGACGATCGGGCGACGCCGGAAATGATCTCACTGTTAAAGCGCAATAATGCCGGTAAGGCCCTCGACATCGCCCGCGTCGCCCGCGACATGCACGGCGGCAACGGCATCGTCGACGAGTTCCACGTCATCCGCCATGTGATGAATTTGGAGACCGTCAACACCTACGAAGGCACCCACGATATTCACGCGCTGATCCTCGGCCGGGCGCAAACCGGCATTCAGGCGTTTACCGGATAAGCCTGATGGTTCCACAAGATCCCGTGCGGCTAAGCCAGTCGACTATACCACTATCAACTGGGCTAGCGGTGTTGCTCTCGTGCTAATTTTCGGTTCCTACATCTACATAATCAACCATACTGGCCTCCTGCAGGAGGATTGAAGTTGGATTAGGATTGTCGGTGGTGCGTTGTTTTTCGTTGCCGACTTCTATTTGATTAGGGTTTTTGTCAAACGGAATACCCAAGTGATTCTACCCGATATCGAAGGGTAGTTCGCTCGAGTAGCAATTATGGTGCTTCCTGAGCCGACACAAAGAGCCCGGTCGGGCCCAAGGCCGATCATCTTGATTATCGGCGGCGGGTTTGTGATTTCCTACGTGGGATTTCTGTATATCGTCTGGATCGCCGGGTTCTTCGAAGAAGATTGGGGTTGGTTAGTGGTGATCGTTGGCGCAGTGTTTTGGCTGGCAGACTTCTTGTTGGTCCGCCACCTCCTCAGCGGTGGCTTGCGCCTAAAACCGCCCGGGCCAAACGAATGAGCCGCTTGTGAATAAACAAGACGCCGTCAAACATCTGCGCAAGCGGCTGCTGGTCCTCATGGCTGGCCTAGCACTGTCGTACGTAATTTCCTTCGGCGTGGCAATTTTTCTGTTCGTCGACGCCGGAATTTTCGAGACCCAATGGGGATGGCCAATCATAATTGGACTCGCGGTGCTCGCCATCGTCCACCTGCGCTCCCAATTTCGCCGCTACGATGCTCTCGTACGCTTGGCGGAAAGTGACGAAGACTTATAGATTTTTGGGGTTTGAGTTGGAAATAAGCCAGCCACGCTTAGCTGCGTGGCGATAGGCGCCACGCTAATCACAGCTTCCACAATTTCCGGCATCCGGTTTGAAGCTAACGCACAGCTTACCGGCGTCAGTGCACGGTAACTCCATGCTTTTCAACCCGCAGCGCATGGTGCCGCCCCTTGTCTCGCCCTCGTAATGGCCGCAGCGCGTACACACACCGAACTCAGTACTGCCGCAACGGCTTTGCATCTCTCCACAGAGATGGGACAAAGCCGAAGACAGCGACACGGATAATTCCGGCGCCAAGCCACGGACGGCAATATCCAGACAGTTGAGTGGATCGTCGCGCAGCAAGGCCTCACCAGCTTCGGTGATCGCCAGATGACGTACCCGTTTGTCAGATTTGTTGGCGATACGGCGCACATAGCCCTTTTTTTCCAGCGCTTTCAGGGTCTGGCTGGCGGTTCCTTTGGTGGTACCCAAAAACGCGGCTAACCCGCCTGGAGTACACGACGGCTGGTTAGCGCGGGCAACAAAACGCAGACTATCCCATTGAGCTGGGTTGAGGCCGTGGGAATATTGCAGGCCCCGCGCCATGCGGCCGATACGGTCCAACATCCGCGTTAAATTTTCATTTTTTTCAATAGATTGAGGAATTTTTTTAAAGTTAATCGCCATGATGTCAATCTCGGCTATTTTGTGGGCTGTATAACGACCTGATAGTATCGAGTCGATAATATCTTGCGCTTCCCAATTTCATCCTCTATATTCTTTGACCATAGAAAATCGACACCAAACACCCCAGCACGCCATGTTGGATATAGATCAAGGTGGCGGATTGTCAAAAGGAATGTCACATGGCTGGTTTTGCACCGCAAGATATTGAGCGCGGAAACCGCCGTTATGCGGCCTCGGTCATGCGCGCGCCGGTGCTCGAGCGCAAGTACGAGTTTGACCTCGCACGCCGATGGCGCAATGGCAAGGACGAGGATGCCCTGCACGAACTGATCGAAGCTTATGCCCGATTTGTCCTTCGCATTGCCTGGAAGTTCCGCGGCTACGGCCTGCCGGTTAGCGATCTGGTGCAAGAAGGCAATGTCGGCCTGATGGAAGCGGCGCAACGGTTCGACCCGGAACGCAATGTGCGGTTTTCGACGTATGCATCCTGGTGGGTCATGGCGGCAATTCAGGACCATGTCCTACGCAACAAGTCGATCGTGCGCGTCGCCACGACGCCAGCACAACGGCGGTTGTTCTTCAACCTGCGCCGGGTGCGAGCCAAGCTGGCAACCGGTGCCGATGGTGAATTGACCGATTTCGACCGTGAAGCGGTTGCCGAACAGCTCGCTGTTCGGGTCAAAGATGTCGTGCGCATGGAGGCGCATTTGGGTGGCGACGACAATTCGCTTAACGCCACTATGAATGCCGAGGACGACATAGAGTTTCAGGACCTGCTCGCCGATAACGGTCCAAATCCGGAGGAACTTACCGCGTCTCAGATCGACGGCGAAACCCGCTCAGAATGGCTGCAAGAGGCGCTGGATACGCTGAGCGAACGCGAGCGTAAGATTATCACACGGCGCTTTCTCGAGAACGACAAGAGTACGCTCGCAGAAATCGGCGAGAGCTTCGGCGTGAGTAAGGAGCGTATTCGTCAGATCGAAGCCAAAGCGCTCGAAAAGCTTCGCATGGAACTCAAGCAGCACGCGTCGAACCCCGGCGAACTGCTGAGCCTGAATTTAACCCACTAAAGCCGTATCCGCCCAAAAACAAACAGCGCAGGCAAGGCCACGCTGTATGGTGAGGTTTAGTTGTGTGAATCGGCTTAAGCGGCGGTCTCAACGCGGCTGAATTCCGAAGCATGCAATCCGAAACCGGGCTGCTGCAGCCAAAAACCCTCGATGCCGCGCAGGATCTCGTTGACCTGGGCCAGCAGGATCTCGGCGGGGCCGAGGTTATCAACCACTTGGTCGCTGTGGCGCTCGAATATCGTCTCCAGAGCGCAGTTCTGCTCCAGACCCTTCTCAGTCAGCTTTACGCGGACCGAGCGGCGGTCGTGCGACGACCATTCATGATGCAGATAGCCGTTTTCGGTTATCTTTTTGACGTTGTACGAAACGTTAGAGCCCAAATAGTAGCCCCACAGGATTAATTCGCCGACGGTCAGCTCCTCACCGCCAATATTGTAGAAAATCAACGCCTGGACGTTGTTGATGTCCATAACATCGGTGCTGTCGAGTTCATTCTTAATAACCTCGAGAAACTGGCAATGCATGCGCTCAAGCAAATTAATGGTGAATAGGTCACCTGCTTCACCATCTACCCTCTTAGGTTTGATGTGATTTAAAAGTTCCCGATTATCCCTTTAAGTGGTTGAGGATGGCTTAAGGCAATTTAACCAAAACCTCTCCAAAATTTGATAACCGCGTGTTAGCGGCCCTGTATTTGGCGAATTATGGCCGAAAAATCGAGGACCGCGTTATCGCCCAAACTAGCGAAGACATCGTAGAGCCGGGTGGCGTGCTCTCCCAGAGGCGTATTGGCTCCCGAAGCGGCAGCGGCCTCCTGGGACAATTTCAGATCTTTGAGCATCATTGCCACCGTAAATCCCGCCTCATAGTCGCGGTTTGCCGGCGAAGACGGCACCGGACCGGGAACGGGGCAATAACTCGTCATCGCCCAGCACTGGCTGGTTGCCGTCGAGGCAATATCCCACAGCTTTTGGGCATCGAGATCAAGCTTTTCGGCCAGTTGGAACCCTTCGCTGACCGCGATCATTTCTATGGCCAGCATAAGATTGTTGCAAACCTTGGCCGCCTGACCGCTACCGGGCCCACCGGCATGGAATATATTCTTGCCCATAGCGGCGAGAATCGGCTCCGCGCGCTGATAGGCGCTATCGGCACCACCGCACATAAACGTCAGCGTTCCTGCCGTAGCACCGCCGACGCCACCCGATACCGGCGCATCAATCATTTCCAGTCCCTTATCGGTAGCGATGGCGATCACTTCGCGAGCCGTGGTGACGTCGATCGTCGAGGAATCGATCAGCAATGCCCCTTCCCCGACGGTATCGATTACCTTGTCATCGTCGACGTATACGGAGCGCACGTGCTGGCCGGCTGGCAGCATGGTAATTACCATCTCCGCACCCGCCGCGGCTGCAGCGGCATCATCGGTCGGCGTCGCTCCGGCCGCAACTGCTCTCTCGACCGCCTCCGGTGCAATATCAAACACAGCCGCGTCGTGTCCCGCTGCGATAAGATTAGCCACCATGGGGCCACCCATATTACCCAGCCCGATAAATCCGATTCTAGCCATGGTTTCTCTCCTTTTTGCGCTCAGCGTTAGCCGAAATCCGGCTCGTCGGCCACGGGTACAAAATATTCGTCCACGTCGGTCTCGCTGACTCCAGCCAGGTCCGGTGGCTGCCAGTTCGGCGCCCCGTCCTTGTCAATAACAACCGCCCGGATGCCTTCGAATAAGTCGTTGCCGTGATAACAGCGGTCGCCAATTCGAAATTCCATTGCCATCA
This sequence comes from uncultured Rhodospirillaceae bacterium, assembly GCA_964530225.1. Lineage (GTDB taxonomy): Bacteria > Pseudomonadota > Alphaproteobacteria > UBA6615 > UBA6615 > CAZHBA01. The sequence goes on along the minus strand of CAZHBA010000090.1, from coordinate 6,556 downwards.
CGTCTTCGAAACGTTTCAACGTCGGGCCGATCCGCAGTTGGCGAAACGACACCTTCAAGCTGGTCGGCGATTTGGTGCCGATAACACCAGCGGTTCCATCCGCCCAGACGCTGTCTTCGGCGGCCAGCCGCGTGAGGATCGCTTCAACACTAGTGGCGGAAAAACACCGGTCGATAGCGGCGCGGTACTCAGCAAGTTTATTGGGACCCGGATCGGCTGAAAACTGCGACAATACAGCACTGATCACATCGGCTTCGGGCGGCGTACTGACGAGCGCGTCAATCACGGCGTCGAGGTTATCCGACGGAATGTGGACATCGCCGATGCCGGCATACAAACAGTCCGCGGCGCGCATGCGATAACCGGTTAGCCCCAGATACATACCAATCTCTCCGGGGCACCGCGTCAGGAACCAACTGGCGCCGATGTCCGGAAACAGGCCGATGCCGGTTTCGGGCATGGCGAAGAGTGTTCGTTCGGTCACGACCCGATGCGAGCCGTGGACCGATACTCCGACGCCACCGCCCATGACCACACCGTCCATCAGCGCGATGTAAGGTTTGGGATAATTGAAGATGGTGACGTTCAGGGAGTATTCGGCGGTGAAATAGATCGCTCCGTAGTTGTTACCGCGCTTTTCATAAAGATCTTGGATATCGCCGCCAGCGCAGAAAACGCGATCGCCGGCACCCTGAATAACCACCGCAGCAATATTGTCGTCGCTAGCCCAAGCATGGAGTTGTGGTTCTATAACCGCGATCATGGCCAGCGATAGCGCATTCAACGCCTGCGGCTTGTTCAACGTGATGACCCCGAGGTTCCCCCGTTCCTCGAGTATGACTTCCGCGGTATCGGACATCTTTTTGCTTTTCTACTGCCTCAGAAAATCGCGGGCGATAATTACGCGCATAATCTCATTGGTGCCCTCTAGGATTTGATGTACGCGCAGGTCGCGCAGATAACGTTCGATCGGGAACTCTTTTAGATAGCCGTAACCGCCATGCAGTTGCAGCGCCCGGTTGACCACGTCGAAGCCCTGGTCGGTCGCCAGGCGTTTGGCCATTGCCGCCGCCGTCGTGGTGCCGGGGGTGCCGTTATCGAGCATCCACGCCGCCCGATGGAGCATGACACGTGCCGTTTCTAGTTTAGTCGCCATATCGGCGAGTTGAAACTGTAGTGCCTGAAATTCGGCGAGCGGTTGGCCGAACTGTTTGCGTGTCTTGGTGTGCTCGCGGGCCAACTCCAGACAAGCGTGCGCGCCGCCAACTGAACAGGCACCAATATTTATACGCCCGCCATCGAGCCCCTGCATGGCGATCTTAAAGCCGTCACCCTCCTCGCCGATGCGGTTGGCGACCGGTACCCGACAATTCTGGAAGATCACCGCCGCCGTCGGTTGACTGTTCCAGCCGAGCTTCTTCTCCAGCTTGCCAAAGCTGAGGCCCAGCGAATCTTTTTCCACGGCGATGCACGAGATGCCATCGGCGCCGTCGCTGCCAGTGCGTAGCATGCACACGTAAATATCGGAGGCCGAGCCACCGGAAATAAACGCCTTCTCACCGTTGATGACATATTCCTCGCCGTCACGCACAGCACGGGAACTGAGCGACGCCGCATCGGACCCCGCGCCCGGCTCGGTCAGGCAGTAGCTAGCGAAATGCTCCATGGTCGTCAGCTTCGGCAGCAGCCGAGCGCGCACCTCGTCGTTGCCGAACCGGTCGATCATCCACGACGCCATGTTGTGGATCGAGATATAGGCCGCGGTCGAGGGGCAAGCCGCCGCCAGTTCTTCGAAGATGAGTGCGGCGTCGAGCCGCCCAAGTCCCGATCCCCCATGAGTTTCGGCGCAATAGATACCGGCAAATCCCAACGCCGCTGCCTGGCGTAATGTATCAGTTGGGAAGATCGCCTTTTCGTCCCACTCTGCGGCGTGGGGCAGCATTTCGCCGGTGGCGAAACCGCGCGCCATATCCTGAATAGTGACCTGTTCTTCGGTGAGCTGAAAATCCACGGACCTGCGCCTCTCCTACCCTAGCGCAGCGATAATAACCCTGAGCACCGAGACCGCAAGCTAGCAAGAGAGCAGACCACGCGCTTCGGCGCGCCTTCGACAATGTAGAGAACTGCTGCCCGGCCGCCGCGCCCTACAGCGCTGGCAGCCCGATGATCTCGCGAGCCTCAGCCGGCGTCGCGGGCTCCATGCCGAGCTCGTGAATAACACGCACGATGCGCTCGACGAGTTGAACATTGTTCGCCAGCACGCCGCGCTCGTAATACAGATTGTCCTCAAGGCCGACGCGCACATGGCCACCGAGCAGCAGCGATTGCAGCGCGGCGTTGAGTTGCGCCGGGCCGATAGCACTGACGTTGAAGACCGCATTCTCAGGCATCAAGTCGACCATCGCCTGCAATATTTTTGGCGTATATGGCATTGCTCCCTGGAAGCCGCGGCCAGCGCCGAGCACGAAGTTAATGAAGTGCGGCGGCCCGTCGAGCCCATCCTTCAGCAAGGTCATCACGTCCTGTAGCAGATGGGTTGGGCTGAACACCTCCCACTCGGGCTTGATACCCCTATCCTTCATCTTCATCGCCAACTCGCGGCAGCGCTGGGGCGAGGTGTTCATCAAGATTTCCCGGCCCTCGAACGTAGCAATGATTGTTGTCGGATCAAGCGTGCACATCTCGGCACCCGCCTCCATACCCTTGAGACGCTCTTCCCACGCGATCTCGGGATAGCCGTTTTCGCCTTGTTTGATCATATCGCCGTTGATGCCGCCGCCGGTCGAGTTGTTGATAATGATGTCGCACTTTTCGCGGATCAGTTCGTTGATGCGGCCGTAGATGGCCGGATCACATGTCGCCTCGTCGTCGGGCCGGCGTGCGTGCACCGCGACGATACTCGCACCGGCGTCGTAACAGCGGTAGACATCGTCGGCAATCTCCTCCGGCTGCGTCGGGATGTTCGGATTCTGTTCCTTGCTTGCCATGCCGCCGGTCGGCGCGATGGTAACGATAACCTTGCGTTCAGCCATTTTTGTCTCCCTCCAATAACTCCCGGATTTATTATGCTTGAACCCGCCGGCCGTTCAAGAGACGGAACACCGGATATTCCGGTCATTCCTAATTCGGCGGCGATCGACGTTTCGTAATCTGTGATTTCGAGCTCCGGCAATACCTTAGTCATAAAGGTTTCCAGTTCGTCAATCACGGTCTGTTTTTGGCACTTAGCGTAATGCCAGATCAGGCACAGATACTCCGACGGGATGCGCGAGTAAGTATGCTTCCACTCGGCGATCGCATCGTCGACATTGCCGCCGATGACGATGCCTCTATCGATCATGCGTTGGATCATCACCTCGTCGCCTTCGACGCCACCAATCAGGAACGGGAAGAACGAGCCGTAGATGTTCTTATAGAATTCGGCGTCGTAGTCGGCCGGTAAAGCCGGATACAAGTTAACGATGACTTTTGGATGTGCATGACGCTCCTCCCCTGTGGTGTTTTCTTTCGAACTCACAAGATGGCGTACCAATGCATGACGATGTTGAATCAGCTAGTTCGTCCAACGCAAGCGCCGGTTAAATGTTTTTAGGAATGAAGACATGGCGGCTGTATGCCGGGAACGCTATGTTGCCGTCATGATGTACTTCGATATGGAAAATACTAAGTGACATGAGCCGCGGACCCACCACACCTGTTGGCGCCTACCCACAGACCCGCATGCGCCGGAACCGGCGTTATGACTGGTCGAGGCGGATGGTGCGTGAGAATCAACTTAGTCCCGACGATTTAATTTTGCCGCTTTTCGTGCGCGACGGCACCGACACCGCAGAAACGATTCAAACCATGCCAGGGGTGGTGCGCCGATCCGTCGACCTGTTGCCGGCCGCCGTTGGCGAAGCGAAGTCATTGGGTATCCCGGCGGTGGCTATCTTTCCGGCAATCGACCCCAGCTTGAAATCGCCGAAGGGCGAAGAGGCGTGGAATCCGAACAACCTGGTCTGCCAGGCCATCCGCACCATCAAGGACGCGCACCCCGACCTCGGCATCGTTTGCGATGTTGCCCTTGACCCATTTAATTCCGACGGTCATGACGGTATCGTCCGCGATGGACACGTGGTTAACGACGAAACCATCGAAGCACTGTGCCGCCAAACCCTGGTTCAGGTCGAGGCTGGATGCGATGTCGTCGCGCCTTCGGACATGATGGATGGGCGCGTTGGCGCGATCCGCGAAGCCCTTGATACATCGGGCTTTGAACGGTCTCAGATCATGTCCTACGCTGCCAAGTATTCCTCGGCTTTTTATGGCCCGTTCCGCGACGCCATCGACAGCTCTGGCTTTCTCGCCGGAGAAACCAAGGACACCTATCAGATGGATCCCGGAAATACCGACGAAGCGCTGCGCGAGGTCGCGCTCGACATCGCCGAGGGCGCTGACATGGTGATGGTAAAACCGGGCCTGCCCTATCTCGATATCATCTGGCGGGTGAAGGAACGTTTCGGCGTACCAACATTCGCCTACAATGTCAGTGGCGAGTACGCCATGATCCGATTCGCCGGCGAGGCCGATGCTGTTGACCTGACCAAAGCCATGATGGAAGTTCTGGTGTCGTTTAAACGGGCTGGCTGTAACGGTGTTTTGACTTATTTTGCCGTAGACGCCGCACGTCTCCTCAACGACGTTTAAGCGCATGACCAACGCCGATGAGGAAAACCGCAAAAGCGCCGCGCCGCCGCCGTTCTTCGTTTACTACAACCCCGTCATACATATCCTGAAGCTGGTAGCCATTTTGGCCATTTGTATTGTTTTGGGACTGCTGCCGTTTTTCGTCTTGAACATCCAAAACGACGCAGTACGCGTTATCGGCGCGATCGTCGCCATATTTTTGATCTGGGCCTACCTGACCGCTAACCGCATCCGCGACCGCCGCCCGCAAGTGGTAGTCGGTACCGATGGGATTTACGTGCGTGACTGGCATGTCGATATCGTACCTTGGCGGGAGATCGATTTTATCGCCCACTCCAGTTCGGTACGCCGCGGCATCGTCAGCGCCCTGACCCGGTCACGGCGCGGCCCGTATTTGCTGTTCAAATTTATCCAGACGCCAAAATCCACGCCCTCAATGGTGCCGCCTTTTTCTTGGTTGCAGAAAATCTGGATCGATATGGAACTGCAGGAGCCAGCGATCATGGAATACGGGCTGGATACCAAAGCCACGGTGATTTTAAGCGCCATCCAGGATCACATTGCCTATTGGCAACTTACGCAGGACACACGGCCCGAAGATACGACAATCGTATCGCCGCGTGGAGGATAATAGTTCAATCCGCTCACTTGCAAACAGCACACGCTCGACTAATTTTCATGGCGTTAAAAAATCAAAATAATCATAAAATAAGCGGCACGATATTTTCTCAACAAGCTGAATTCAACAGGACAAGATAAGAGACAGAGGGATAGCATTGCAGATAGGTAGTACGGTGCCTGACTTCGTTGCAGAGACTACGGAAGGCACCACCCGTTTTCACCATCTGGTAAAGCTGATCAGCTTGGTAACGGAAGTCGTAACTCAGATGCCTAACAAGGTCTCGTTCTCCGGCCATACCGACAGCGTTCCCTACAAAACCACGGCTATTCAAATTAGGAATTGAGCTCAGACCGCGCAAACTCCGCTAGTGGTTGACCCCATCACGAGGGTTTGCCGCTTCCGGTGGTTATCGATACAGTCCTGATTGACAACGCACTTCATAGTACGTTCGGAGCGCTATTTAAACGAACTCAGCGCACTGACATCGATGACCAGCCTTGCCTCGAAGCCCCCTCTTATTTTTTACCGTACCGGCCCGATGCCGTGCCCTTATCTGTCTGGCCATAACGAGCGTAACTTGTTTACCGAATTACGTGGGGTTCAGGCACAGGAACAGCACGAGACCCTGATCCGGGCGGGCTTCCGCCGCTCGCACCACATTGTGTACCGGCCGGCCTGCCCCGGCTGTACCGGCTGTGTCCCGGTTCGTATTGTCGCCGAACAATTCCATCCAACTCGCTCGGAACGACGGATATTACGGCGCAATGGCGACCTGTCCGCCACCCTCCTGGAACCGGTCGCGACCGACGAGCACTATTCGATATTTGCTGAATATCAGCGCAACCGCCACGGCGATGGAGAAATGGCCGCGATGACCTTCTCCGATTTCCGGGCAATGATCGAAGACACGGTAGTAGCCACGCAACTTTTGGAGTTTCGCAGTAAGGATGGCGAACTAATTGCCGGTTGCTTGATCGACCGTATTAGCGATGCATTTTCGGCCGTCTACAGCTATTATGATCCCAAAGAATACGACCGCGGCCTGGGAAATTTTATGATCCTGTGGCTGGTCGAAACCGCAGCTAGCATCGGACTGTCCTACGTTTATTTAGGGTACTGGATCGAAGACTGTGACAAGATGTCATACAAAACTCGCTACCACCCGATCGAGCTGTTGGGTGATGCCGGCTGGGGGAAACTGTGTTCCACCACCTACATCCATATATACCCCGCATTGCCCAGATG
>CAZHBA010000089.1:0-7587 GCA_964530225.1 uncultured Rhodospirillaceae bacterium | reverse complement strand
GCCGTTTTCCGACCAGGCCGAAGTCTTGGGCGACATCGAGCGCGAACAGGGGTTCGTGCTGGGTAGTAAGATAGGGTAAACTGATCTGCAGTGCCGTTACGCTAGGCCTGATTTTCCCATTTTGAGGAATTTCTCGCGCCGGCGCGACCGTAACGTGTTGCCATCGAGACCGCGCAGCGCATCGAGCGCATCGGCCACAGCGTGGCCGACCCGGTTCGCGGCGTCCTCAACATCACGGTGGGCACCGCCCAGTGGTTCTTCGACGATGGTATCGATTATCGAAAATTCCAGCAGATCGGCCGAGGTGATGCGCAGCGCCTCGGCGGCGTCGCGCGCCTTCTCACCATCGCGCCACAGGATCGACGCGCAGCCCTCCGGCGATATCACCGAATAAATCGCGTGCTCAAGCATCAAAACCGTATTGGCGGTGGCCAACGCGATAGCACCGCCGGAACCGCCCTCGCCGATCACCACCGAGACCAACGGTACCCGCAGGGCGAGGCACGATCGTATGGACTCCGCGATGGCTTCGGCCTGACCGCGTTCCTCCGCGCCAGCACCGGGATAAGCGCCCGGTGTGTCGACCAGCGTGATCACCGGCAGCCCAAAGCGGTCGGCCATCGCCATCAGGCGCTGCGCCTTACGGTAACCTTCGGGACGAGCCATGCCGAAATTATGTGCGATGCGCCCATCGGTATCGCTGCCCTTCTCGTGTCCGATAACCGTCACCGACCAACCGCGAAAACGGCCGAAGCCGCCAATGATAGCGCGGTCTTCGGCGTAGGCCCGGTCACCGGCCAGCGGCGTGAAATCGGTAATCAGCGCGTCGATATAGTCGGACGCATGAGGCCGGTTGGGATGCCGAGCGACCTGTACGCATTGCCACGGCGTTAACTTGCCGTAGGTCTGGCGCAGCAACTTTTCGGTCTGCGCCTCGAGCTTGCCGACCTCGTCGGCGATGTTGAGTTCTTCGCTATCGGAAAGGTGGCGAAGCTCTTCGATCTTGCCTTCCAATTCGGCGATCGATTTTTCGAAGTCCAGAAAGTGACGCATGGGCGCTATCTAATGGCCAGATGCTGCGCGGGCAAGCGGGTGTCGTTCGTTCACCAGCTGGCGCAGCCGTTCGTCGAGGACGTGGGTGTAGATCTGAGTGGTCGATATGTCAGCATGGCCGAGCATTTTTTGCACGCTGCGCAAGTCGGCCTCATTGTTCAAAAGATGTGTTGCGAAGGCATGGCGCAACACGTGTGGACTGACCCGCTGCTGTTCGATACCGGCGGCGCTCGCCAACTCTTTCAACAATTGGAAAAAGCGTTGCCGCGAGATCGGACGGCCATCGCGGCCCGGAAATAGGTAGGGGTTGGCACGGCCGCCGTGCAGAAAATTTTCACGCACGTCCAAATAAGCGCGTACCGCCGCTCGGGCCGGTTCGTTCAACGGCACCATGCGCTCGCGGTCGCCCTTGCCGCGCACGACGATCACCCGCGGATCGCGTTGCACCGTAGCCAGAGGCAGACCAACCAACTCGCTGGCCCGCATTCCGGTCGCGTAGCACAATTCGACGAGCGCCTTGAGGCGCAGCCCTTCCGGTCCGGGACGCTGCGATGCCGCATCCAATAACGCCGACACCTCTTCTTCGCTTAAAATTTTCGGTAGCGAGCGGCCTTGCCGGGGGCTTTCGAGCACACTCGCTGGATCGTCGGAGCGTAAGCCCTCGGCATGGAGAAAACGGTAGAACATGCGTAGCGCCGATATTCGCCGCGCCACCGTTCTCGGTGCCATGCCGCGCGCTTTTAGCTTTTTTAGATAGCGCCGTAAGGACTGCGAGCTAGCGGTGTCCAGCACGGCCTTTGGAGAACCTTTTGAGCCGGTCAGTACGCCGGCGCAGTCGGCAAGGTCGCGCTTGTACGACGCAATCGTGTTGGCTGCCACGCCGCGTTCGGCGATGAGCATTTCGAGGAAGGCTTCGAGGTAACGGCTGACTGCCTCGGGCGGTGTTTTTTCTACGCCACTATTTTTGGTTGGATTCATGGCGCCGACGCTACGGCAACCTCAAGGGCAATTGCGCGTGCTGCATCCGTCAGGCCGACGCGCCGCAAAGCTCCGACGATCGAATGGATCGCCACCGGATGAAGCTGTGTGACTTCCTCTTCGCCTAGGGTGAGTAAGGCGTATAAAACGGTTTCGGCTACTTTTTCAGCATTGGCCGCGCGCTGCAAACCAATCCAGACACCGAGCGCGGGAAACGCCCTCGATGTCGGCTCGCCAACTTTGGCACGCAGCCAAAAATCGTCGGACACCTGTTCGCCTAGCGCGTCGAACAAAGCCAACACGGTTGCGACGCTAACGGCACCCTGCCCACCATTAGCTTCTTGCATCGCGATCCAGTCTGACAAACGAAGTTCGTCCCACGGCAGCCGTTCTCGGCGCACCGAACTTGGACCGGTTGCGCCAGGAACAACGGTGATATTTCGCTGCCTGGATTGATCGAAGACCCAAGCCTGAACGCCGCTCGCCTGGGTTACCGTTTCGCCACTGGCCGCCATGCGCAACGCTGGCCACATGGCCGTTAGGGCATTGGCGACAGTCTCGTCGCCGCCGCTACGACCGTCTGCGATCTGAAACCATTCCAGCGCCTGTTCCACTTTACCGGCAACCAAACTCACGGCCATGGCGTCGCCGGCGAACCATAAAAATACCGGCACCGGTTGCACCAGAAGCAGTTGCGGAGCCGTCAGCTTTGCCGCCAGCCGCCAGTCCTGATGTTCCGCTGCGATCCGCCACATCTCGCGTAGCACCTCGGCCCGCGCCACGGCGACATTCTGGCGTTCGGCGGCAAGATACATGGCTGCCAAGCGCAGTCCCGCGGAAGCAATTTCCGGTTCCAACAACACAGATGCGATTTCATCATCACTGATATCCAATCCGGCATAAATGTCAGCCAGCTCCGCCGTCGACAAAGCCCCCCACATGGCCGCGCCGCGCGCCGCCGTCAGGCGAGTTTCGCGATCCGCATCGCGCGTGATGGCGACGGCTTTGAGTACACTGGGTTCATCCGCCTCGGCGAACCAGGGCGGCACCTGGGCCCCAGAAATGCGAATCAGCGCCAGGTTCAGGGAATTGGCTTGACCCGGTGCGGCGAGTTGTTCGGAGGTCGGCGTCGCGCCAGAAATAACGGCGTTGGCCAATTCGAAAAATGTCACGTCCTGAGCCAGGTTCTGCTCGCGCAATAGCTCTAGACCCAGCACGGCCTCAAAAAATTCCTGTTCCAGCAATTGGCAGAAAATCAACGCCTTCTGGCTAAATTCCGAAACGAATCCAGTATTGAATGATTCAACTACCTGGCACGCTCCGGCGAAGTCGGGGATGAGCAAACGCACCTGCACCGCCAATTCAACTAGATATTGCGGCACCGAACGCGCCGACACGGCGCGTAACAAGCGCCCAGCATCTTCGGCGGCGCCAAGCGCAATCAATTTTTCGACCCGCAATTTGACCAAACTGACACCAGCGCCCGCGCTAGCGGGCGGCTCAGCCGCATTTAGAAGAAGACGGCGCGCCAAATCGTGTGCGGCACTACTGGCCAGACGCTCGGGTATTGCGGTGAGCAAACGCTCGGCAACCACGCGCGACGTGCCGCGCCACATATCGGTCGATAGCCCACCGGCACCCTGTCCGGCCAGCCCGACCGCATCGGTGTCGACTTCACTAAGGCCACGAATTTTAACACTGCTGTCGCCGGTCCCGGGAATCGACCGGACGGTCTCGAAAGGCTCCATTTCGCGCTGGGGAATTTTGGGAGCGTGGCCATCTTCTTTCGTCGCCGAATCGTCTACTGGACGGGGAACCAGCGATACCGGATTTGTGGATTGCGCAAACCCCGGCCCCTGCACCAGCAATACAGTGGCAGCGGCGAGCGTAAAAAATGTTGCCGCACGCAAGCGCCAATCAGCGCGGGAACCGATCATCTGGTATCACCTTTTCAACTTGTTGGTTCGGCGCCGGAATATCCCAGGTCGACAGAAACGCGGCACCCCCAATTACCACCACAACGATTAACGCTATTAATATTTTTAGCACCATATCGCCTATTCCAGTCTATCTAGCCAATCGATTGCGGTGACGCATCACCACCACCTGTTCATAGATGCGGCGCGCGACAGATATAGCGCCGCTGTGATAAGTTGCAAACATGGCGATTACGCGGCAAGCGCCGCAACAAGCTTCAGGGCAGCGCGACGGCGGTACAATAGCAACGAATGACCGAGTCTGAGCAAACAACGGACGACAACAGCAGCCAAGAAGGCTCGCCTAACGTGCCGAATACCACAAAAGAGACCATAGTCATGGTCGGCCTGATGGGCGCCGGAAAAACATCAATCGGGCGCCGCCTGGCCGTACGCCTCGGTTTGCCTTTCGTCGATGCCGACGACGAGATAGAGGCGGCAGCGGGATCATCTATCGAAGATATCTTCGACCGGCTGGGGGAAGAAAGCTTTCGCGATGGTGAACGGCGCGTTATTGCTCGCCTGCTCGACGGCCCTTCGGTTGTCCTGGCAACCGGCGGCGGCGCGTTCATGGACGCCGAAACTCGCGAACGCATCGCCGCGAAGGGAATATCTGTTTGGCTGCGCGCCAACATCGATACGCTGGTGCGGCGAACATCGCGCCGCAACGACCGTCCGCTGTTGAAAAACGGCGAGCCTAGAGAAATACTCATCCGCCTCATGGAACAACGCTACCCAATCTACCAGCTGGCCGACATTGTCGTCGACAGCTTCGACGCGCCGGCAGAAGAAACGCTGCAACACGTGTTGGATGCCATCGAAGCCTACCGCGTCGCGGAGGCAACATGACATCGCACGCGAAAGGTGGGCCGGTCGAGCAGATCACGATCGACCTCGGTCAACGCAGCTACGATATTCTTATGGGGCCCGGTCTCGTCGACGATGCTGGTGCACAGATAGCATCGCGGATCACCACGCCGCGGGCCTACATCATCACTGATACCAATGTGGCGTCCCTGCTGGGCAACCGCTTGGCTGCAAGTCTGAGCGCCGCCGGCATCGATCACGAAACTATCGTCCTACCCGCCGGCGAGACAACCAAATCCTTTAGTTCTTTCGAAAATCTGCTCAACAACCTGCTGCAGCGCGGTGTCGAGCGCGCGACCACTTTGGTCGCGCTGGGTGGCGGCGTTGTCGGCGACATCACCGGTTTCGCCGCCAGCGTTCTGCTGCGCGGTATCAACTATGTGCAGGTGCCAACGACGCTACTGGCGCAGGTCGACAGTTCCGTTGGCGGTAAAACAGCGATAAACGCGCGCCATGGCAAAAACCTGATCGGCAGCTTCTACCAACCCCGGCTGGTAATCGCCGACACAAAAACCCCCGATACCCTACCGCACCGCGAATTGCTGGCCGGTTACGCCGAGATGCTAAAATATGGGCTTATCGGCGATGCCAAATTCTACGCCTGGCTTGAGGCCAATGGCTCCGCGGTGTTGTCGGGCGACAATTGCGCCCGCATCCACGCGGTGGCAACAAGTTGCCAGATGAAAGCTACCATCGTTGCCGAAGACGAACGCGAACAGGACCATCGCGCCTTACTCAATCTTGGCCATACATTTGCCCACGCGCTGGAAGCCGAGACCGGCTTTGGCGATTTATTGCTCCACGGCGAAGCTGTTGCAATCGGTATGGCGTGGGCGTTCGACCTATCGGCACGGCTGAATTTGTGCTCACCAGACGATACGGCTCGGGTGCGCCAACATTTGCAGGCGGTCGGGCTGCCGACAGATCCGCCCGGTCACCCCAAGAAGAAATGGGACGTCCAACGACTGTTATCTCTGATCGGCGCCGACAAGAAAGTGGCTCAGGGGCAGCCGGTCTTTGTGCTCGCCAATGGGATCGGCGATGCCTTTATCGCGCACGATGTCGATCTGAGTGATGTCGAGGCCGTCCTCAGACAGGCCATCGCCGCATAACCTGTGAAACCGATGAAGCCAACCAGATATGAGTGATCCCTTCGTCCTGATTGTAATCGCGATCATCGTCCTGTTATTGCTGTCAGCCTTTTTTTCCGGCTCGGAAACCGCGCTTACCGGCGCGTCGCGGCCGCGCATGCACCAGCTCGAGCGGACCGGTAACTGGCAGGCAAGGATAGTCAACCGGTTGCGGCGACGCCAGGAGCGTTTAATCGGCGGCATCCTGGTTGGCAACAACGTCGTTAATATCCTGGCCTCAGCATTGGCCACCAGCTTGCTCATCGAACTGTTTGGCGATGCTGGCGTTATCTACGCGACGGTAATCATGTCACTGCTGGTTCTCATTTTTTCCGAGGTATTGCCAAAAACCTACGCCATCCGCCACGCCGACAGGGTGGCGCTTTATGTGGCACCCTTATTGCGACCCGTGGTGACCTTGCTGTCGCCGCTGACACGGCTGATCGAAACCATCGTGCGCAGTTTGTTGCATATGGCTGGCGACCGCAATGCCGAACAAAGCCGGAAAGCCCGCGAAGAGGAAATACGCGGCGCCATCGGTCTGCACGCCGGCGCTGATGAGACCACTGCGGACGAGGGCGTGATGCTACGCGGCGTTCTCGACTTGGACGATGTCGAGGTCGGCGAAATCATGACCCACCGCACCGACCTGGAGATGGTCGACGCCGATCTGTCGTCGACGCAAATCGTCTCGCAGGTCCTGGGCAGCCAGTTCACGCGCCTGCCGCTGTATCGCGGCAACCCCGATAACGTCATTGGCGTTCTACACGCGAAGGCCCTGTTGCGCGACGTGCAAGACCATAACGGCCATATCAACGAGATAGATATTCCCGCAGTGGCGGCGAAACCGTGGTTTGTGCCCGAATCAACCGACTGCCTCAGCCAATTGCAGGCTTTTCGTCAGCGCTGCGAGCATTTTGCGCTGGTCATCGACGAATATGGCGCGTTACAGGGCGTGGTGTCGCTGGAAGATATTATCGAAGAAATTGTCGGCGAAATTGCCGACGAATATGACATTCCAGTGGCCGGCGTTCACCGGCAGAAAGACGGTTCCTATATCGTTGACGGCCGCGTCACCATCCGCGATCTCAACCGCGAATTTGCGTGGGACCTGCCTGATGAAGAGGCGGCAACGATTGCCGGCCTGGTATTGCACGAAGCGCGGTTCATTCCTGAAGAAGGCCAAAGTTTCGCGTTTTATGGTTTCCGGTTCGATGTCCTGCGCCGTGAGGCCAACCAGATTCGCTCGCTACGCGTCGCCCACTGGCACGTGGAAGGCGAGAGCGAGGATTCTACGGCTGAGATAGAGCCCCCAGCCAGCGAGGGCGATTTGCCACCGGTGGCGACGTCTTGACCAGCAAAGGCCAGAAACTATATTCCCGCCCATTGCGATAATCGGAGTTAGCGGATGCCCCTCTCACCGCCTCAGCCGCGTGAACATATTCACACGCGAGATATCACCTGCACCGGATATCAGCGTGAAGACGGACTGTGGGATATCGAAGGGCATCTGACAGATACCAAGACTTACGCGTTTACCAACGAGGAACGTGGCGACGTCCCACCGGGTGTGCCCATCCACG
>CAZHBA010000088.1:0-16337 GCA_964530225.1 uncultured Rhodospirillaceae bacterium | reverse complement strand
TTCCGCCTCGTCGATGGCAAAATCGTCCTTGAACGCCAGCAAAACCGCCGGAATGACGCCGTGCGGGATATAGTCGTTGAACCGGGCCATGCGCGCGTCCCTCGCCTCCAATTTTTGCAGTTGGGCGGATATTACCCCATGTCGCCGCACCGCGATACGCCGGGCTTTTACTCCCCTTTCCCCGCTCCAGTGGCCCTCATTCTGAGCGTCTCAACCTGAGTTTGTCGAAGGACGGGGGCGAGGACACAAGACCCCATACTTTGACAGGCCCAGGTTGAGGTTTCTTTGGATACAGAGGTACCCTATCCGTGCACATAATCGGCCAAGGTGGTGCCCTCTTCGACATAAACAGAGCAGTCGTAACTGTCGGGCCGACCCTCGTTGAGAGAAGTCAGCAGCCAGTCGGTAATGGCCGGATAGATCTCGGCGGCGACTTCGCCCATAGGGTGGAAAACACCCTCGTAGAGCCAATACTCCTTCGGCCCAGCGAGGTTGGCGCGGAAGGTGTCGATGGCTTCAGGTGCGCATAATTCGTCCATGTCGCCGGCGACCTGCAGGTGGGACGCGGTGACATTGCGGGCGACATCGGGCAGATAATCCATGCCGGTCATGAATTCATCAAATTTACCTTCGTCGGTGTGGCCGGTCATATACATGAAGATGCGTTTGAAGTTAGGCTGAGCCTGCTCGAAGATCATGTCAAAGGTACCGACATTGGCCATCTGTCCGCACACCGCCTTGACGCGGGCGTCGTGGGCGGCGATCTGCACCCCCCAGCGCGAGCCCATGCTCATGCCCATCACGCCGATGCGCTCGGGATCGACATCGTCGCGGGTAACCAACCAGTCGATAATGGCCGACGCCGCCTGTTGGTAATTGTCGGTGGTCTGCCACACTTCGTTGAAGTTGCACTCGCCCTGCCCTGGCCCATCCATCGAGCAGATGTTCATGCCGCGGGCAATGTAGTCGTTGTTGTAGGGGTTGGGCATATCCTCCTTCACCTGGTCCATGCCCGGGATATAGAGAATGGTCGGCTTGGGGCCGTCGCCTGGTGCCTTGTGAAAGATACAATGGGTCTGCTGACCCGGCGCGAATTCCAGCGACTGCTTTTCCATCATGCCAACAGAATAGCCGATCACCTTGGCGTAACAGCGGTACAGGCCCTCGCTCCATGCCTGCTTGTTGACGTCGCCGTGCACCGGCACCAGATGCTGGGCGCGACCGAAACACAGCGCGGCACGGTGGTAAAACTGGCGCGCCGTGACGAGCCGGCTAGCCGCTTCGGCCTGGTCGGCCAGTTTCTCCACCACAGCGGCCCGCTTGGCCCAGGCCCGCGGGAATGAGCGGCGACCGGTAACCCGCGAATAGACCGCCTGCAGGTCTTCCATCTTGTAGCCGCGCTCGAGCCGCTGGCCCATGATACCGGGATGCAATACGTCCTCATTGTCGGACAGCATCAGAAAATTGTCGAAAATCCAACCTTGCTCGGCGCGCAATTGTGGTTTGGGCATGCCGATGTTCTCCTCTGTTAGTTTTTTGGACCCAAATTCAGGCCGATTGAATTGCCTTCCACACCGTCTCCGGCGTCGCCGGCAACGCGATGTCGGTCACGCCCAGCGGCGTCAGCGCATCGACGATGGCGTTGATCACCGTTGGCGTGCCAGCCACCGTGCCGCCCTCGCCAACGCCTTTGACGCCTAGCGGGTTTGACTGGCTCTCGACCGGACTGAAATCAACTAGAATTTTCGGCATCATGTCAGCGCGCGGCACGCCATAGTCCATCAACGAACCCGACAGCAACTGGCCGTTATCCGGGTCGTAGGCCATGTCTTCGACCAGCGCCTGGCCGACGCCTTGCACCACCCCACCGTGGATCTGGCCCTGCGCTAGCAGCGGGTTGATAACCGTGCCTATATCGTCGACGACGCTATAGCTGTCGATGGTTACCGCGCCGGTTTCCTGATCGACCTCAACCTCGCAGATATGGCAGCCGTTGGGGAAGCTCGGCACATCGGCGGAAAAGGCGCCAGCGCCTTGCAGGCCAACCCCTAGCTCGACCGGCATCATTACCGGGATGAAAGACATCTGCGCCACCTGGCCAATGGGCATTACCTTGTCGGTGCCGGTGATAACGAACTTGCCGTCGGCGAAATCGATATCGGCGGCGTCTGCCTCCAAGAAATGGGCGGCGAACTTCTTGCCCTTGTCGATCACGTCGTCGGCCGCCGCGCGCAGAGCGCTGCCGCCGACCATCATGCTGCGAGATGCATAGGTGCCGCGGCCTATGGTGATCTGATCAGTGTCCGCCTGGGCGAGATGAATATCCTCCAACGGAATACCCAGCCAACTGGAGACCATTTGCGCATAAGACGTCTCGTGACCCTGGCCGTGGTTCATGGTGCCCGAGTAGATGGTCGCCGTACCGCTGGGATCGAAGCGAATTTCCATGCGCTCGTTAAAGATGCCGGTGTTGTCGACATAATAGACAACTCCGCGACCGCGCTGTTTGCCCGCCGCCGCACTGGCGGCCTGGCGGCTCTCGTAACCGTCCCAGTCGGACTGGGACAGGTTCTTGTCGAGCGCCGCAGCATAGTCGCCGGTGTCGTAGGTCCAACCGGTGGGGTTATCGTAAGGCATCTGGTCGGGCTTGATGAAGTTCTTGCGCCTAATTTCGGCGCGGTCGATACCCATCTCGTGCGCTGCAGTGTCAATCAGGCGTTCCATGATGTAGACCGCCTCGGGTCGGCCGGCGCCCCGATAGGGCACCGTCGGTGGTGTATTAGTAAACACTGCGCTACTCATCACATCGACCGCCGGCACATCGTAGACCGTTTGCGACAGTTTGAGCGAGAATACGACCGGCACTGCGCCAGCGCCAACGATGTAAGCGCCGACATTGTGATAGGCCTTCCAGCGCAAGCCAATGAATTTACCGTCGACATCGAGCGCCAGTTCGGCCTCGACCGTCTGGTCGCGACCCTGGCAGTCACCAAGCAACACATCGGCGCGCGAACCAATCCATTTAACTGGCCGCTCGAGACGCCGCGCCGCCCATACAACGACGGCCTCTTCGGGGTAGACATTCGTCTTCATGCCGAAGCCGCCACCAACATCGCGCGCGACGACGCGGATCTTGCTTTCCGGCATGCGCAGATTCTGCAGGCTCAAGCCATGGCGAATACCGTGCGGGTTCTGGGTGCTGCTGTACAGCGTCACCCGGTCGGTACCCCGATCGTAATCGCCGATGGCACCGCGCGGCTCCATGGTCATGGCGTTGAGACGATTGTTGTAAATGGCAACTCGGGTAACGTGGTAGGCTCCCGAAATCGCTGCTTCCGCCGCGTCGGCATCTCCCATGCGCAGGGTGAACGAGGTGTTATTTGCCGCCTCGTTGTAGAGTTGCGGTGCGCCGTCGGCTGCTGCATCGGCGGCCCGTACCACAGCCGGCAGGGCTTTGTATTCTAGTGCCACCAGATCGGCCGCGTCGTGCGCCTGCGCTTCAGTTTCGGCGATTACCACCGCAACGCGTTCGCCGACAAATCGCACCCGGTCGACAGCGAGCGGCATCTGCTCGGTGCGGTGGCCCTTCGGCCCGCCCATGTCTTCCGGCATCATCTCCGGCATCGTCGGCCCCATGCCGTCGCCGGCATAGTCCTGACCAGTCAGCACCGCGACCACGCCGGGCGCAGCTTCGGCCGCTGCCGTGTCGATGGGTTTTATCTCGGCATGGGCGTGGGTCGAATAGATGAAGACCGCGTGGGTCTGGTTGGCGAGTGTAATGTCGCTAACATATTGCCCCCGGCCGGTCAGAAACCGTGGATCTTCTTTTCTCTTGACCGATTGGCCGATACCAAACTGCATGTGATCTCTCCTCCCAGGGCAAAATATTTTGGCGCGGTTCGGGTTGTCCGCGTTTATCTGCGCCGCAGTTTTGCACGTTGCGTTTGCTGACGGAACGGCAGATTGCGCAAAACCTAGACCGGAATCCAACCAGATTGATGTAGTTCTGTTGGCGATTGGGGCTGCTTTCCCGACGCCGGCGCGTTATGAGACGCGGCGTTAGATATGGCGCAACAGAGCGGCGCCAACGGACCGCTAGCGCCGCGTAGCGCCAAGCGTGTCATGCAGGTACACCGCGACCCTGGCTTCAGGGCCGTTCGCGAGTTGTCCGAAACGCTGCACCGCGAACTTGGCGCCGGTTCGACCATTCAAATGGTTCAGCTGAACGAAGAGACCATTCATGTTGCACCGGATCTAACTGGCGAAACGCCACCGCAGACCTGGCACCGCTACTAGGATCCAATTAGCTGATTAACAGTTAAAGGTAAATGCTGTCGCCGCTCAAATTATCGAACAAGCGAACACCCTCGTCCTTGAACAGGAAGCTGACCCGGTCGCCAGGGCGAACTGCGTTGTACGGATCGGTCTTTACGATTAGGTTGCCATCACCGCCATAGTCGATAAACAACAGCGTCTCATCACCGAGCGTTTCCATCAGATCAACCGTTCCACCGCCGGTGCCGCCCTCACTGACCAATTCGATACTTTCAGGCCGCACGCCTAGGGTGACATCGCTACCGGCGTTCAACTGGGAACCACTATTGAATTTCTGCAGCACGCTCTGGGAACGGAAAGCGGGTGAACCATCGCTTGCTTCGATGGCGCCCTCGATAAAATTCATCGCCGGCACGCCAAAAAATCCGGCGACAAACTTGTTCACCGGATCACGGTAAATATCCAGCGGACTGCCAACCTGTTGAATTCGCCCCTCGTTCATGACGGCGATGCGGTTGGCCATGGTCATCGCCTCCGCCTGGTCGTGGGTGACATAGACGAAGGTTGACTTAAGGCTAGTGTGAAGCCGCTTAAGCTCGGTGCGCATCTCGACGCGTAGTTTGGCGTCCAGGCTCGATAGCGGCTCGTCCATCAAAAACGCCGACGGGTTGTTGACAATAGTGCGCGCTAGCGCGACGCGCTGGGCTTCACCACCCGACAGTTGGCCGGGACGTTGGGTAATCAACGGCTCGATTTTCAACGTTTCAACGACCGCTTGAACGCGCGTGGCCACTTCGGCAGCGGGCACCTTTTTGATCAGCAAACCGAACTCGATATTGTCTTTGACGGTCATGTGGGGAAACAGCGCCAGACTCTGAAACACCATGCCCAGATCGCGTTCACCGGGTTCACGGTCCGTTACGTCAACGTTGCTAATCCGCACCACTCCTGACGTCGGGTCTTCGAACCCGGCGATCATGTTGAGCGACGTGGTCTTGCCGCACCCCGAAGGGCCGACGAACACCATGAACTCGCCATCGGCAATGGTCAGGGACACTTCGTCGACTGCGCGAAAGTTACCGAAATACTTGGTTACGTTATCTAACTGGATACTAGCCATGGATACATTTCCCGATCGTGTCTTTTTTATTTTCTAATCATGCCAAAACTAAAACCCGTCACCAGATGCTTCTGGATGATAAAGCCGAGAATGATCAACGGAATGATAGCAATAGTCCCGAACGCCGCTTGCGGGCCGTACAAACGGCCAACATCGGCCGCCTCATACTGACTGAGCTGCACGGTGACGGTTACCAATTCCTGACCAGCCAACGTATAGGCAAGCAGGAACTCGCTCCAATTCAGGATGAAGGTAAAAATAAACGTCACCGCCAAGCCTGGCCGTATCAGCGGAATGATCACTTTACGCATGACAAGTATTCGACCGGCTCCCATCATCCGCGCCGCGTTCTCCAACTCACGCGGAACTTCCTGCATGAAACTCATCATGAGCCAGACAGCATAGGGTAACGTGACCAAAACATAAGGGATAATGAGTCCGGGATAGTTATCATGCAGCGCTCCACGCCACCATGGCAGCGTGAAATACGCCAACACCGGTACGGCGATAACAATGGGCGGCATCATTCGGATCATCAAAAGGACATACGGATAGCGTTTGCCACCGGTCTGATAGCGCGAAATCGTATAGGCCAGAAAGGCACCCAATATCACCGATATTAAACTGCTGATGATAGCGACAATGAGGCTGTCGCGGACCGGCAGAACCGCAGTTAGCACCTGTTGTGCGCCGCCAAGTTGGGTGTCTTCCGATCCGGTCCCACCCGGGCCTATTGCCAGGATCTCTGTGTAATTGTTCAGCGTCGCCTCTGCCGGTATCCAAAGGGGTGGCCAGGCAAACCACTCTTGCGGGGGTTTGAACGAGGTCGACAGCATCCAGAAGATGGGAAATAGAGTGACAAACAGCCAAAACAGCAGAAATATGTAACTGCTCGATTTAGCAAACGTGGATTTCTGGTTTCGCGTCATGCTGGAAGACTTGGCCATCACACCATTCCCTCCTCGATCGCCCGCTGCTGCCGTCTAACCAACCAAAAGCAGATGAACACCAGCACCATCGTGCCGATGAAAACGATCAGCGCCATCGCCGCGGAACGGGAAATCCGGTTGTATTCCCAGCCCACCTTGTAAATAGTCATGGCGACGGACTCACTCGAGGTCCCCGGACCACCACCGGTGATCAGCAGGACAGTGTCAAACACTTTGAGTGTTTCCAGCAGGCGCAACACCAGGGCGATCGTGATAACCGGCCTAAGTAGCGGCAGCGTAATTTTCCAAAAAATCTGCCACGAATTAGCGCCAAGAATTTTCGCCGCGCGTATCGGTTCCTGGGGAATCCCAGTCAACCCAGCCATCAGCATCAGGAACATGAAAGCGGTCCACTGCCAGATGTCGGCCAGGATGATAGCGACTTTCGACATAACAAAGTCGGCCAGCCAGTTGACCCTAATTTCGGTTCCGCTAATCACGCTGAGCAGCTGATTAAACGGCCCCGCCTCGGAAAAGATCATGGTAAAATTATAGCCGACGACGACCGGCACCATCATCATCGGCACCAGGAAGATGCCGGTAAAAAAACTCCTGCCCCGGGTTATTTTATGCGCCGCCAACGCCAGCAGTAGCCCGAGAATAAATTCCACCGGAACCGCGGCAAACGCGTAAAGCAACGTGTTGCCAATAGAGGTGACGAAACGTTCGTCGGACAGTACGCGGCTAAAGTTCTTGACCGCATAGTAACTAGCCTCCCACCAATCGCCCTTGGTCATCCGCCAATTGACGAAACTCAAATATATCAGCAGCGCGAAAGCCGGCATCATAAAGACAAACAACGCCTGGGTAGGCACAAACGGGACCCAACGGAACACGCGGTCCTTGCCCATCCACCTAGCGAAGCGTGCCCACGCCGACACCGGCGGTACGTAATTTCCTACAAGCTCAGGGGTCGCCATTCCATCAGTCTCCAGCCGGGAATTTTGTATTCACCAAATACCCACAACACGTGGGGTTCCGGCGGACATAAATGCCGAAACCCCACACGCTGAACCGTTGCACTGAACCTAAAAAAACCTAACCCGAAGGCGTATTAACCTTCGGAAACAGCTTCTTCTGCTCGGCCCAGTATTTGATCTGAAGGTCGCGTTCTTCGTCGTCCGTGACCTCATCCCAATCCGCCGCAGCCTTTTTCATCGCCTGTGCCGGCGTCAAACGGCCGAGCAACACTTCATGCAACCTCACGTCGAGGCGATCATGATATTCGTTTGCACCCGGCAAGCTAACCAAGGGCGCAGTAATCAAGATTTGCTTCTCATGTGAGGCGACAAAGAGCGGGCTATAATGCTCTTCCATCTCTTTCCTGTAGCCGTTCTTCTCGAAGTGGATTTTACGTACTGGCTCGAAGAACGATTTCCGGTGCTGGATGATCTCGGTGCCGATCTTCGGGCTAGCCAGCCATTGCGATACCAGATAAGTGACTTCAGGATGTTTCGAAAAAGCATTGACGCCGTAGGCAAACGCGCCAGCGTTGTTTGTGCGCTGAATCAGCTTGCCGTTGACGACCGTGCCCGGCATCACGCAATAGATATTCTTGCCGCGGACCTTCGACTTTTTTGGACTTTCGGCAAAATTAGCTGTGCCAGCAAAGTGGATGGTATTGAACGCCCGTCCGCCGCCATAGTGCGGCAACAACTGTGCCGAATCCCAACCAGTTGCCGCAGGGTCCATCTCCTTGTAGGCAGAGAGGAATTCCTTGGTCGCTTGGATGCCTTCCGGTGAATCGATCAAGGGATTCATTTTATCGTCAAAGTACAGCTTACCCTTGGACAAGAAGCGGTGCATCCAGTTGACGTAATTACGGCCACGCACACGCGCTTCGACGGTGCCGTAAAACTCTTCCTTTAGGACCTCGCCCATAAGCTTATCGCCCGCCTTACGGTGGAAAAAGGTTATGAGGTCTTGGTGCTCTGCCCAAGTATCCGGACAACCCGGATCGCGCCCGTACTTGGCCTTGAACGCCGCGCGCTCGCCTGGATGTGCGACCACGTCTCCGCGCATGATGTAGGTGTGCGCATCGCCGTCGGCCATCAATCCATAAACCTTGCCGGCAAATTTGGCGTGGTCGGCGCTATTGCCCATGTAGCCACCTATATCGGGATCGTATTTGGCGATCCAGGCGTCGAGCGGTGTGGCAACCTCGGCGGCGGCAAAATCGCCGGTCCACATGGGAATGTAATTGATGATGTCGAACGTTCCGAGTTTCGCAACCTTTTCACGCATGATGTCGGAATGGATTGTCAGAACGCCCTTCTCAATAAATTTGAGTTTGATTCCAGCTTCCTTTTCCAGCTCGGCGCCTTTCGATTGAATCGCCTTCACCAGTAGCGGAATCGTAATGATAGTAACCGTATCGGGCTTATTGGATATTTTTTTCAGCGCCGCCATTGCCCGTTCAGATGGTGAATCCGCGGTCGCTGCCGTTGTCCCTATAAACGCGAATACCAAAAAACCGAAAAGTACCAATCGTGCTAAACTCTTCATGTTTCCCTCCCTTGACGTCTTATTTAAGTTTCTCATCGAACTCATTAAAATCACTGATATTTTGTGTTAATTATAGGTCCAGCAGGACGCTGGAGCCCACCACCAAAACATGTCGACCTAGCTAATCAAGAAACGCTACGGACACACATTAACGGTACACATAGCGCCTCAACTGACCAAGTACCCACATCATCCGGCACAGTTAGGCTATCACATTGAGTTCCTTTGTCCACACACGGTGACAAAATGTGAATACACTCGCCGCCGGCGCGAAACGGAGATTAGACGAAAACCAGACTGAGTTACGGTAAGCTTCCGCCGCGATAATCAGGAAATTGTCAAACCGCCATCCACCACCAACACGTGGCCGTTGACATATGTAGCCCCGGAACTTGCCAAATACGATACGGCGCCGGCCATATCTTCGGACGCACCCCAGCGCTTCATGGGAATCTTCGCCAGATTGGCTTCGGCACGCGCAGGATCCCTCTCCATCGCTTCGGCGCGAAATTTGGTCTTGACCGAACCGGGAGCTACGGCGTTGACCCGGATACCGTATTGCGCCCACTCCACCGCCAAGTGCCGTGTAATACCTCCGACCGCCGCCTTAGAGATGCCATAGGCTGACACATTCGGCGCGCCCATTAACGTAAACGTCGAGGCGATGTTGATGATACAGCCGGGACGGTCAGCATCGACCATACGCCGGGCGACGCACTGCGACATGAAGTAGGTGCCGGTCACGTTGACTTCCATCACCTGCTTCCACTCGTTGAGTTTAATTTCCAACGCCGGCTTCATCAAGAGACGGCCCGCATTGTTGACCAGCACGTCGATCTGTCCGAACGCACCGTTCGTTTCAGCCACGGCATTATCAATACTTTCCATCGAGCAGACATCGAGCGTGACAGCCAATGCCCGCGCACCCTCAACCTCGACCGATGCGACTGTACCAGCGAGGTCGTCTTTATTGAGTTCGGTCACCGCGACGTCGAAGCCATCGCGGGCAAGTGTCCTAGCAATTTCCGCACCCAACCCATAGGATGCTCCGGTAACTAGTGCTACCGGCCGGTCCGACTGTTCCCCAACCATCGGAGTTCTCCCCTAGTTCCGGGCTTTTTCACCCGGTTGTTATTGTGCCGTCGATTTCGGCGTTGGCACGATACGCATTACCTCGATCGCCTCGCGATTGATGTGGTCTGGTACCCGCGGCCCGATGACAGTCCTCCAATGATCGCTTTCATAGACCGCAGCATAAAGTTCTTCACGCTCCGCTTCGCTGTCGAAACGGCGCAGCCAGATATAGATGCTGTCGTCCTCCTCACCGCGATAGCTACCAGTAATGACCATTCCTTTGGAGGTCTGGAAGGGAATGATTTCTGTTTCCATCATTTTGATCCAGTCATTCATCTTACCAGGCAAGACCTGATATTGCCGCAATTCGTAAAACGCCATTTGTGTGCTCCCAAATTTCCTCGCCGCCCCATTGCCGACTGGCTATTCTAACCCGACAATAGGGCCGAGCGACAAGGGAGTGCTTTTCGATATGCCACATAACCCGGCCACCTCGGTTCTGTCCGATATAACCGTCCTCGACCTCACGCGCGTGCGCGCCGGGCCCACCTGCGTGCGCCAGCTCGCCGACTGGGGTGCCAACGTCATCAAGGTCGAGATACCGCCGGCGTTGGACTCCAAAGGCGGTCTCGCCAGTAACCGCCACGGCTCTGATTTCCAGAACCTGCACCGCAACAAGCGCTCTCTAGCGCTCAATCTGAAAGACGAGACGGGCTTGAAGATTTTCTGCGAGCTGGCCGCCAAGGCCGACGTGGTGGTGGAAAACTACCGGCCCGACGTCAAGGACCGGCTCAGTATCGACTACGACAGCCTGGCGGCGATCAACCCGCGCATCATCCTTGCAAGCATCAGCGGCTTCGGACAAGACGGCCCCTACGCTAAACGGCCCGGCTTCGACCAGGTGGCCCAAGGCATGGGTGGATTGATGTCGATCACCGGCCTGCCCGGCGACGGTCCGGTGCGTGCCGGCATCCCGGTCGCCGACCTGACCGCCGGCCTGTTCGCCGCCCAGGGCATAATGCTGGCGCTGCTCGAGCGGCACAAATCCGGTAAGGGCCAATGGCTGCATACCTCGCTGCTGGAGGCGCAGATTTTTATGCTCGATTTCCAGTCGGCGCGTTGGCTAGTCGACAGCGAAGTGCCGTGGCAGGCCGGCAACAACCACCCGACCAGCATTCCCACCGGCGTGTTCCCCACCGCCGACGGTCACATGAACATTTCCGTCTCCGGTGGCACCATTTGGCAGCGGTTCTGCGAGGTGATGGGCCATTCCGAGTGGCTGGACGATCCCGATTTCGTCGACGCCAAATCACGCTCCGACAATCGCGACCGCATGAACGAAGTGATCGCGGAGTGTACTAAAGCAGAAAGCACGGCCACCTGGATCGACCGCTTCAACAAAGCCGGCGTGCCGTGCGGACCGATTTATCAAATCAACGAGGTGTTCGATGACCCTCAGGTCCAGTCGCTCGCTCTAGCGCAACCGCTTACTTCGGCGGAACTGGGTGAAATGCGGTTTGTGCGCCAGCCGGTCACGTTGACGCGCACGCCGAGCTCGTTCGCCGTGGCACCACCGGAAGCCGGCGAACATACCGACGAAATTCTGGACGATTTGGGATACGCCCAATCCGATATCGACGCTTTGCGCACGCGCGGCATTGTATGACCGGGGTGAACGCACCAAACAGGAGACCCGCATGACCACCGACCAGATAATCTGTACGCGCGAAGGCGCTGTCGGACAGATCGTGTTCAATAAACCCGACCGCCACAACGCCATGTCGCTGGATATGTGGCATGGCGGTGAGACGGCGATCCGCGAATTGTGCGCTGCCGGCGACGTACGTGTCATCGTTTTGACCGGTGCCGGCGACAAGGCCTTCGTAGCCGGCGCCGACATCTCGCGGTTCGGCGAGGAACGCGATTCCGATGCGGCGATCGCCGAGTACAACGCCTCGGTGCGTAAGTTCCAGGACGCGCTGACACATGCGCCGATGCCAACCATCGCCAAGATCGGCGGCTACTGCATTGGTGGCGGCCTGGCGATCGCGTTGTGCTGCGACATACGTATCGCCGCGGACGATTCCCGCTTCGCCGTACCCGCTGCCAAACTAGGGTTAGGCTATGCGGCAAACGGTATCGAACGGCTGATGCAGATCGTCGGCCCCTCCTTCGCCATGGAAATTTTCTACACCGCGCGCCAGTTCGACGCCGCCGAGGCGCTGACCATGGGCCTGGTCAACCGGGTGATGCCACGCGCCGAGCTCGACGAATATTGCGACGGCTACACCGGCCGCATTTCGGAAAACGCGCCGCTGACCATCCGCGCGGTCAAAACAGCGGTGAACGAAAATCTCAAACCGCCCGGCGACCGCGACATGGCACTCTGCAATGCCCAGGTCGCCGCCTGCTTTGCCAGCCAAGACTATATCGAAGGGCGCACCGCGTTCATGGAAAAACGCAAACCCCTGTTTACCGGATCATAAAATCATGACCGACCTATCCTCCGTTGCCGGACAAATTGCCATTGTTACCGGCGGCACGGCGGGCATCGGGCTCGCCTGCGTCGAGCGCTTCGCCGCCGAAGGCGCGAAGATCGCCGTTATCGCCCGCACCGCCGACACCGGAAAGGCCGTCGCCGAGCGGCTAAACGATAGCGGCGCGGAGGCAATCTTCATCGCGGGCGACTGTGTGTCACCCGACGACATGTGCGCCGCAGCGGCTGTGATTCTCAACAAGTGGGGGCGGGCCGACATTCTGGTCAATTGCGCCGGCGGTTTCATCGCGTCCCCCTCGATAGAAGAGCTCGACGACGACGCCTGGCACGAGGTGATTGACTGGAACCTGACGGCGAAATTCCTACTTACGCGGGAGATTGTTCCGGCGATGAAACGCAACGGCTATGGCCGCATCGTTAACGTCTCCTCGTTGGCGGGACGCACCGGCATCCCGTTCGCACCAATCGATTATTCCGCCGGTACGGCTGCCGTGATTGGTCTGACGCGACGGCTCGCTGTTGAACTGGCGCCATGCGGTATTACTGCAAACGTCGTCGCCTCGGGTACGGTGCGCACACCGCGCGCGGAGAGGCTCGGCGAAGAGCGCATCAGCGAAATCGAGAAATCTATTCCGGTAGGACGCATCGGCAAACCAGAAGAGCTGGCGCATAGCATCTGGTACCTTTGCACACCTGGCGCCGCCTTCACAACCGGCGCCATACTCGACGTTAACGGCGGTATCTGGACGGGTTAATTAAAACTCCACTTGCGTAGCAACGCTCCGGCCCACTCCCCCCCCTCCAGCCACCCACGGGAATGTATGCTCGAGGTGGGAGAGTGCGCTGGCGCGAACAAACTAAACTTTATTCCCCAGGAAACGGTAAATCTCAGAGAAATCGCTGCCGGGCAAGGCACTGTCGGTTTCGCGCCATAGTGCGGCAACGACTTCGGTAAGCTTATTGGCGGTTCCCGCCTGACTCACCTGATCGCGGAACAGATTAACGTCCTTGGACATTAGCGTGGTGGTGAAGCCAGCATCGAAGGTGCCAGTGGCAATACAGTTGGGAAACTTGTCGCCAGTCGCCGTGTTGCGCCCGCTCGACACGTTGAGCACATCGATCATGGTCCTCATGTCGAGGCCATGGGAAGCGCCAAACAGGATCGCTTCCGACGTCGCCACCATCGCCGTGGCCGAAAGGAAATTGTTTAGTAGCTTCATCGCCTGGGCTTGGCCGGGCCGGGGGCCGACATGAAAGGTATTGCCGCCGACCGCGTTGAATGCAGCCGTAAGCGCGCCGATAGCATCTTCAGGGCCGGCGCAGATAACGGTTATGGTGCCGGCGACCGCGCCCGAGCGCCCGCCACTGACCGGCGCGTCAACAAACACGATGCCGGCGGCATCGAGGTTGGCGCCAATCGCCTCCGCTGCCTCGGGACCGGTAGTGGAGAAGTCAACGACGGTTGTTGTCCGGCGTCCCTCTACAGCCGCAATCTCACCGGTTACATCGCTGACCACAGAGCCGTCGGGCAGACTGAGAAAAATAGTGTCTGTGGACCTGGCGACGATCGTCAGATCGTCAGCGATCTCGGCACCATCCGGCGCCCGCTCGGCAGTTCCGGCGACGTCGTAACAGGTGATGGGCAGTCCTGCCGTACAAAGATGCCCACACATGGACGCACCCATATTACCGAGACCGATAAATCCATATGCCGTAGCTGTCATGGCGCCAGTTCCTGTAAGGTTTAACCGATCCGTTCGAGCGGACAGGTGATTATAACGATGTCCGGCCAATAGAAAGCTGGTGAGGGGGAAATAATGACGTCACCGCAGGTTTGGGACCTTTACGCCGTCAAATACGCGACGATACCGGAGCGCACGCGCCGGGATAATCTAATGGGCGCCGACCCCCACGACGATGCGCCGATGCCGCTCGATTATTTCGTCTGGGCTGCTGTATCGCCGGAGCAAACCATTGTCATCGACACCGGCTTCGACGCCCCCGAGGCAGCATCGCGCGGCCGTATCCTGCAGCGCAGCGTCACCGAGGGATTGCAGATGCTCGATATCGAAGCGGCCAGCATTGCCGACGTGATCGTCACCCATATGCATTACGACCATATCGGCGGAAATTCGGAATTTCCTGCCGCACAGTTCCACGTGCAGGAAAGCGAGATGCAGTACGTAACCGGCCCGC
Organism: uncultured Rhodospirillaceae bacterium; assembly: GCA_964530225.1. Classification (GTDB taxonomy): domain Bacteria; phylum Pseudomonadota; class Alphaproteobacteria; order UBA6615; family UBA6615; genus CAZHBA01. The sequence goes on along the minus strand of CAZHBA010000088.1, from coordinate 1,681 downwards.
ACATGTGTACGGCGACCATGAACCACTCGTTCACGGTCGACCACGTTACCAGCATGGTGCGCAATGTGTTCGAGGGGCGGGTCACCTTCCACGATGGCGTCGACGAAATCGCGCCGGGCATTACCGTGCACCATGTCGGCGGTCACACCATGGGCCTGCAATTCGTGCGGGTGTTGACCAAACGCGGTTGGGTCGTCGTCGCCTCCGACGCTTCGCATTTCTACGAAAACATGGAGAATAACAACCCCTTCACCAACGTCTACAATCTGGGAGACATGGTGTGCGGCTACCAGGCGTTGCGCGCGCAAGCCGATAGCACCAACCATATTATTCCGGGCCACGACCCGCTGGTCCTCGACCGCTACCCGGCACCGGATTCCAGATTAGAGGGTGTGGTTATCCGCCTCGACGTGGAGCCAACATAAGGGCAACCGCAGCGAGACGCCTTGATACCACGCCGCTTGAGACCACATTCGAAAATCGGATAACGGATTAAATTACTAAGAGGCCAGGTAGATGATCAATATCGCTCGCGTTGACCATATCGGCATCCGGGTCGCCGACTTGGACCGCGCCATGGCGTTCTACAATTTATTCGGCTTCGAGCGTCTGCGCGCCGCCGACAATGACGCCGTGGTAGTCATGAAAAATAGCCAGGATGTGGAAATCAATATCATTTACAACGCCAACAATGCTAACGACGACAAGAACATCCTGATGGACGTACCCGATAAGTTTCCGGGCTTTACCCACGTCGCGTTTAGGGTCGAATCGATTGCCGACACCGTCACTGCGTTAAACGAAAACGGTATCGAAATCACCCAGGGACCGGTGGCATTCGGCTCGGATGGCCATGTCTCGGTGTTTTTGCGCGATCCCGACCGCAACACCATCGAATTACGCGGCCGTGCCGAGGATTTATCCAAACTCGGCGGGGTCGAACAGTACGAACCCCTGAACTAAGACAGTATTTGGACTGTCCCCAACTTATTTAGTTCCAGTCCCCAAAGCGGCTTGGTGAGACTCTGCAAGTCACTTAATGCTGGCCCTTGGGGATTAGGTGCGGGGCACTTCATTGGTTAAGCTGTTAGTTCGCGCTGCGGAACCATTCACACTACATTGACAGCTAACGTCTGCCTGAGTAACAACCCGATCCGCATACGTCGTGACGACCCACTCTTGTGCGGAGGGGTGGCCGAGTGGCTGAAGGCGACGGTTTGCTAAATCGTTATACGGGTAACCCCGTATCGAGGGTTCGAATCCCTCTCCCTCCGCCATTTTCTCATACGGGAAAGTCTGACAGAGAATGTCTGGGATGGGTAGTCTGGTGAGGGTCTGTCGTGCGTCCCATGGGTGCTGATGTCAGACACCTCTCATCCACTTCAACTCAAACTTACCAACCTCAACACCATACTCTTGGGTCTTAACATTCTTTAGACGGTGTTCTCGTTCCCTGTACCTTTTGAGGAAGGCAAAAACGTGGGTGTTCTTCCACTCTTTACCCGTGGTGGTCTTGATGCCACTCGCATTGAGGTACTGAGTGTCCGTCATCAAAACATTTGGGACTTCTGAGCCTGTTTTCTAACGGAGGATCTGGCTCATCTTGGTTTGATGTTATGCCGCTTGGCGTTGATGGTTCAAGCGGCGGTTTTGGATGGTCAGTTTCTTGATCTTTTTTCTC
>CAZHBA010000087.1:0-36828 GCA_964530225.1 uncultured Rhodospirillaceae bacterium | reverse complement strand
CAACATCTCGATGCAGATCAACCTGATAGCACCGATTGCCATGGATGAGGGTCTGCGCTTTGCCATCCGAGAGGGCGGGCGCACCGTCGGCGCTGGCGTCGTTACCTCGATTATCGAATAGGAATATAGGACCGGCAGTCTCGATAGTGAGGCCGCCAGTTCTCTTACGGGATACCGCTATGGACAGCCAACACATCCGTATCAGATTGAAAGCATTCGATCACCGGGTCCTCGACCAGTCGGCGAGTGAAATCGTCGGCACGGCGAAACGTACCGGGGCGGATGTCCGCGGGCCGATTCCGCTGCCCACGCGCATTGAAAAGTTCACCGTGCTACGGTCGCCGCACGTCAACAAGAAGTCGCGTGAACAGTTCGAAATTCGTACCCACAAGCGGTTACTCGATATCATCGATCCGACACCGCAAACGGTTGACGCTCTTATGAAACTAGACCTGGCTGCCGGTGTTGATGTCGAGATCAAGTTGTAAGAGAAGATAATGCGTACCGGACTAATTGCTCAGAAACTTGGTATGACCCGTGTCTTCGACGACACGGGCGCTCATGTGCCGGTGACCCTACTCAAGGTCGATAGTTGCCAGGTTGTCGCCCAACGCACTCAGGAACGAGACGGCTATACCGCCGTGCAACTCGGCGTTGGGACGGCCAAGCCAAAACGGGCCAGCAAGGCGATGCGCGGCCATTTTGCCAAGGCAAAGGTCGAACCCAAGCGGCGCTTGGCTGAGTTTCGCATTAGCGAAGATGCCCTGGTCGATACCGGCGCTGAAATTTCGGCGGGCCATTTCCTGGCCGGTCAATATATCGACGTCGCGGGAACCTCGATTGGTAAGGGTTTTGCCGGCGCCATGAAGCGGCATAACTTTAAGGGCTTGCGGGCATCCCACGGTGTATCGATTTCACACCGCGCCCACGGCTCGACCGGCCAGTGTCAGGATCCTGGTAAGGTGTTCAAAGGCAAAAAGATGGCCGGACATATGGGCGCCGAGCGGGTGACCATTCAAAATTTACGTGTCGTGTCGACCGATCCCGAGGTTGGGTTGATTGCCGTTGAAGGTGCAGTACCTGGTTCGCGCGGCAGCTACGTCCTGCTGAGCGATGCCATCAAGAAAAGCGCGCCCGACGATCTGCCGTTTCCGGCAGCGATTGTCGGTCAGGAAGGCGCGGACGCGGCTACCGAAGAGACGCTGACTGAAGAAGCATTAGCCGAAGAGGCCCCCGCTGAAGAAGCTCTCACCGAGGAAGTACCGGTAGAGGACGCTCCCGCGGAAGAAGCTACGACCGAAGACGAGGCGAAGGAATAGGCCATGAAGTGCAAGGTAGTTAGTCTCGACAATAAGGCTGCCGGAGAGATCGACCTCGATGACGCAGTGTTTGGCGCCCCGGTCCGTCGGGATTTATTAAGCCGTATGGTGAATTACCAACTCGCCAAGCGCCGCCAAGGCACCCATAAGACCAAAACCGTCGGCGAAATTTCTGGTACCGGTGCCAAGCCGTTCCGGCAAAAGGGCACCGGTCGGGCGCGGCGCGGTAGCAACCGCGCAGCACAGATGCGTGGCGGGCAGACAACCTTCGGGCCGACGCCGCGTAGCCACGATATTGAAATGCCGAAAAAGGTACGCCAGACGGCGTTGAAGTCGGCACTTTCGGCAAAGCAGGCGGATGGCAAATTGATCGTTCTCGACGAGGTCAAGTCGGGAGAGCCAAAAACCAAATCGATTTTGGGTAAGCTCGATAAGTTGGGTTTGTCTTCGGCACTGATCGTCGGAGGCGCTGAGCTCGACCGTAATTTTATGCTGGCAGCACGAAATATTCCGGGCATCGATTTGTTACCGCAAAAGGGCGCGAACGTATTCGATATTCTGCGCCGCGACACCCTAGTGCTGACCCGTGAGGCTGTTGAACAATTACAGGAGCGCTTGCGATGAGCACGTCACGCAAACCGCGCGGCCGCGTTACGATCAGCCAAGAGCGTATGTACGACATCGTGCGCTATCCGATTATTACCGAGAAATCGACGCTGGTCTCCGAACACAATCAGGTGGTGTTTCGCGTGCCGCTAAATGCGACGAAGCCGGAAATCCGCGCCGCGGTCGAAGGCTTGTTTGGCGTCAAGGTTGATGGCGTCAACACGCTGCGCCAGGTCGGTAAGAAAAAGCAGTGGCGTGGCCGATTGGGACGTACGTCGGACTATAAAAAAGCGCTGATTCGGCTTGCCGAAGGCGAGTCGATCGATATTTCATCGGGTGTGTAGGGGAATAAGTGATGGCACTGAAACAATATAAGCCGAATACGCCCGGCCAGCGGGGGTTGGTGCTTGTCGATCATTCCGCTCTGTGGAAAGGCGACCCGGTCAAGCAGCTCACAGAAGGGTTACCGAAAAAGGGTGGGCGCAACAACGCGGGCCGGATTACAGCGCGCCGCCGCGGCGGCGGCCACAAACGGCTGTATCGAAAGATTGATTTTAAGCGCAAGAAATTCGATATTCCAGCAACGGTTGAACGGGTCGAATACGACCCCAACCGCAGCGCATTTATCGCTCTCCTGAAATATGAGGATGGTGAACAAAACTACATCCTGGCGCCGCAACGATTGAATGTTGGCGATACGATTATTTCGGGTGAGCGCGCGGATATTAAACCTGGCAACGCCATGCCGTTGAGCTCGATACCGATCGGCACAATCGTTCACAATGTCGAACTCAAGGCCAAAGGCGGTGGCAAATTGGCGCGTGCCGGCGGTACCTATGTCCAATTAGTCGGCCGCGATCAGGGCAACGCGTTGTTGAAGTTGACGTCGGGCGAAGTGCGCATGGTGCGCGCCGAATGTATGGCAACGATCGGTGCGGTTTCGAACGCCGATAAATCGAATATCAAACTAGGTAAGGCGGGACGCAAGCGCTGGGTGGGCAAGCGTCCGTCCGTTCGCGGTGTCGCAATGAATCCGATCGATCATCCCCACGGTGGTGGCGAGGGGCGGACCTCAGGTGGCCGTCATCCTGTAACGCCTTGGGGTAAACCGACGAAGGGTAAACGGACACGGTCCAATAAACGGACTCAGCGTTTAATCCTTCGCCGGCGTGCGAAATAAAGGAGAGCGAGGTGGCACGTTCCATTTGGAAGGGACCGTTCGTAGACAGCTATCTGCTGAAAAAAGCAGAAGTTGTGCGCGGTTCGGGGCGTAGCGACGTGATCAGGACCTGGTCGCGCCGATCGACAATTTTACCGCAGTTCGTGGGCCTAACCTTTGGCGTTCATAACGGTCAGAAATTTATACCGGTCATGGTGACGGAAGACATGGTTGGCCATAAGTTTGGCGAATTTTCGCCGACGCGCACCTATTACGGCCATGCCGCTGACCGCAAGGCGAAGCGAGTTTAGCCATGGGTAAAAAATCGGTATCCCGACGTTCCGCAGACAACGAAGCACGAGCAGTGGTTCGTTCGCTACGGATAAGCCCGCAGAAACTCAACTTGGTGGCTCAATCGATCCGCGGGAAGAATGTGCAGACGGCGTTGAACGATCTCAGATTTTCGCGCCGCCGTATCGCCCAGCAGGTCAAGGTGGGGCTCGAAAGCGCTATAGCCAATGCAGAAAATAATCATCAACTCGACGTTGATCGGCTGGTCGTTGCCGAAGCGACGGTCGGCAAGGGAATGGTCATGAAACGTTGGCGTCCCCGGGCGCGGGGCCGGATGGCCCGTATCATGAAGCCGTTCAGTAGCATAACCCTGGTTGTACGCGAGCAAGAGGAGGCATCGTAATGGGCCAAAAGGTCAATCCGATTGGGCTCCGGCTCGGTATCAATCGTACTTGGGATTCGCGTTGGTACGCTGAAGGTAGCGCTTACGGTGCTTTATTGCTGGAAGATCTGGAGCTGCGCAAATTTCTCGATAAACGACTCGCCGGTGCCGGTGTCAGCCGTATCATCATCGAGCGTCCGGCGAAAAAAGCGCGTGTCACCATTCATACCGCGCGGCCCGGTGTTGTCATTGGCAAGAAGGGCGCTGACATCGAGAAATTACGGTCCGATTTGGCGGCCAGGACGGGTTCCGAGGTGAGCCTGAATATTGTCGAAGTCCGCAAGCCGGAGATCGACGCCAAACTGGTGGCGGAAAATATCGCTCAGCAGCTTGAACGCCGAGTCGGCTTTCGTCGCGCCATGAAACGGTCCGTGCAGAATGCCATGCGGCTGGGCGCCGAAGGGGTCCGTGTGATGTGCGGCGGGCGCTTAGGTGGTGCGGAAATCGCCCGTACAGAACAATATCTAGAAGGTAAAGTGCCGCTCCATACGCTGCGCGCGGACGTGCAGTATGGCACCGCGACAGCGCAAACGACCTACGGCGCCTGCGGCGTCAAAGTATGGGTCTATCGCGGCGACATCATGGAACATGATCCCATGGCGCAGGACCGCCGTGCGGAGCAACAACAGCAACCCGGCAGCAGCCCCCAGCGCAGGCCGGTGGGTAGGTAACTGAACGATGCTTAGTCCCAAACGAACCAAGTTTCGTAAACAGCATAAGGGCCGCCTGCACGGCTTGGCGACGTCGGGTACGAGCTTGAACTTTGGCTCGTACGGCCTCAAAGCTATCACGCCTGGACGTGTGACGGCGCGCCAGATTGAGGCCGCGCGCCGCGCCATGACCCGGCACATGAAACGAGCCGGGCGTGTATGGATCCGTGTATTTCCCGACGTTCCGGTTAGCACCAAGCCCGCGGAAGTGCGTATGGGTAAGGGCAAGGGTACGCCTGAATACTGGATGGTTCGGATCAAGCCTGGCCGGGTGATGTTTGAAATCGATGGCGTAACGCCAGATGTGGCCGAAGAAGCTTTCCGCCTTGCGGCGGCCAAGCTGCCGGTGCAAATGCGTATGGTTAGCCGGTCGGCAGGGTAGGTGAGCCGTGAAAGTTACTGATATTCGCACCAAGAGCGACGACGAATTGCGGGACCAGATACGCGACTTGAAGAAGGAAGCATTTAATTTGCGTTTTCAAAAAGCCAGTGGGCAACTCGAGAACACGGCCCGGCAGCGCCAAGTGCGGCGCGATTTAGCCCGGGTTAAAACCGTTCTCGGCGAACGCCCCACCGCCAAGTAATTAACGGGAGTTTGGACGAAATGCCGCGACGTGTTCTTACCGGTACAGTGGTCAGCGATAAGATGAACAAGACCGTAGTGGTCCGCATCGATCGTCGGGTTATGCATCCCCTGTACAAGAAAATTATCACGAGTTCAAAAAAGTACGCCGCGCATGACGAAACCGATAGCGCCTCGATCGGCGACACGGTGCGTATCCGTGAGTGTCGGCCGATATCGCGCAACAAGCGTTTTGAAGTAATCGAAAAAGTCGGCGCTTAGCCGGCGGACGTAAGAGGACTTGGAACAATGATTCAGATGCAAACTAACCTTTCGGTTGCCGACAATAGTGGCGCCCGGCGGGTGCAGTGCATCAAGGTGCTAGGCGGTTCGCGGCACATGGTGGCTGGGGTCGGCGACATTATCGTCGTCTCCGTGAAGGAGGCGATCCCGCGCGGCCGCGTGAAAAAAGGTGAAATCCATCGTGCACTGGTCGTGCGGACGCGAAGCGATATTCATCGTGACGACGGCAGCACCATTCGTTTTGACAAGAATGCAGCGGTATTACTTGATCCGCAGGGCGAGCCCATCGGTACGCGTATTTTTGGCCCAGTTACGCGTGAATTACGCGCCAAGCGCCACATGAAAATAGTCTCGCTCGCGCCGGAGGTTTTGTAGATGCCCAGCATAAAAGCCAAGAAAATCAAGATGCGGGTCCGCCGGGGCGACAACGTTGTCGTCATCAGCGGCCGCGACAAGGGTAAGACGGGTGAAGTGTTACGAGTTGACCGTGAGCGCAATCGTGTCCTGGTCCAGGGTGTCAACATGATGAAGCGCCACCAGCGCCCCACCCAGACGTCGCCCGGCGGCATTAACGAATACGAGGCGATGATCCATACATCGAACATCGCCCTCATGGACCCAAAATTAGACAAGCCGACACGCGTTGGCTTCAAGACTCTCGATGATGGCCGCAAGGTACGTGTGGCCATGCGGTCGGGTGAAGTCATTGACGGGTAGGTAGAAGATGGCAACTCGTTTGAATGAACATTACGATACGGCCCTCAAGCCAAAGCTGAAAGAGCAGTTCGGCTATGGCAATGACCACCAGGTACCGCGTTTGGAAAAAATCGTGGTGAACATGGGGATTGGCGAGGGCTCGCAGGATTCGAAGAAAGTCGACTTTGCGCTGAACGAGATGACGCTGATTGCCGGCCAGAAACCGGTGGTTTGTCGGGCGCGGCGGTCGGTCGCTAACTTTAAGCTGCGCGAAGGCATGCCGATCGGCTGCAAGGTCACCCTGCGCGGCGAGCGGATGTACGAATTCCTCGACCGTCTAATGACGATTGCGCTGCCGCGAGTTCGCGATTTTCGTGGGTTGAGCACCAATAGCTTCGATGGAAGGGGCAATTTCGCGTTGGGATTGCGCGAGCAAATTGTATTCCCGGAAATCAACTACGACGATGTCGACGAGATCCGGGGTTTGAACGTCGTGATTTGTACCACTGCAAATACGGACGACGAAGCACGCGAGTTGTTGCGCGGTTTCGAAATGCCGATCAACAACTAGGTGTCTATAAAGGGCTACGACGTATGGCGAAAAAGAGTTCGATAGAACGCAACAAAAAGCGGCGGGTATTGGCTGCGCGGTATGCAAATAAGCGCAGTGAGTTAAAGGCCATCGCCCGCGACCAGTCGCGCGGACCTGAGGAGCGATTTGCGGCCCGCATGAAGCTGGCCAAGCTGCCACGAAATTCTGCAAAGGTGCGTGTCCGCAACCGCTGCGAATTATCCGGCCGGCCACGTGGCATTTACCGGAAATTCCGGATATCGCGGATTGCGGTTCGCGACCTTGCTTCGACGGGACGAATTCCTGGCATGGTTAAATCGAGTTGGTAAGGGAGAGACCGCAATGTCAATGAGCGATCCTCTAGGCGATATGCTAACACGCATCCGTAACGGTCAACGTGCCGGTATGTCGTCCATTATTTCACCAGCATCCAAGCTGCGTGCAAATGTTCTCGGGGTTTTGCAAAGTGAAGGCTACATCCGTGGTTTTAGCCGGGCGGAGTTACGCGACGGCATCGCCGAACTGACGATCGAGCTTAAATATTACGAGGGTGAACCGGTCATTCGCGAAATTCAACGCGTTTCGCGTCCGGGCCAACGGGTTTACTCGGGAATAAAGGACCTTGGCAAAGTGTATGACGGCCTTGGGATATCCATTCTGTCGACGCCCAAAGGTGTGCTCTCGGATCATGATGCGCGCAGCCAAAATGTCGGTGGTGAGGTTTTGTGCCGCGTCTTTTAACTGAGGCCGAATACGGAGTTTAGAGCGATGTCGCGTGTTGGCAAAAACCCAGTAACGGTTCCTGATGGGATCGAAGTACAGATTGTGGACCAACTTGTCCGCGCGAAGGGAAAGCTGGGAGAACTCGCGGTTACCCTGCCGCGCGAAGTGGCAATTAGCCAAGAGGATAATCTGATATGGGTCAAGCCCCGCGAAGAGAGCAAGCGCGCTGATTCGATATGGGGCACGTCGCAGGCATTATTGACCAATCTGGTGACCGGTGTCTCGGAAGGTTTTTCGAAGACACTCGATATCACCGGCGTTGGCTACCGCGCAGCCGTGCAGGGGAAAAATCTTAATCTGCAATTGGGTTATAGCCACGACATTAATTTTCCCATTCCGGAAGGGATCGAGATCAAGTGCGAAAACCAGACAACGATCGAGGTTTCGGGCGCCGATAAGCAGGCGGTAGGCCAAATCGCAGCGGAGATTCGCGCGTTTCGTAAGCCGGAACCCTACAAGGGCAAGGGTATTCGCTATCGCGGCGAGCAGATTTTGCGCAAGGAAGGTAAGAAGAAATGACCATCAGTTCGTCCCAGTTGGCGCAGCGCCGTAGAAACCGCACGCGCAACAAACTGCGCAAGGTATCGAAACTGCGTCCCCGTCTGTCCGTGTTCCGGTCGAGCCGGCACATCTATGCGCAAATTATAGATGATACCGCGGGTTGCACGCTGGCTCAGGCGTCAACCAAGGACAAAGCCTTCAAGGGTGTCAAGGGAAGTAATACAGAGGCTGCTACTGAAGTGGGTAAACTCGTCGCCGAGCGGGCGCAGGGCGCCGGCATCAACGACGTGGTCTTCGATCGCGGCAGCTACATTTTTCACGGGCGTGTCAAAGCCCTTGCCGAGGCGGCTCGCGAGGGCGGCCTGAACTTTTAAGGGAATCTGGATATGGCACAGGCACCGCAGAGACGAGGAAGGCGCGATCAGCGCGAAGAAAACGATCTGCTCGAGCGGCTGGTCAGCATCAATCGTGTCGCCAAGGTCGTAAAAGGCGGCCGGCGGTTTGGTTTTGCGGCGATCGTCGTTGTCGGCGACGGCAATGGCCGCGTTGGCCACGGTTCGGGCAAGGCGCGTGAAGTGCCTGAGGCGATCCGCAAAGCGACGGAGCAGGCCAAACAAACCATGATTCGCATCCCCTTGCGCGAAGGCCGCACGTTGCACCACGATATGCGCGGACGCTTCGGTGCCGGCAAGGTAATCTTACGCGCCGCGCCAGCAGGTACCGGCGTTATCGCGGGAGGTCCGCTACGCGCTATTTTCGAATGTCTCGGCGTTCAGGACGTGGTTGCTAAATCGGTGGGCAGTTCGAACCCGCACAACATGATTAAGGCCGCCTTCGACGCGCTGATCAGAACGTCGTCACCGCGCACGGTTGCGTCCAGGCGCGGGGTTAAGGTTTCGCAGATCGTTGGGCAGCGAGGCGCCGACGTGGAGGCCGTGGCCGAGGAAGCAGAAAATGGCTGATGAAAAAAAAGGACGCATCCGAGTAACCCAAATCGGTAGTCCCATCGGCCGGCGGCCGGATCAGCGCCAGACACTAATTGGCCTCGGCTTGAACAAGATGCACCGGATCCGTGAGTTGGAAGATACACCGGCCGTGCGCGGTATGGCCGAGAAGGTTAGTCACTTGGTCCGCGTCGAGGAAATAAGCTAATTGCGCCGCCTAGGATATCGGCTAACGGAAAGAAAAAGTTATGAATTTAAATGAGTTATCTGATAGTGCAGGGGCCCGCCGGAAGCGCAAACGCGCTGGCCGAGGTAATAGTTCGGGTCTTGGCACGACGGCAGGCCGCGGTAACAAGGGTCAGAAATCGCGCAGCGGCGTTTCGCTGCTAGGTTTTGAAGGTGGCCAGATGCCGCTGTACCGGCGTTTGCCGAAACGCGGCTTCAAACAGCCCAACCGTAATCGCTATCAAGAATTGACGCTGGCGTGGCTCCAGGCGGCCATCGATGCTGGCAAGATTGATGCTAAGTCCGAAATCACAGAGGATGCCTTGGTCGCCGCTGGCGTCGTGCGACGTAAGCGTGATGGTGTGCGGCTGATTGGTACTGGCGAATTGACCGCGAAGGTACAAATAAACATCGCTGGCGCCACCAAGTCGTCGATTGCGGCGGTAGAAAAAGCCGGCGGATCGATTACCGTTCGTTCGCCGGTTGAAAAGGCAGGCGAGCTAAAGAAAAAAGGCAAATCAAAAAAGGTAGCTTCAGCTGTAGCCGAAAGCGAGGCGGCGACGGCTACCGGCGACGGTGACGACGCAACAACGGACGACGAGGAATAACGGCCTCGGTAAGGCTTGAAGCGTTGCAGCAGTTCCCTAGATCAGAGGGATTACGCGGTGACCGGGAACGGATGATTTGATGGCAACAACAGCCGAACAATTAGTCTCCAGCCTCAATTTTGGGGCGTTTGGCAAAGCCAAGGAGCTTAAACAACGACTGCTGTTTACGTTGGGCGCCCTGATCGTTTACCGGCTGGGCACTTTTATTCCGATACCCGGTATTGATCCCACCGTTATTGGCGATATTTTTTCCCAACAATCAGGTGGCATTCTCGGTGTGTTCGATGCCTTTGCTGGGGGTGCGCTGTCGCGTATGAGCATTTTCGCTCTCAACGTCATCCCCTACATCTCCGCCGCCATTATTATGCAGTTGATGACGGCGATTTCGCCGCGCTTCGAGGCGATGAAAAAAGAGGGTGAGAGCGGCCGCAAGAAGATCAATCAGTACACTCGCTACCTGACCGTTTTCCTGGCGGTTATTCAGGCTTATGGACTAGCGGTTGGCCTGGAAGGGCTAAACTCGTCGCGCGGTGCCGCGGTCGGGGATCCGGGGTTATTCTTCCGCGCCAGCACGGTGATCACCATTGTCGGTGGCACCATGTTTCTAATGTGGTTGGGTGAACAGATCACGGCGCGCGGGGTCGGCAACGGTATTTCGCTGATCATCTTCTCGGGCATTGTCGCTAACCTTCCTACTGCGCTGGCGGCGACACTGGAACTGGGACGCACCGGTGCGTTGTCGGCGTTGTTCATAATTTTCTTCCTGTTATTCGCGGTTGGTGTCATCGCGATTATCGTTTTCTTCGAGCGGGCGCAGCGGCGTATCATTGTGCAGTACCCTAAACGCCAGGCGGGCAACCGCATGTTTGGCGGTGAGTCGTCCCATATCCCATTGAAATTAAACACTTCTGGGGTCATCCCCATTATTTTTGCCACGTCTATCCTGCTCACGCCGGTGTCGATTGCCGGCTTTTCCGGTGGTGGTGGCGGCGAATTTTTAGGCTTGGTCACCGCCTATCTTGGCCGCGGTCAACCGCTGTTCATGATTGTCTTCGCGCTGCTGATCGCGTTCTTCGCGTTCTTCTATACCGCGATTGTCTTTAACCCGGCGGATACGGCGGATAATCTGAAAAAGAACGGCGGCTTTGTCCCCGGCATCCGGCCCGGCAAGAACACCGCGAAATATTTCGACTATGTATTGTCGCGGCTAACCGTGGTTGGTGCGACCTACCTTGTCGCTGTGGCGTTATTGCCCGAAATTTTGATTTCACGGTTGTCGCTTCCGTTTTTCTTCGGCGGCACCAGCTTGCTAATCGTCGTCGTCGTATCGATGGATACGGTGGCGCAAATTCAGAGCCATTTGCTGGCGCACCAGTACGAAGGTTTGATCCGCAAGGCGAAACTAAAAGGACGGCGCGGGTAACGCCGACCTTATCACCGAGGATTATGAACATCATTCTGCTTGGACCGCCAGGCGCCGGCAAAGGCACCCAGGCGAAATTCTTGGAAGAAACCTACGGTATCGTCCAACTGTCGACCGGCGATATGCTGCGCGCTGTCGTTGCCGCGGGTGGCGAACTTGGCCAAGAGACAAAGGCGGTGATTGACTCCGGCCATTTGATGCCCGACGACGTTATAATCCAGATCATATCCGAGCGGATCGACCAGACGGATTGTGCAAATGGGTTCATTCTCGACGGATTTCCCCGCACCACGGCACAAGCTAAGGCATTGGCCAATATGCTCGCTGAGAAGGGGCTGACGCTCGATTTTGTCATCGAAATCGCGGTTGACGACGAAATTCTGGTTGATCGGATCAATACCCGTGTCACCCAAATGCCCAAGGCTGAGCGGCGCAGCGACGATAACGAGGAGACCCTGCGTGAGCGTCTTGGGGTATATCATGAACAAACCGTCCCGATTCTGCCGTTTTACCGGGATCGGGGCATGTTGAAACAGGTCGATGGCATGGCGTCGATCGAAGAGGTGTCAAAGCAGATAGAGCAGGTGGTCTCAGCGGCCTAAGCTATTGACCGGACGGCGAAAAATCCTATAATCCGGCGGCTCGGTTACCCGAAATTTGCCCTATTTGTATGCACCGTAACGTAAGGAGTTCGGAGCGTGGCGCGTATTGCTGGTGTCAACATTCCAACCCAAAAACGGCTGCCTATTGCGCTGACCTATATCCACGGGATCGGTCGCACCAAGGCCGTCGAGATTTGCGAAACCTGCGATGTTCCGTTGGAGCGTCGGGTCCACGAATTGACCGACGACGAGGTCATTCGAGTGCGTGAGGCAATCGACAGGGATTATCAGGTGGAGGGTAATCTGCGCCGTGAAGTGGCGATGAACATTAAGCGGTACATGGACTTGGGCTGCTATCGCGGCATACGTCACCGTAAGGGACTGCCGGTACATGGCCAGCGAACGCATACCAACGCCCGCACCCGCAAGGGTAAGGCGCGGCCGATTACTGGCAAGAAAAAAGTTTAATTAGCGCAACGCATCGGATCAGAGGGCAATGGCAAAAGCCGCAGCAACCACGCGCGTGCGCAGGCGCGAACGCAAGAACATTACGTCGGGCATGGCGCATGTTAGTGCCACATTCAACAACACGCACATCACCATCACTGACGCCCAGGGCAATGCCATTGCCTGGTCGTCGGCGGGTAACCGGGGTTTTAAGGGGTCGCGCAAGTCGACACCCTATGCCGCCCAGATGGCTGCGGAAGATGCCGGGCGCAAAGCGCAGGAGCACGGCATGAAAACCCTGGCGGTGGAAGTTCGGGGCCCGGGGTCTGGCCGCGAATCTGCACTACGGGCGCTGCAAGCGGTCGGGTTCGAAATTACCTCGATCCGCGATGTAACGCCGGTTCCCCATAACGGGTGCCGTCCGCGTAAACGCCGCCGCGTCTAATGTGGCTGGGCGCGTGGGGCGTCCGCTAAGAGTTATCACCCCGCTATTTGTTGTCGCTACGCCTGGCATGGGCTAACTCGGGCGAATTGTTCCGACGATAGGCGGAACGGTCTAGTCGAAATTTAAGGTAGGCAATCAATGCTGCAGAAGAATTGGACTGATTTAATCAAGCCAAACAAACTTGATATCGAGCCAGGATCAAATCCGGCCAGACAGGCAACAATCGTGGCCGAACCGCTAGAGCGCGGCTTTGGACTGACCCTGGGCAACGCCATGCGCCGAATTCTACTGTCATCCTTGCAGGGCGCGGCGGTCACGTCGATCCAGATCGAAGGCGTGTTGCACGAATTCTCGTCGATCCCAGGGATTCGCGAAGACATCACCGACATCGTCCTGAACGTCAAGTCGATGGCGTTACGCATGCACAGCGAGGGTCCAAAACGGATGATGTTGACCGCGACGGGACCCGGCGAAGTAACCGCGAGCCAGATCGAGACCGGCCCCGACATCGAAATCATGGATCCCGACCATGTACTTTTGACCCTCGATCAGGGAGCGCGCGTGGTCTTGGAAATGATAGTGGAATCGGGCAAGGGTTATGTTCCGGCAGCGCTCAACCGGGCGGCGGATGCGCCCATCGGGTTGATCCCCGTGGACGCCCTATTTTCGCCGGTCAAGAAGGTATCCTATCAGGTTGGCAACGCGCGTGTCGGCGAACGTACCGACCTCGATAAGCTAACATTGGAAATCGAAACCAATGGCGCGGTTAATGCCGAGGATACGATCGCTCTGGCGGCCAGAATTCTGCAGGACCAGCTGCAGCTCTTCGTCAACTTCGAGGAGCCGCAGGCGGTTCAGCAAGTCGAAGCTGTGCAGGAAGATCTCGAGTTCAATCGCAATCTGTTGCGCAAAGTGGATGAGTTGGAACTGTCGGTTCGTTCGGCTAATTGCCTGAAAAACGATAACATTATCTATATCGGCGACCTGGTTCAAAAGACCGAGGCGGAGATGCTGCGTACGCCCAACTTCGGCCGCAAGTCGTTGAACGAGATTAAGGAAGTGCTGGCGCAAATGGGGCTCCATCTGGGTATGGAGATCACCAGTTGGCCACCGGAGAACATCGAAGACATGGCAAAGCGGCTCGAGGAGCCGTTCTAGGAACTGTCCAAGTAGGAGTATTGTCCGATGCGTCATCGTATGAGCGGGCGCAAGCTCAACCGAACGTCCAGCCACCGCAAGGCTATGTTTGCCAACATGGCGGCGGCGCTGATCAAGCATGAGCAGATCACCACGACCTTGCCTAAGGCCAAGGAGATGCGCGGTATTGCCGACCGGCTGATCACGCTGGGTAAGCGTGGCGGTCTGCATGCGCGCCGTCAGGCGCTATCGACGCTGTGCGACGCCGAATTGGTCGACAAGCTGTTCACCACGCTGGCGGAACGCTATGCCGATCGCCCGGGTGGCTATACGCGGGTGTTGAAGGCAGGCTTTCGCTACGGCGATTCGGCACCGGTGGGGATCATCGAATTTGTCGAACGCGACGAAGACGCCAAAGGACTGGATTCCGGACCCGTATTCGACGATGAAGATTTCGACGACAACGACGAAGCTGCCTGAGTGCAGGCATCACGGCGTGAGTAAAAAGGGTCGCTGCAAGGTGGTCCTATTTCTTTATGTAGGGGCCGGACACTGCTCTAAAATTAAAAGATGGTGGACATAAGATTATCTTGTGGTTCCCGAACGGTCGCCGCTATCGCGGCGGTTGCATGGATCGCGACGGCCGGGTTCATTGGCGGTGCTGAGGCGCAAAAGACCGTTCCGGCGAATTCAGAAGCCATTACGCTGTCGTTTGCGCCACTGGTTAAACAAGCGGCGCCAGCGGTGGTGAATATCTTTACCCGCAAGGCCGCCACTCAGCGGGTATCGCCGCTCTTCGACGATCACTTTTTTCGCCGGTTTTTTGGTGATGCCTTTCCCGAGCAGCGGCGCGAACGCTTCGAAAATTCTCTGGGCTCTGGTGTCATCGTCCAGCCCAACGGACTTATCGTGACAAACTTCCATGTCATTTCGGGCGCCGACGAAATAAAGGTTGTGCTCGCTGACCGCCGGGAGTTTCCGGCAACCATTCAGCGCGAGGACCAGCGTTCGGATCTCGCCGTTCTCAAGATCGAACCGGACGATGGGGATTTGCCTTATATCGAACTTGGCGACAGCGATAAGTTGGAAGTCGGCGATCTGGTCATCGCAATCGGCAATCCCTTTGGCGTTGGGCAGACGGTAACAAGCGGCATTGTTTCTGGCCTGGCGCGGACCAATGTGGACATCACCGACTTCAACTTTTTCATCCAGACCGACGCGGCCATCAACCCGGGCAACTCCGGTGGCGCCCTGTTGCGCATGGACGGTAGGCTGGCCGGGGTGAATACGGCGATATTCAGCCGCAGTGGCGGCAGCCAGGGGATCGGTTTTGCCGTGCCGGCAAATATGGTGCGTACAGTGATCGCCGGTGCCGGGGTTACTGGCCGCTTGCAACGGCCCTGGCTGGGCGCCGACGTACAGGACGTGACGGCTGACATCGCCGAGGCGATTGGTATGGCGCGGCCTATTGGCGCTGCGGTGACCGAACTGCATCCTGACGGGCCCGCTCGCCGCGGCGGGTTGCGGGTTGGCGATATCATTACCGGGATCGATGGCCAGCGGGTTGACGATAAGGAAAGCCTACAGTTTCGTATCGCGACCGGCTTAATCGGCAAAACAGCCAGCCTGTCAGTGATGCGGAAGGGCGGCGATATTCGGCTTGGATTGCCCCTCGAAGCCCCGCCCGAAATCCCGCTGCGTAACGAAACCCTGTTGCATGGTGCTAATCCGCTCGCTGGTGCAACCGTCGTCAACCTGTCGCCAGCGGTCGCCGAAGAAATCGGCATTAGTCACATGGTACGCGGTGTCGTTATCGTCGATTTGACGCGGGGTAGTCCGGCCGCGCGATTTGGTTTCCGGCCCGGCGACATCGTTACGCGGATCAACGATACGGAAATCGGGTCTGTTGCCATACTGATCCGCGTCGTGTCGGCCGAGCCGGATGCCTGGCGCCTGGCAGTGCAGCGGGGTAGCAAACGACTGACCGTCACGGTGCCGGGATGAGCAGAGTACGCCAGCAACCAGAGTTGTTTGTCAGCCAGGCTCCGAGGCCGTTGGCGGACCGGTTACGACCCACCACGTTGGCGGAAACAGTCGGCCAGGATCATCTGTTGGGTCCGGACGGACCCATCGGGCGTATGGCCGCACAGGGACGCGTTGCTAGCATGATCCTGTGGGGACCACCGGGGTGCGGTAAGACTACCATCGCGCGCCTGATCGCCGATATCTCGGACACCGAATTCGAGCCGCTGTCGGCGGTGTTTTCTGGAATCGCCGATCTGCGCAAGATTTTCGAGCGCGCCAAAACACACCGTACCGATGGCCGCGGGACCTTGCTGTTCATCGACGAGATCCACCGCTTTAACCGCGCCCAACAGGATGGCTTCCTACCCTATGTGGAGGACGGCACCGTGACCCTGATCGGCGCCACAACCGAGAACCCCTCGTTCGAAATCAATCCGGCCCTGCTGTCGCGCTGTCAGGTACTGGTGCTGCACCGCATTTCCGACGACGGGCTGGATGAGTTACTGTGTCGGGCCGAAGCCGAGGAGGGGCGCAAGTTGCCGTTGGACAGCAATGCCCGTGAGGCGCTGCGAGCGATGGCCGATGGCGATGGGCGCTATGTGCTGAACTTGGCTGAGGAGCTGTTTTTGTTACCCGAGGAAACGCTCCTCGATACGGTGGCGCTGGCCGAGACGGTGCAAAAAAGGGCACCGCTATACGACAAGGGGCAAGAGGCCCACTACAATCTGATCAGCGCGCTGCATAAATCGATTCGTGGGTCCGATGCCGACGCGGCGCTGTACTGGCTGGCGCGCATGCTGGCCGGCGGCGAGGATCCCCGCTTTATCGGCCGCCGCCTGACGCGCGCGGCGATTGAAGATATTGGGCTGGCCGATCCCCAGGCTTTACCCCAGGCGTTGGCGGCGTGGGAGGCCTACGAGCGCATCGGCAGCCCGGAAGGCGAGTTAGCCTTGGCGCAATGCGTGCTTTATCTTGCCACCGCGCCTAAATCGAACGCCGCCTATAAGGCCCTCGGCGCAGCCAAGCGCGTGGCGAAGGACTCCGGCTCGCTGATGCCGCCCAAACATATCCTCAATGCACCGACCCAGCTGATGAAGGATATCGGTTACGGTACAGGCTATGCCTACGATCACGCCACCGAAGAGGGTTTTTCCGGACAGGACTATTTCCCCGACGAGATGACGCGGCAGAATTTCTATGCGCCGGTTAACCGGGGGTTTGAGCGCGAAATCGCCAAGCGCCTCGCTTACTGGCAGCGCCTGCGCGAGCAGGGCGGCGCTGACTCGGGTGACGATGGCGAATGACTACACAGGTTAATCTTGTTCCGCCGGGTTGGGGCGGCTAGCTTCGCGCTATGAAACTCGTTCTCGCTATCGCTCTGGGCGGCGCAATTGGTGCCGTGGGCCGGCATTATGTCTCGGTCGCCATGGTCCTGCTGGTGGGGTACGGGTTTCCGTGGGGAACCCTTGTAGTCAATATCGTTGGTTCGTTCTTGATGGGCGCCTTGATCGAGACCATGGCCTTGGTGTGGTCGCCGTCGGTTGAAATGCGGGCGCTTTTGACCGTCGGCCTGCTCGGTGCTTTCACCACGTTTTCGACCTTTTCGCTCGATGTTGCCACCCTCTATGAGCGCGACGCGACGCTGCAATTGGCGGCTTATGTGGTGGTCTCGGTTGCCGTCTCGATACTGGCGCTGTTTGCGGGGTTACGCCTGATGCGGCTGGTCCTGGTATGAGCGTCGATGGCGAGATCGAGTCGCTGTCGGTACGCCAAATAGACATTAGCGCCGACGACGATGCCGTGCGCCTCGACCGGTGGCTGCGCCGTCAGCTTCCCGATGTGCCCTATGGCCAACTGGCAAAGTGGCTGCGCACCGGGCAGATTCGGGTCGATGGGCGGCGCGCAAAACCGGGCCATCGCTTGAGCGAGGGCCAAACCGTGCGCCTGCCTCCTCTGACGGCAGCCGAAGCCAAAACACGCGCGCCAACCGCACCCGTCGACGCCGCGGACGCCACCAGCTTACAGGCTAGTATGCTGTTCCGCGACGAGGCGCTAATCGTAGTCAACAAGCCCAGCAGTTTGGCCGTGCAGGGCGGCAGCAAGACGACCCGCCATCTCGACGGCATGCTCGATGCATTACGCTTCGAGGCCGCGGAACGGCCCCGGCTGGTGCACCGTCTGGACAAGGATACCAGCGGAGTACTGTTGCTGGCCCGCGATGCTACGACGGCGCGCCAAATGACAGCCCAGTTCCGCCATCGCGACGTGGAGAAAATCTATTGGGCGCTGGTTGCTGGGATCCCCGTAACCGAGGAAGGCCGTGTCGATCTGCCCCTGTTGAAAACGCCGGGTCGGGGGGGCGAAAAGATGCGCCCCACCAAGGAGGGCGGACAAAGCGCTGTCACCCAGTATGCCATCGTCGATCATGCGGGCCGGAAGGTCGCCTGGCTGTCCTTGAACCCGCTGACTGGGCGCACCCACCAACTGCGTGCTCATTGCGCGGCGCTGGGTACGCCGATCGTTGGTGATGGTAAATATGGCGGCAAGGTAGCCTTCATTCCCGGCCTGGCCAGTAAGCTCCATCTGCACGCGCGCTCGGTAGCGTTTCCCCACCCAAAAACTGGCGAGCGCATGGAAATTACCGCGCCACTTAGCGGCCATTGCGCCGAAAGCTGGGATAAGCTCGGGTTTTCACCTAACTAGAAAAAATTTCAGTGTTTTTAGGGGTATAAGATACTTTATTAAAGATAAATATCAATTAATAGGTGACCTTTGGGCTCTGATTGTCCGTTACGATTCGGTATGCGTTTGGGGACGAAATTATATATGGTCGGGGAACTTATCAGCGCCATCGCCGTCGCTATCGAAGGCTAAACCGGCCGCAAAATTGTCTCGTCGGCGACTTCGACCTGTGCGACGGCGTTGCGAAAAACCGCGTCACCCGGCTCGATACAAAGGTTTTGCGGCTCACCGGTAAAGGCGAGGTCGATCTGGCGCGGGATACGATTGATTACTACGTCGCCCCGTCGGCGAAAACCCGAAGCTAAATCTGGCGGTGCCAGTTACTCTGAACGGGCCATTGGCCGATCCGTCGATAACCCCCGGACGAACTATCGGTGTTGGCCTGGCTCGATGGTCTGGTGGACTCTGTTATATTTTTCCCCTGGTCGCGCTTCTAAGCTTGGGTTCGCTGGGCAGCCATGTTAATCCCTGCCTGGAAGCTGTCCGCTCGGCGTAGATACCCGCGCCCACCGAGTTACAAGATTGGTCCGGTAACCCAGAGGCGGAAGTGCTCCCCGAAGCGGGAACGCACAGCCCGGACCAGTTGATCGACGCGGTAAGGCGGTTGCTGCCGTTGCGGGGTTGCGTGTCCTAGAACAGTATTCAGTTTGCCATGCAAAGGTTTTACAAAAGCGTTACGGTCGAAGCCTTGGAACCGGCTTCGGCTTTTGCAGTTTTGCTCGATCGCAAACCGATGCAAACCCCCGCCCGGAATCCTCTACAAGTGCCCAGCGTCGCGCTGGCGCGAGCTATCGCCGCCGAATGGGAGGCTCAAAGCGATGAGATTGCCGCTGAGAGTATGCCGCTAACCCAGGTCGTCGCGACCGCACTCGACCGGATTTCACCGGACACCCCGTACCACGCCCAGCAGATCGCCGCCTATGGCGAAACCGATTTGGTGTGTTACCGGGCCGACAACTCGCAAGCGCTGGCGGCGCGCCAAATGTCGGTGTGGCAGCCCTTGGTCGATTGGACGGCGGAGACCTTCTCTGCACCACTGGCGATCACCGATGGCGTCACTCCCGTGACTCAAGCTTTGGCAACTCTTACAGCGCTTCGTGATGCGGTTGCCGCCCACGACATATTCGAGATGTCGGCGCTGGGTCTGGCGACGACGGCCAGCGGTTCTCTGATTATTGCCTTGGCGCTTTCCCATGGCCGCATCGACGCGGATACCGCTTTCGAGGCCGGATATCTGGACGAAACTTGGCAGGTCGAAAAATGGGGTTCGGATGAAGAAGCCGAAGTTCGCCAGCAAACCGCGCGTGCTGACTTGAATACCGCAGCGCAGTTTTTCACGCTGTACCGTGGCCGTTAGGTGCCGCGGCATACGACGGCTGGTCTGACTCCGGTCTTTTCTGCTATCCACGGTAGGATATATCGCAGGAGCGAGCTGGCTGCCATGCAAGACATTCTCGACGAAATGGAATTCCGCCGGGCGCGCGCGCGTCTGGGCGGCGGTGATAAGCGCATCGAGGCGCAGCATTCCAAAGGTAAGCTGACGGCGCGCGAACGCATCGAGTTATTGGTCGACGAAGGCTCATTCGAAGAATGGGACATGTTTGTCGAGCAGGAACCCAATGAGTTGACGGCCGATATTGAGCCTATTCCCGGCGATGGTGTGGTGGTCGGCTGGGGCACCATAAACGGCCGCACGGTGTTCGTGTTTTCGCAAGACTTTACGGTGTTCGGTGGCTCCTTGTCGGAAGCCCATGCAGCAAAGATTTGCAAAATCATGGATAAGGCGATGAGCGTTGGCGCGCCGTTGATTGGGCTCAACGATTCCGGCGGTGCGCGTATCCAGGAAGGCGTCGGATCGCTGGCCGGCTATGCCGACGTGTTCCAGCGCAACGTTAACGCTTCGGGGGTCATTCCGCAGATTTCGGCGATCATGGGGCCATGCGCCGGTGGTGCAGTCTATTCACCGGCGATAACTGATTTCATTTTCATGGTGCGCGACACCTCCTACATGTTCGTTACTGGCCCTGACGTGGTGAAAACGGTGACCCACGAAGAGGTTACCCACGAAGAACTTGGCGGGGCCGTCACCCATAACACTAAGTCGGGTGTTGCTGACGGTGCGTTCGAGAACGATGTCGATACGCTGGCGCAGTTGCGGCGGTTCTACGATTTTCTTCCGATGAACAATCGCGAAAAGCCCCCAGTATGGCCCACCAGCGACCCCTTCGACCGGGCCGAACCGTCGCTCGACACGCTGGTGCCGTCGGATTCGACCAAGCCCTACGATATCAAGGAGTTGATCGAGAAGGTGGTGGACGAGGGCGATTTCTTCGAACTGCAGCCCGATTACGCCGGCAATATAGTCATTGGCTTTGGTCGCATGGAGGGAAGAACAGTTGGTTTCGTCGCTAACCAGCCGATGGTTTTAGCCGGTTGTCTGGATATCGATTCAGCCAAGAAGGGCGCGCGTTTTGTGCGTTTTTGCGACTGCTTCAACATTCCCATCGTCACCTTCGTCGACGTTCCAGGCTTCTTGCCTGGCACCTCCCAAGAATTCGGCGGCATCATCAAACACGGCGCCAAGCTGTTGTTCGCCTACGCTGAGGCGACGGTGCCGAAGGTTACCGTCATCACCCGCAAGGCCTACGGCGGCGCCTATGACGTTATGTCGTCAAAGCACATTCGGGGCGACCTCAACTACGCCTGGCCGACGGCCGAGATTGCCGTCATGGGGCCGAAAGGCGTGGTCGAGATTGTCTATCGCGAAGACCGCGACAATCCGGCGAAGATCGAAGCACGTACCGAGGAATACCGGGCGCGCTTCGCCAATCCATTTGTCGCCGCCCAGAAGGGCTTCATCGACGATGTGATCTATCCGCGTAATACACGCCGGCGCATCTGTAGGGGGCTGCGGCTGTTAGAAAACAAACAGCTCGAAAACCCCTGGAAAAAGCACGGAAATATTCCGCTGTAACTCGTGTCGATTTCTCGGTCGCGCAGAAACGGACACGGTGATCTGCTGTACACGTCCGCGCAAATTTTGGCCGCCGACTCCATTGAAGGTTATACAGCTATTTTTGCCTAACGCGACCTCATCCTGTGCGCGGGTTTCTTGGCTCACCGACACGATGAATTAATCGCGTAATTCGAAGTTCTTGGACAACGCTTCCAAGCGCGGGGCGACGTTAACTGTGTCTCCGGCGACGGTGTAGTTGATGCGGCTTTTGGACCCGATATCGCCGACGATCGCCGGTCTAATTTGGATATCGATGTGAACCGATATGAGCTGCCGGTCGGCCGAGGCGTGCTGGAAATTTTTGGTAACAATCGCTTTTTGGTTTGCTGTACCCGCGAGCAGTGCCCGCGCCGCATGGTCGTCAATCGCCTCGGGAGCGCCCCAAAAAGATATGAGGCTGCCGCCTATAAATTTATCGACGGTGTTGCCTTTGGCTTCGATGCAGCTCGCAAGTAGCTCAAAATTTTTGTTCAGCAGTGAAGCCGTTTGTTCGGCTGTCATATCTTCAATGCCTGCGGTCTGGGGCCCTGAATGTGTTGCGGTATGCGGCCTGCTTGCTTACTTTCTGTGCCATGTTCGGGAAAGTTCTTATCGCTAACCGAGGCGAGATCGCGTGCCGGGTCATTCGCACTGCACAACGAATGGGCATCGCCACGGTCGCCGTTTACTCCGATGCCGACCGGGATTCGCTGGCTGTACAGATGGCCGATGAAGCGGTCCATCTCGGTCCGTCGGCGGCGTCCGAGAGTTATTTGCGTACCGACAAGGTACTTGCGGCGATCAAGGAGACCGGTGCCGAAGCCGTACACCCGGGTTATGGTTTCCTATCCGAAAACGCCGATTTTGCCCGTGCCTTGTTAAAGGTCGGTGTTACGTTTGTCGGCCCGCCTCCGGATGCCATCGCTGCGATGGGCGACAAGATCGAATCTAAAAAGCTGGCCGATGCAGCCGGCGTTAGTACGGTTCCCGGACATCTGGGGGTGATCGACGATGCCGACGCAGCAACCGAGATTGCCAACGGTATCGGTTACCCGGTCATGATCAAGGCGTCCGCCGGAGGCGGCGGCAAAGGCATGCGGATTGCGCGCAGCGATAGTGAGGTCACTGACGAATTTCGCTCGGCACAGAACGAGGCACGGTCGAGCTTTGGCGACGATAAAATCTTTATCGAGAAATGCATCGAAGAACCGCGCCATATCGAAATTCAGGTGCTGGCTGACACCCATGGCAGCGTCATCCACTTGGGTGAGCGCGAATGTTCGATCCAGCGCCGCCACCAGAAGGTCATCGAGGAGGCGCCATCGGTGGCGCTCGACGAGACGACTCGGCAGGCGATGAGCGCTCAGGCTTGCGCCTTGGCTCGGGCTGTCGATTACTGCTCGGCGGGAACGGTTGAGTTCATCGTTGACCGCGAGCGCAATTTCTATTTCCTCGAAATGAATACCCGGCTCCAAGTCGAGCATCCGGTCACCGAAATGGTCACGGGACTCGATCTAGTCGAGCTGATGTTCCGTGTTGCGGCAGGCGAGCCGTTGCCATTAACCCAGAAAGACGTACGTACGGATGGTTGGGCGATAGAGGCGCGCGTTTACGCCGAGGATCCGTCGCGTAATTTTTTGCCGGCGATCGGCCGCCTTTCCCGTTACCGTCTGCCGGATACGGATAGCGGCGCGGTGCGCATCGATACCGGTGTCGGCGAAGGGTCGGAGATTTCGATATTCTACGATCCCATGATTGCCAAGTTAGTCACCCATGGTGTTGATCGCGCCGCCGTGATCGCCCGTATGGGCGCGGCGCTCGATGCCTATTACATCCGCGGCACCGGTCACAATATAGCGTTTCTAGCCTCGGTTCTGGCTCATCCAAGGTTCGCCGAAGGCCGGCTATCAACCGACTTCATCGACGACGAATATCCCGATGGATATATCCCGGCGCGCCCGGAGGGCGGGCTAAAGGATAAGTTTCTGGCTGTTGCCGCCTTTGTTCACACCAGAATTGCCGAGCGGGCGCTGCAAACTGGCCAGTCTGGTATTCCCGCCGAGCCTACCGATTCTGTATCCCTGACTGTGTGGATTGGCGGCGATGCAGCGGATATCGAAGTGCGGTTTAATGGTGGGGCGGCGACAATCCGCTTCGACGGTCGCGAGATTGACATTGCTGCCGAATGGCAGATCGGCGCCCCGCTGTTGGCGGCGAATATTTCCGGCGCGTCGGCGACGTTCCAAATCGATAGGATAGGAACAAGCTACTGGCTGACCCATGGCGGCGCGGAAGCGCTGGTTCGGGTGCTGACACGACGCGCCTCAGCCTTAAACGCGTTAATGCCGGAAAAGGCACCGCCCGATCTCAGCAAGTTTCTGCTGTCGCCTATGCCGGGACTCTTGATATCGGTCGCTGTTGAACCGGGTGCGCCAGTGAGTGCCGGCGAAGAACTAGCCATTGTCGAAGCTATGAAGATGGAAAATATTCTTCACGCCGTGGCCGATGGTATGGTCAAGAAAATTTGTGCAGCTCCCGGCGATAGCCTGGCTGTCGATCAAACTATCCTTGAATTCGAGTAGACACTGCCAGAATGAGTGGTCCCGATAGTCCGCCAGCCGCGATTCAGGTTCGAATATATGGACGGGTTCAAGGCGTTTGGTTTCGCGGCTGGACGGTCACAGAGGCGACCGAGCTAGGTCTGACGGGCTGGGTGCGTAACTGCGCTGATGGCAGCGTCGAGGCGCTTTTCGTTGGCCTACCGGCAGATGTCGAGATGATGATCGCTAAATGTCACGAAGGACCACCGTCGGCAAGGGTCGACGATGTTGTTCGTTGGGGCCCTTCGAAAGCGCCACTGGAAGATACTGAGTTTCGCCAACTACCCTCGGCGTAGGGGCAGGAAAGCCATCATACGGTTTTTATTGACCCCCCACGAGGGGCTGAGACTGGAGCGTCACGCCAGTGACGTGGCGTAAGCCAGCCGAAGAATTTCTGCAGCCCTCTTGATGGGGGAGGATTTAGGTGGGGGTGATTACTTGCGCCGAACTCATCCTTCAGCAAACAAGGCCGAGGAGCTTTGAAGCGAAATGGCACGCGACTATGCCATCCGAACCCTTAAGCGAAGACTTCACCGAAGGTGTCACGCAGAGTCTGATCCACATCGCTCATGGTGACGTGCACGCCCAGGTCGGCAAAGCTGGTTACGCCCAGGTTTGCATCGGCGATACCACAGGGCACGATACCTTCGAAATGGCTAAGATCGGGCGACACGTTGATGGCGACACCGTGATAAGTCACCCAATGGCGCACACGCACGCCGATGGCGGCGATCTTGTCTTCACGCCCGTTGCCTCGGTCTACCCAGATACCAACCCGTCCCCGGCGCCGCTCGCCGGTAATGTCGAAACGGGTCAGGGTCGAAATTACCCATTGCTCGAGATTGTGCACATAGCAGCGCAGATCGCGGCCACGCCGGTGCAGATCGACCATTACATAGGCAACCCGCTGGCCGGGGCCGTGATAGGTGAATTGGCCGCCACGGCCGGTCTGGTGCACTGGAAAGCGCGAGGCGTCGAGCAAGTCGTCAGCTTTGGCACTAGTGCCCGCGGTATAGAGCGGCGGATGCTCGATCAGCCAGACGAGCTCCGGAGCTTCGCCACGGCGGATTGCCGCCACGTGCGCTTCCATTTCCGCGACTGCGTCAGCGTAGGGTACAACGTCGGATGCGCTCTGCCATTCGAGTACCGGAGCGTCATGTATTTGCTGCGATTCAGGCGCTGCAATCACTATTTGCGAGCCTTTTCTTAACGAGTTTATACTTCAATACAACGAATCATACATACCTCAGCTTAATTTGCGGAAGTACCAGGTTGGAAATTTGCGCAAGAACGCCACATTTCCGGTAAGAGTAGGAATATCCCATGGCCGAAGATCTTCGCGAAGCCACGCTGCGCTACCATCGTGAGCCGAAACCCGACAAGATTGAAGTAGTGTCGCCGAAGCCGCTTGGCAACCAGCGCGATTTGGCGCTTGCCTACATGCTGGGCACCGCCCGCTCGATACATATCTTGCCCCCTCGGGGACAGCGTGCGGTATTCTCAATATGATTGCGGTGGCGGCAGTCGGCGCGCAACATCAAACTACCAGCACGCCGCGGATGTTGTGATGGCACCGGAAAACGCAATAGAGGCAACGCAACCGGCCACAGATGGGGAGGTGGAACGCCTATACGGGGTCAACGACCAGTTAGTGCGCGCGTGTGAAACGGCGCTGCTCTATGGCCGGTATCGGGAGGTAGACCGACTCACCGAGACCTTGCACGCCTCTGACCTCGCCGACCTTGTCGAGGAGCTATATGGCGAAGCCCGTTCCCGGCTGATCGACCATTTACGGCGGCGGCTCGATCCCGAGACTCTGGCCCATCTCGACGAGGTGGTTCGCGAAGACGTTCTCGAAGCCATGGAGCCGGAAGAGGTTGCCGCGGCGATCGTCGAACTCGATAGCGACGACGCGGTAGATGTTATCGAGGATTTGGCGGAAGAGGATCAACGCCAGGTTCTCGAGAATCTATCGCCTTCTGATCGGGCATTGCTCAAAGAAGCGTTGACCTTCCCCGAGGATAGCGCCGGCCGTCTCATGCAGCGCGAGATTGTCACTGTTCCCGAGACCTGGACAGTCGGCGATACCATCGACTACATGCGTGGCCGCGCGGCGGCCCTGCCGCGTGATTTCTACGATATATTCGCTGTCGACGCCGATCGCAAACCGGTCGGTGTATTACCGTTGTCGCGGTTGATGCGCAACCAGCGCGACATCAAGGTTGCCGACATTATGGGACCAGACCTGTACCCCATTCCACTGGACATGGACCAGGAAGAAGTGGCTCTGATGTTCCGCCAGTACGGTCTGGTGTCGGCTGCCGTGGTTGATATTGATAATCGCCTAGCCGGCGTAATTACCGCCGACGATGTCGTAAACGTGGTCGATGAAGAAGCGGAAGAGGATTTGATGCGCCTTGGCGGCGTCAAGGAAGATGATTTTTACGAAGCGGTGCTGACCACGGCCCGGGCGCGGTTTCCTTGGCTGTTGGTCAACTTACTGACGGTGATTATAGCCTCGGTCGTCATCGGCTTCTTCGACCAGACCATCCAAAAAATTGTTGCACTGGCAATATTGATGCCGATTGTGGCGTCGATGGGTGGTAATGCCGGCACGCAGACCCTGACGGTCGCGGTACGTGCACTGGCGATGAAAGAGCTCACGACGACTAACGCCAAACGCATTGTCAGTAAGGAGATCATTGTTGGCGTTTTCAACGGCTTGTTGTTCGCGGCAATAATGGGACCGATAGCATGGCTGTGGTTTGGCGATGTAGCGATTGGCGGCATTATCGCCGCGGCGATGATAATCAACCTAGTCGCCGCCGGCTTCGTCGGCATTGCTACACCAATCGTGCTTGAACGGCTTGGCGTCGACCCGGCCGTGGCATCGACGGTTGTCTTGACTGCGATCACCGATGTCGTAGGGTTCGTTGCTTTCCTCGGTCTCGCCGCTCTTATCCTTTTATAGTTAGAGCAAGTTCCTAATGGCTGAATACGAGCAAGTTACGGTGCCTTACGGTACCTGGAAATTGCCTATTATAGCGGGATTAATCGCTGGCACGACGATTTTTCTAAACTCTCTCGCCATTGAGAAAGAGGCCTATTACTGGATCGAAGGCCGTTCAGCCGAAGGTGGGTGCACGGTGATCGTGCGCCATTTTGACGGCAAGATAGAAGACGTAACGCTGGTGGGTTTTAACGTCCGCAGCCGGGTTCACGAATATGGTGGCTGTGCGGCACTGATCGCTGACGGTGATGTTTATTTCGTAAATTTTGATGCCCAGTGGATCTATTGCCACTGGCCCGATGAGGCGCAACGTGCGGTGATGTCGGAAACCGGCGGGCGCTTTGCCGCAAGTAGTTGTCGATCAATTACACCGATCAACTCGATTGTCCGGTAATTTTCCTGCAGGGCCAGGACGACAAGATGGTGTCGCCGAACTGGGCCGAGGCCACGGTCCGTGCGTTGCAGGCGAAAGAAATTCCGGTTGTCTATCTAGCGTTCGAGGGCGAGGATCACGGGTTTCGCAAGGCTGAGAATGTCGAGAGGGCGTTCGCAACGGAGCGGACTTTTTATGGTCGCGTTTTTAGTTCCAACCGGCCGACAAGCTGCCACCGCTGGAAATTCATAGTCTGGCGTGACAGCGTTAGGAGGGGAAGGAATCCATGAAGCTCTATGACTATTATCGCTCTTCCGCGGCATTTCGCGTTCGTATTGCGCTTAATATTAAGGGGTTAGAGGTAGCGAGGGAGTCGGTCCATCTGCGCCGCAAGGACCAGAGGTCTGACGCATACCTGGCGGTCAACCCGCAGGGGCTGGTGCCCACATTGATCGACGACGATGGCACTTTGGTGCCCCAGTCGATGGCGATCATGGAGTATCTCGATGAAACCCGCCCCGATACACCGCACCTGATGCCCGGCGATGCCGCTGGCCGCGCTCGGGTGCGGGCAATTTCGAGCGCCATCGCGTGCGACATTCACCCGCTAAATAATTTGCGTGTCTTACGCCACATCGACGACGTGTTTGATACCGATGAAGCTATCCGCAACGAGGTTTGGTACAAGCACTGGATTGCCGAAGGGATGGGTGGACTAGAGGGTATGCTCGTCGGCAGCGACGCTACCGGCGGATTCTGCCACGGCGATACGCCGACAATGGCCGACTGTTGCCTGGTGCCGCAGTTCTATAACGCTGAGCGCTTTGGCTGTGACATGTCGAGCTACCCGACCGCGGCGCATATTAATGCGACGTGTTTAACCCTTGATGCTTTCCGGCAGGCGCTGCCTGATGTGCAGCCTGACGCCGAGACTTAGATTTTGCCTTAACTTTGTCGCTTGCACTGTTTCGCGATGAGATCGCGCAGCCGACGAATTTTGATGGTGCCGCGGATCACTTAATCGCTGACCACAAAGGCAGGCGTGCTGCGTATGCCGAGTTCCTGGGCCAACTGGCGATTGTGCTAGAATATGCGTTGGGGGGCGCTGAATTCATGTTGGCGCGAAGCCATCCCGCGTCGGGTCCGTTGCGTTCGGCGCGCGCGGTGACGGCGTTCCGCCGTTGCTGTCCCTCGGAGCGTTGACGCTGTGACTGAATCGTCTCAAGCACCTCGACGACGACCCACGGAGTCTCCTACAGATATTCGCGCACCGTGTTGCAGATTTCGTTCTTTTGCAGGGCCGTGAAGGGACCGCCGCCGCTGGCCAAGGTTCTGTTGGCGGGTGCGGCTGCACGCTTGGCGCTGTGCTCGCTGTTGCGTTCGCTGGGCACCAATATCGCCAAAGCGACGAGCCCGATCATGGGTACTGCTACCAAGTTTGCCCCGAGGGACACTTTAAACATTCTTTTCCTGTATTCTACGCGCGGCGGGATCACGGTCGAGCAGCTATATTCTGCGCAAGTCGTAGCAGCCATTTGTAACGTAAAGGTTACCGTGTGTGCTATTTATCCTTGATGCGCTGTTGCGCTTCAGCGCGGATATCCTGGGCCCGTAACCAACCTGGAGAGCCTGCCGGGAGCTGATCGATCGCCCGGTCGGCCAGCGTTCTTGCGGCGGTGTTTTTACCTTCCAGCAACTCGTACTCAGCCTGAGTCAAAGCCATTTTACCCATCTGCCCGAGTCGGCCGTTGACGATTGTCAATAATCTCCATATCTCTCGCATTTCGGGTTCCCGGCCCGCAGCGACTTCCAAATGCACTTTGGCATCCTTTAGAAAAACCGTATCCTCGGTCTCTATTTGCGCACGCGCCAAGGCAACGCGCAGTAGCGGTTCTTCCGGCGCCAAGTCGACCGATTTACGGTAAGGTTCGAGCGATTTTTTGATGCGGCCGTTCTCGAACAGCATTTGCCCTTTCAGTTCTTGAAAATAGGGGTTCTTGGGAGCGCCGCTGATCAAGCTGTCGATCAGCGGGATCGCCGTAGCCAGGTTACCATCGAGATAATAGGCTGCTGCGCGCGCGTAGCGTGCCGGGACGGTGCCGTTATTTTCGGGATATATCTTCAAGACATTGCTGAGGGGCTGCATGAAGCCGATTAGTTTTGCTCGCATGATTTGGTGGTCGATAACCTTATTGCGCGGCGCTTTTACGTTGGCGTAACGCGATAGGGTAATGTGATTTTTGACCACGCTAATGCGGTCGTTGGTCAGGGGATGGCTCGATAAATAAGGGTGTTTGTGGCCGTCCTGTAGTCCTATATCGTTCTGCAACAGGCGAAAGAAATCGGCAATTCCGCGTGCCGACTGACCCGTCGCGTCGAGGTACTTAAGCGCCGCGGCATCGGCGGCTGATTCTTGAATGCGGCTATATTTCAACAAGTCCGTAAGCGCGACGCCTTGACCGCCGCGAACGATGGCGCTTGCGGCGCGGCCGTTGCCGGTAGCGACGCCCACAGCCACGCCAACGACAGTGGCCAGAATCGACTTGAGTTCGGCATTGCGTAATTCATCGTGAATTCGAGACAGGTGACCACCGGCGATGTGGCCGGCTTCGTGGGCTATAACGCCGATAACCTGGTCGGGACTTTTGGCTCTGATCAACAATCCGGTGTTTATAAATAGCCGCTGACCGCCGGCAACGAAGGCGTTTAGCCCGTCGTCGCGAACCAGGTAAATATTGACTGCATCCGCGGACAGGCCCGCTACATTGAAAATTGGCATCGCATAGCGGCGGATGATATTTTCAATTTCCGCATCGCGGACGAACCTAGTCCGGTTACCCTGACTTACCGCTGGTGCGCTCGTCAGGGTGGTCGCTAGGATCGCTATAAAGAAAAGTCGAACCAGGGTATGCATGGGCTCTGTTCCAGTACGGATATAACAAACTAGGTACACGCAAATGTGGCGTCAATTAAGGCAAAAAATACTGGTACTCCTGGCGTTAGGGCTGAGCGCCTGTGGGAGCGGACTTGATGAGGGCGAGGCCGGGTATGTCAAGGGTTTTTTTGGCGGGATCATGATCGATGAGCCACGTGCTGCGTTGATCGGCCGCGATGTGTTGTCGGCTGGTGGCAACGCCGCCGATGCGGCCGTGGCCGCATATTTCACCATGGCCGTCACCATGCCCGGCGGCTCGAGTCTGGGTGGGGGCGGTGTTTGCCTTATCTATGACCGGCCCAATAGCCGGGTTGAAGCGGTCGAATTTCTTGCCCGTATTCCTGCTAGCGGCGGCCCGGACGCAACCGTTGCCGTCCCCGGAAACATCCGTGGTATGGCGTTGCTGCACGCGCGCTACGGTCGGCTAAACTGGGCTGATTTGTTGGTGCCAGCCGAAAACTTTGCCCGCGACGGACATCCCTTGTCGCGCGCCTTTGTCCGCGATCTACAGGCCGCCGCGGCGACGCTACGTGACGATCCACAAGCACGCCGTATCTTCAAACTTGGTGGCGGTGAAGTTAACGAAGGCCGTGTTATTCGCCAGATCGAATTGGCTGCGGTGTTGACGGTGATCCGGACCCGCGGTGCTGGTGAGTTCTACAACGGCCAGCTTGGCCGCCAGTTCGCCGACGCGGTTCGACAGACCGGCGCGGCGATGACTGCCAGTGACCTGCGTGAATATCGGCCCAAGTTGCTGCGGCCGATTCAGGCCAAAATTGGTAACGAGGCAATCTTTTTCCCGCCGCCGCCCGCTGACGGTGGCGTCGTAGCCGCCCAGGTTTGGGCCGCTGGTGACGACGACGACCGTTACTCTGATGCAGATGCCGGGCAACGGTTACATCTGCTCGCGAAAATCGCTTCGCGTGCCTATACGGCGCAGAGGAGGGTTGTTGGAGATGTGATTTCCGATACTGTTGTCGCCAAGCTCGTGGCCGAGTATGACCGCGACCGTCACCAGCTGATACCACTAGACCCAGGGACAGATACAGGGTCGATCGTTGACCATTCGGCGCGCGGCCAGCACGATGGAGTGTCGTTGGTCGCTGTCGACAGGGGAGGCCAGGCGGTCGCCTGTTCGTTTACCCTTAATCGTCCCTTCGGCGTCGATAAGGTAGCGCCGGGCACTGGCATATTGATGGCGGCTCCAGAAACCGGTGTGCGCGCAAGCCTGCCGAGCGCTGTTATTGTCGCCAATCCTACTACCGACCAATTATTCTTCGGCGCGGCGATGTCGGGTGGTTCGCCGGCGACCTTGGCCGCTGTTACATTGGAAACCTTGAGTGCCGGACGCGACCTTGGCGTTGCGGTTACCCAACCGCGTGCCTATAGCACCGGAAATCCGGACACCATGATTGCCGAGCCAGGGTTGCCGAAACCGGTGCAGGCTTTTCTAGAGAAGGCTGGATATTCGTTGCAGCTGCAGGAAGGACTGGGACGGATCAATGGGTTCAGGTGCCCCGAGGGACTGCCACGGGCGGCCAATTGTCAATTCGTCGCGGAACCGCGCTCTCATGGGCTCGCTATTAGCGCCGATGAATAGTAGGCGCTTTATTACTTCCACAGGCGGACAGATAAAATGGTACTGAAAGTTGCCCAACGCGGGCTGATTGATCCGTTTATAGTCATGGATGTTATGCGCGCGGCCAACGAGCTTGCCGTGGCCGGCGAAGATGTACTGCATCTGGAAGTCGGCCAACCCGGAACGCCGGCGCCGCAACAGGTTATCGCGGCAGCGCAGAAGGCGTTGCAGGAAGAACTGCTGGGCTATACCGACTCGTTGGGAATTCCCGAGTTGCGGCAGCGTATCGTGCAGCACTATGCCGACTTCTATGGTGTTGGCGTTGACCCGGCGCGGGTTGTCGTTACGACCGGTTCGTCGGGCGGCTTCTTGTTGTCGTTTATGTCGGCTTTTGAACCGGGCGACCGGGTAGCGTTGGCTGCACCGGGATATCCCGCCTACCGAAATATACTGACCGCGCTGGGCGTCGAGCCGGTGTTGCTGGAAACCACCGTGGCGGACCGGTTTCAACCGACACCAAAACTACTACAGGCTGCTGGCGAACTCGATGGTTTGATCCTGGCCAGCCCCTCGAACCCGACTGGAACGATGGTAGGCCACGCGGAGCTAGAAACGTTGACGGCGTGGTGCCGGGAGGCCGGCGTGAGGCTGATTTCCGATGAGATCTATCATGGCATCACGTATGGCCGTCCGGCGGTAACCGCTGCCGGCATCGACGAGAACGCCATCGTCATCAATAGCTTTTCGAAATATTTTTCGATGACCGGCTGGCGCTTGGGCTGGATGGTGGTGCCGGAAGCGCTGCTGCGGCCGATGGAATGCGTGACTCAGAACCTGTTTATTTCGCCGCCGTCGCTGTCGCAGTATGCGGGGATCGCGGCATTCGACAGCACCGATGAGCTTGCCGGTAACGTGGCGTGCTACGCCCGCAACCGCGAGATTTTGCTCGACCGGTTGCCCAACGCGGGATTCGACCGCCTAGCACCGGCTGACGGCGCTTTTTATATCTACGCCGACGTTGCCCACATGACCAACGATAGCCCGGAATTTTGCCGCCGCATGTTGGCCGAAGCGCATGTTGCGGCCACGCCGGGGGTCGATTTTGATCCTTTCAACGGCAACAAATTCGTTCGCTTTTCCTTTGCCGGTACCGAAGAAGACATGTCGGCGGCGTGTGATCGATTAGATGCCTGGCAGAGTTAAGGGTGGTATGTCTTAGTCTCACTTCAAGCTACGCGCGATTCCACCAACCGGAGCGGCGCTGGCGATTGGGATCTTTCTGGGGCGGCTGGGCAGGCGTTTCCTCCGCTGCCTCTACGACCTTTTCTAAGTTTTCCTCGCCATTTACCGCCGCGTCGTCCTCGACCTCTTCCTCGGACGCCGTTTCGACGACAGGTTCTTCCGTCGGTGGCTCAGTAACGGGAGATTCATCGACCGGTTCGGCTACGGTTAGAACGCTATCGTCCTCTGCAGCAACTTCAACCGGCGCTTCCGCAACAGGCTTCTCGACTAGTACCTCTTCCGGCTCTGTGGGTGTTTTGGTTTCGCCTTCGCTCGCGGTTTCTTCAACCGCCGCTTTGGTGTTGCTATCGGCCTTGCGCGTCCGGCGCCGGTGCGGCCGCCGCCGCTTGGGTTTCTTTTCCTCTTCACCTGTATCGGCTTCTGCCGCGGTGGCCTCCGGCTGCGCGTCCTCAGATTCATCAGTAGTTACTTCGACATCGCCAGCTTCGCTTTCCGCGGCAACGGCAGCTGCTCTGTTCACCGTGGCCTCATCCTGGG
Source organism: uncultured Rhodospirillaceae bacterium (assembly GCA_964530225.1). GTDB lineage: Bacteria > Pseudomonadota > Alphaproteobacteria > UBA6615 > UBA6615 > CAZHBA01. The sequence goes on along the minus strand of CAZHBA010000087.1, from coordinate 3,016 downwards.
TGTTGGCGGACTCCGCAGACCTACGCCGGCGACGTCCACCTCTACGGCCGCGACGCCGCGACGCCGGACGGGTTTTTTCTTCGCCGGTTTTAGCCTCGTTTGTGGCCTCTTCTGCTTCGCTAGCTTTTGCGGCTTCTGTCTTAGCTTCCGCCGCGCTATCGCGGCGGCGTGGACGCTGACGTCGAGTGCGTTCCTTTTCTTCGCGCGCGGCTGGTCCGGCGGTTCGGCTATCGACCACCTCGGAGACGGTTTCGCCTTCCGCTGCGTTGGTATTCAGCCGTTCCATAATGTAGTCCGGCGGCGTTAGCTCGGTGTCGACAGCGATAATGACCTTAAAGCTGTAGCGGGCCTCGGTATCCGCGATCATGTTGCGCTTCTGGTTGAGGATGTAGAGCGCGACATCGGCCGGTACTCTAACCGTTACGGCACTTGAGCGCTTACGAATGCCCTCTTCCTCGATAGCGCGCAGCACGCGAACGGCGGTTGATTCCGTCGACCGGACATAGCCACTGCCGCCGCATCTTACGCACACCTGGGCGCTGGCCTCGTGGATGCTGGGGCGCAAACGCTGGCGTGACAGTTCCAGTAGACCGAGCGGCGATATGCGGCCGATCTGGATGCGCGCCCGGTCTGCCTTCATGGCCTCCTTCATGCGCCGCTCGACCGCGTTGTTGTTGCGACTCTCGTCCATATCGATGAAGTCGATAACGATCAATCCGGCCAGATCGCGCAGGCGCAGCTGGCGCGCCACCTCGTCGGCGGCTTCCAGATTTGTCCGCCGGGCGGTCTGTTCGACATTACGCTCGCGCGTCGATCGGCCCGAGTTGACGTCGATGGCGACCAGAGCCTCGGTCGGGTTAATAACGATGTAGCCACCTGAACGCAAATGCACGATCGGGTCGTAAATTTCGTCGAGCTGCTGCTCAATATTGTAGCGGTGGTACAGCGGAATATCGTCGTCGGCGTATTTTTTGATGCGCTTGACGTGCGACGGCATCATCGTCCGCATGAGCGTTCGAGCTGCCTTGTAAGCCGCTTCGCCATCGACGACGATTTCTTCGATCTCACGGTTATAGACGTCGCGCAGCGAACGTTTTACCAAGTCGCCATCTTCGTAAATCATCGATAGCGCCGACGATTTTAGGGTTTGCTCGCGGATATCGTCCCAGGTTCGGCGCAAATATTCGTAATCGCGGCGGACTTCGGCCTTGTTGCGCTCAACACCCGCCGTTCGCATGATCACCGCCATACCCTCGGGGATTTCGAGGTTGGCCATGATCGTCTTCATGCGCTTGCGGTGGGCCGGATTGGAGACCTTGCGGCTAATGCCGCCGCCGCGCGAGGTGTTGGGCATCAAAACACAGTAGCGACCGGGCAGGGACAGGTAGGTGGTCAACGCAGCGCCCTTGTTGCCACGCTCTTCCTTGACGACCTGCACGAGCAGAATTTGGCGGCGCTTGATGACCTCCTGAATTTTGTACAACCGGGTCAATTGGCGCAGGCGTCTGCGGTGGGCGTCACCCAGTTCGGCGATGTCGTCCTCGGCATTGTCACCGAGAACCTCGACAGCGTCGCTGCCGGAGCCTTCTCCGTCTGCTTCGTCTTCGGCCTTAGGATCTTCATCTTCCAATTCATTGGCGTCGTCGTCGGGTATGCCCGACTCGGCGATTAATGCTTCGCGGTCTTCGATTGGAATCCGATAGTAGTCAGGGTGGATTTCGTTGAACGCCAGAAAGCCATGGCGGTTGCCGCCGAAATCGACAAAGGCCGCCTGCAGCGACGGTTCAACCCGGGCTACCTTGGCAAGATAAATATTGCCCTTAAGCTGACTTTTTGTGGTTGTTTCGTAATCGAATTCGAGAAGATCATTATTTTCTGCGACGACGACCCTGGTTTCTTCCGCATGGGTCGCGTCGATCAGCATTCTTCTAGTCATTTATTCGCTCCGCGGAAGAGCCACACACCACCCACACGAACAATGGGTAAGGTGGTTACCGCTTTATGCGAAGCTTGGGGGCCGCTCTCTAACCGTCGAACGGCGCAATTAGGTGCGCCAGTACGGTGAGACTTCTATCGGCCGCCGCGTCGAAAGAGCAAAAACTTCTCCGACAGACTTCGATGTTACACCAAATCTGCGATCGCCTCTGCGGAGCTCTGCAAGGCGGCTGGCCCGTTGAATTCCAGCCCGGTGGGCCTTTTTAAGGGCGAGCCGATTAATGTAGATATCCTACAGGATCGACGATCTCAGCTGTTCGTGCCCTAAAGATAGCGCTGCGTAACTGGTTCGACAACTTTATTAACGCAATTTCTAGCGAGGATGTGTGTTGCGGCGCGGTGTAATCGGGGGATATAGCTAGTATCCATGAACTCAAGCGACTCTAAAATTTGCCGTCGGAACGAGCTCCGGCGGGGCCTTTTTACCGCTGTGGCGGCGGTTTTCGCGGTGTTTATCGCCACAGCGTATGGCCTCGGACCGACCGTTGCCGCGGGATCCGAAGTCAAGGATTTGCGCATAGGAATCCGGGGAAATGACACCCGCTTCGTCATCGACCTGAGCGATAAGATTGAGTCGCGCATATTTGGCCTACCCGATCCGTTCCGGATTGTGATCGATATGCCCGAGGTTGATTTTGCGCTACCGGCCGACCGTCTGAGTGCCCGTGGCGGGCTGGTGGAGCGCTTGCGGTACGGCCTTTTCCGCCCCGGAACCAGCCGGTTCGTGCTTGATTTGACCAATTCGGCGAAAGTTGTGCAGACTTTCATGCTCAAACCGGACGGGGTGAAGCCCTGGCGTCTGGTGATAGATCTGGCACCCACCGACCGCCTTGGCTTTATATTGGCTATGCGGCCGACGCAACAGGTTACAGTCCAGAAGGCACCCGATCCACCGTTGCGCACAGCGCCGGTACAGCGGGCCATTCCGGTTGTGGTCCTCGACGCCGGTCATGGTGGCGTGGACCCCGGCGCCATAGGGCCGTCGGGTAGCTACGAGAAAGACATCGTCTTAGCCTTTGCC
>CAZHBA010000086.1:0-15616 GCA_964530225.1 uncultured Rhodospirillaceae bacterium | reverse complement strand
GTCTCCATCACCCTGATGTGTTTGTTCTGGAGTTGTTTCCACTCGCTGGGTCGAAGGAAGGTATGGATCATAAACACGATGAAATCATAGAATTCATCGAAGTCGAATGACTCTCCACCTTTACTACCCGCACCGTATCCTTCCGTTGGCGGGTTTTCCCTGAGTTCCCGACACGCAGAGAGAAGTTGTTTGTATTGTGCGGGGGTAAACCAAGGTCGAGGATTCTGGACACTCTTGATGGTTGGAAGGGATGGAATTCCCGTAATGACACCATCTCTCTCTGCCTCTTTCAGAACCTTGCGAATGAGGATGACGTATTTCTTGAGAGAGGATGCGGACAAGTCACGGTCTGAAATCAAATCGTCGATGAAATGGTCAACCAGATTGTAATCTACTTTCCTGACTGAATATGAACCGAGGTAGGGAATAACGTCCCTGTCGAGTTTGCGTCTATCCTCGTGAACTTGGTCTTCAGAGAGATTACCTCGTCGGATTTCCCTCCCCTGTGTTTCCCGGAATTTCTCCGAGTAAGTCTCGAAAGACATTCCCCTGGATGCGTGTTGCGTCTTTCTCTCAACGATACGGTCTTCATACCAATCTGCAGCAAACTTTCTTGCATCAGACAGGTTTTCACATCTCGTGGATTTACGAACAAACCGTCCCTTGGACGGAAGATACATTCCGACATACCAAAACTTGGAACCCTGTATCTGGAAGACCTTCAGGGTGTCGGGATAACCCCTCCCTAAAGTACGTACTTCCTCTCGATTCCATCTAGAATTTGCAACTCGCATAGTTGCAATATGTGGGTCAGTTGTGGGTCAGTCAAGGAACATTAAATAATACTATAATATCAATTACTTAACAAATTTTCAACGGTTTTCGAGACCGGTGCATTCAACCACTCTGCCACCTCTCCGCGAGGTGTCTGGCCGCGCGGTAGCAGCCCGCGGGCGAAGCGCGTCCCGTATAACGCACGCCGCGTCACCCCCGCAAGCCGCTGTAATGGCAGGCAAATGCTGCTCTTGGAGGCCGATAGGATGGTTGACAGGGGCTGCGGGCGGCGTATAGTCCGGCGCGCAAGACGGGCGGCCGAGTAGCGCGGTGGTCCGTGTTATTTTTTTGAAATTTCGGTGAGTTAGCGGCTAGTCAATGGCCGCGGTGGCACCCAGTTGGAACACATGCCATGTATGCAGTCATCAAAACCGGCGGAAAACAGTACCGGGTCGCCAATGGCGACGTAATAGCGGTGGAAAAGCTTGCTGGCGATCCTGGCAGCACGGTCTTGCTGGCGCCGGTGTTAATGCTCAATGACGACAAGTCGAGCACCGTCGGCACGCCAATCGTCGAAGGCGCGGCCGTTAGCGCCGAGGTTCTGGAGCAAACCCGCGGCGACAAGATCATCGTGTTCAAGAAAAAACGCCGCAAAGGCTACCGCCGCACCAGGGGTCATCGCCAGGATCTCACCGTGCTGCGCATCACCGATGTGATCGGCAAGGCCAAGGTGGCGCCAAAGCGCGCGGCCAAGGCAGCCGAGAAACGTTCTGAGGAAGCGAAATCGGCAGCCAAGAAGCCCGCGGCGAAGAAACCGGCGACCAAGAAGGCGGCGCCAAAGAAAGCGGCCCCCAAGAAACCGGCCCCCAAGAAACCGGTAGCGAAGAAGCCCGCGGCAAAGAAGGCTGACAAGGAGTAACCGGCGATGGCCCATAAAAAAGCAGGTGGCAGTTCACGCAACGGCCGCGATTCGGCTGGCCGGCGCCTCGGCATCAAAAAGTATGGCGGACAGGAAGTGATCCCCGGCAACATTATTGTGCGCCAGCGCGGTACCAAATTTCATCCCGGCGACAATGTTGGCATGGGTAAGGACCACACGCTCTACGCCTTGATCGAAGGCAGGGTGGCGTTCAACGGTCGCCGCGATGGGCGTTCCTTCGTGTCGGTCGAACCGCCGGCTTAGGCGGCTGCCGCGAGGCCGAGTGTTATCCGGGGAGGTTGGGCGACCGATCTCCCCGTAATTATTTGTGAGACCGCATTGAGATGAAATTTCTCGACGAGGCAAAGGTTTACGTTAGCTCTGGCGATGGCGGCAACGGTTGCGTGTCGTTCCGCCGCGAGAAGAACGTTGCCTCCGGCGGTCCCAATGGTGGCGATGGCGGGTGCGGCGGAGATGTGGTTATCGAATGCGTCAGCGGCCTCAACACACTCATCGACTACCGCTACCAGCAGCATTTCAAGGCTAAGCGCGGTCAGGACGGGCAGGGTAAGGATCGCAGCGGTGCCGCCGGCGGCGCCGCGGTGCTGAAACTACCGGTCGGCACCCAGGTGCTGGCCGAAGACAAGCAAACCCTCATCGCCGATTTGACCGAAGTTGGGCAACGCGTGGTGATCGCCCATGGCGGTGATGGTGGCCGCGGCAATACCCAGTTCAAGAGCGCCACCAACCAAGCGCCGCGCCGTGCCGATCCGGGCTGGCCCGGCGAGGAGGCCTGGTTGTGGTTGCGCCTCAAGCTGATTGCCGACGCCGGGCTGGTGGGCCTGCCTAATGCCGGCAAATCGACTTTCCTGGCTGCGGTGACCCGCGCGACGCCAAAGATCGCCGACTACCCGTTCACGACCCTGCATCCCGTCCTTGGTGTCGTCGCCGCCGACGACAGCGAGTTCGTGCTTGCCGACATTCCGGGCCTGATCGAAGGCGCCCATGAGGGCAAGGGTCTTGGTGACCGGTTCCTCGGCCATGTGGAGCGCTGCCGTGTGTTGCTGCATCTCATCGACGGCACCGCGGGCGCCGACGCCGCTATCGAAGCCTACAAAACCGTTCGCGACGAGCTCTCGGCCTATGGCGGCGGCCTCGCCGATAAGCCGGAAGTCGTCGCGCTCAACAAAATCGACGCATTGCACGAAGAAGATATAGAGGATATTCGCGCCCGGCTTCGTAACGCCACGGACCAGGACGTGCTGACCATCTCCGGCGTTTTGGGCGCTAATGTTGCCAATACGTTACGGGCCCTGCGTGGTTTTATTGATGAGGCCGATGCCGCGGACAACGAAAATACGTGGCACACGCAACCCTGGGAAGCGGCCCAATGAGTACGTCCGCAGGCAATACTGCCACAGGGGCACTGTCGATCCACGATAGCCGGCGTTTGGTGATCAAGATTGGTTCGGCCCTGCTGGCCGACGACGACGGCAATCTACGGTCCGAGTGGATCGATTCACTGGCCGCCAACGTTGCCGAACTGCGCCGTGGCGGCACCGAAATCTTGATCGTGTCGTCGGGTGCCATTGCCGTTGGCCGGCGGCTGCTGGGACTCGCCCGCGGGCCGCGCAACCGGGCGCTACGGCTCGAGGAAAGCCAGGCCGCTGCGGCCACTGGGCAGGTGCGCCTGGCCCACGCCTGGCAGGACGCACTGGCGCGCTACGAAGTGCTGGTAGCGCAGATTCTTCTCACCACCGACGACACCGAGAACCGCCGCCGTTACCTCAACGCGCGTGGTACGATGACGACCCTGCTGAAGCTTGGCGTAGTGCCGGTGATCAACGAGAACGACACCGTCGCCACCGAGGAAATCCGCTTCGGCGACAATGATCGCCTGGCGGCGCGGGTGGCGCAAATGGTCAGCGCGGACACTTGCGTGATCCTGTCCGATATCGATGGGCTCTATACCGCCGACCCAGTCGCCGACAGCACCGCTAGCCACATTGGCGAAGTGCGCGCGATCACGCCCGAGATCGAGGCGATGGCCGGCGCCGCGTCGAACGAAGATGGCTCGGGCGGCATGGTGACCAAGATCGAAGCGGCGCGCATCGCTACCCAGGCCGGCTGCCGGTTGGCCATCGGCGACGGGCGCATTGACCGGCCTCTGCAGGCCTTCGAGGGTGACGTTACCTGCACTTGGTTCGTGCCCCAGGGCGAGCCGCTAACGGCGCGCAAACGATGGATCGCCGCCAGCTTGAACCCGGTTGGCACGGTCGTCGTTGATGGTGGTGCGGCTTCGGCTCTGGCCGCCGGCAAGAGCCTGCTGCCCGCCGGTGTGGTGCGCGTCGAGGGCACGTTCGAGCGTGGCGATCCGGTGGTCGTACGCGATGCCGACGGGGCCGAACTGGCGCGCGGTCTGAGCGCCTACTCGAACGGTGATGCCGACCGCATCAAGGGTCTCAAAAGCAGCGAGACCGAAGCAGTTCTTGGTTATCGCGGTCGTGAGGAGATGATCCACCGCGACGATTTGATCGTCAGCTAGTGTCTGATTCTTTTCGTTTAAATCGACCCTCCACCCCAACCCTCTCCCGCAAGGGGGGAGGGAGCTGCGACGGTACGAAATGCTCGTTTAGAAGTCCTCCCCCTTGATGGGGGAGGATTTAGATGAGGGTGATATGTGGGAATCTTGTCTTTTGGCAAGATTAAGAGATCGATGAGTCGCGATCATTCGCCTGCAGTCTTTGTTGGCGTTCTGGCCGTCGCCTTGGTGGCGATGGGTCATGGCGCAATTTTCGTACGCCTGGCTGACGCCGATCCAATTGTCGTCGCCGCGTTCCGGCTCGGTATTGCGACCGTTGTGCTGGCGCCGTTCACGCTGGTCTTCGCCCTATCCGATCTGCGCGCCTTGACCACGCGCGAGATGCGGCTTATCGCCGGTGCCGCGACGTTCCTGGCCCTGCATTTCGCTACCTGGATTACCTCGCTCGATTTCACCTCGATCGCCAATTCGGTGGTCCTGGTCACTCTCAACCCGGTGTGGTTGGCGCTTTACGGACTTCTGATCCTGCGGACACCGCCGGGCCAGCTAACCTGGCTCAGCATAGCCTTCGCTGTCGCCGGCAGCGTGATTATTGCGCTGGGCAGCGCCGGCGGCGGCAATACCTCCTTGTTGGGCGACTTCCTGGCGCTGATCGGCGGTATCTGTTTCGCTGGTTTCCTGTTGTTCGCCCAAAAGGCGCGGCAGAGTGTTGCCCTGTTGCCGTTCGTGACCCTAATCTATGGCGGCGCGGCAGTTTGGCTGTGGCTCGCCGTCATCGTACTTGCGCTGCCGGTTACAGGGCTGACAGCGAATACCTATGGCGCGCTGATCGCCATTGCGCTGGTTAGCCAGGTGATCGGCCATACCGGCTATAACTTTGCCGCGCGCGCGGTACCGACAACGCTGCTGGCGGTCACGTTGTTGGGCGAGCCCGTATTTGCCACGCTGTTCGGCTGGCTCTATTTTGGCGAGGGGTTCGGCTGGCCGACGGCACTCGGTGGAGTGCTGATTTTGGCGGGAATCTGGCTTGGAACTCGGGCCAATGGCCAATCGGGGCAAATGGGGTGAAATTGCCGCCGAAATTGACTATCTTCCCCGTCCGCGCCATTTGATAAAGTGGAAAAATCATGGCCGTAGCGCACGACATAAGCGAAACCGCCGATATTGTGGCCGCCATGCACGACATGGGTGTGGCGGCCCGCGAGGCGGCGCATGCTTTGGCGCAAGCCAGCAGCGCTGACAAGGATGTCGCGATCCATGCCGGTGCGGCGGCGATCCGGGCGCGTAGCGCCGACATTCTGGCCGCTAATGCCAAGGATATGGCGGCGGCGGAGAAGAAGGACATCAGCGGCGCAATGCTCGACCGGTTAGAGCTTGACGGCAATCGCATCGAGGCGATGGCGCGCGGTTTGGAAGAGGTCGCGGTGTTGCCCGACCCCATCGGTACCGTGCTCGCCGAGTGGGAGCGGCCGAACGGTTTGAAGATCGCCCGCGTACGGGTACCGCTGGGCGTCATTGGCGTGATCTACGAATCCCGACCCAATGTGACGGCGGATGCCGGTGGCCTGTGCCTGAAGGCCGGCAACACGGCTATTTTGCGTGGCGGCTCCGATACGTTCCACACGTCGGGCGTGATCCTCGAATGCCTGCAGCAGGGATTGCGGGAGGCTGACCTGCCGGAAACCTGTCTGCAGCGGCCGCCGACCACCGACCGTGCGGCGGTTGGCGCCATGCTGGGCATGAGTGAATTTATCGATGTCATCGTGCCACGGGGCGGCAAGTCGCTGGTCGAGCGGGTGCAGAACGAGGCCCGCATGCCAGTATTTGCTCACCTTGAGGGCCTTTGCCACACCTATGTGCACGAGAAGGCGCAGTCGGATATGGCGCGCTCGATCGTGCTCAATGCCAAGATGCGCCGCACCGGCATTTGTGGGGCGACCGAGACTGTGCTGATCGACCGCTCGGTGGCGCCGCAAATGTTAACGCCGATCGTCGATGATCTGGCTAAAGCCGGGTGCGAAGTGCGTGGCGATAAGGCGGCGCAGGGTATCGATGCCCGTATCGGAGCCGCGGTGGAAGAGGATTGGGACACCGAATATCTCGATTCTATCGTCTCGGTTAAAGTGGTCGATGGTGTCGACAGCGCCATCGACCATGTCAATCACCACGGCTCCCACCACACCGACGCCATCGTTACCGACGACGATGCAACGGCGGCAGAGTTCCTCAACCGTATCGACAGCGGCATTGTCATGCACAACACCTCGACCCAATTCGCCGACGGTGGCGAGTTTGGTATGGGTGCGGAAATTGGCATCTCCACTGGCCGCATGCATGCGCGCGGGCCGGTCGGCGCCGAACAGCTCACCACCTATAAATACGTCGTGCGTGGCGCCGGGCAGTTGCGGTCCTGACGGTGACCGGCCGCAAGGACGTGATGGGCGGTGTGATGCGTGGTGTTGGCCGCCAACGGATCGGTCTGCTCGGCGGCTCTTTCAATCCGGCCCATGAGGGTCACCTATATATAAGTCTCGAAGCCTTGAAGCGCTTACAACTCGACGCCGTGTGGTGGCTGGTGTCGCCGCAAAACCCGCTAAAACCCAGCGTAGATATGGCGCCGCTAGCCCAGCGCGCAGCCCATGCTTGCGTCATGGCTCGGCATCCGCGCATTCAAGTCACTACTATCGAGACGCGGCTGGGTACCCGCTACACGGTCGATACCGTCGCGCGGCTCAAGCAGGAATACCCCAGTGCCCGCTTCGTTTGGTTAATGGGGGCTGATAATTTGGCTCAAATGCCCCAATGGCGCCGCTGGACGCAAATATTTAATACCGTTTCCATTGCGGTATTCGCGCGCGAAACCTATGCTTTCAAAGCTTTGGCCGGGGTGGCAGCGCAGAGATACCGAGCCAACCGGCTATCGGCCGAGCGGGCGAAGAGCCTGGCAGACCGGACACCACCGGCCTGGATTTATCTGCCGCTGCGCTGGCACCCGGCGACGGCAACAGACATCCGTTCAATGGGTGAATGGCCCCATAAATAGGATGTTTGAAAGAGAGGAGACAAATTTGCGAGAGAGGACACAACCATAGCAGCGAAACGGAAAAAGACTTCGCCTGAAACGGCGGAAAAAATTCTGGCTCTGGTCAAAGCATCGTTGGATGACGACCAGGCCAATAACGTCAAAGTAATTTCCCTGGCCGGTAAAACCGATATCGCCGATTACATGGTGGTCGCCAGCGGAAGGTCGGCCCGCCACGTCGACGCTATGACCGAACATCTTCTCACTAAACTAAAAAGCGCCGGCAGGCGCGATGTGCAAAGCGAGGGCCGGGAGCACAAGGACTGGATCTTGATCGATGCTGGCTTTGTTATCGCGCATTTGTTCCGGCCCGAAGTGCGGGAATACTATGACCTAGAAAAATTATGGGAAGCGGGTGTCGCCGAGCAAGATGTGAACGAAACGTCTCCGATCTGACGAACTGCTCTAGATGCGCATTCACATCGTCGCGATAGGCCGTGCCCGGTTCGGGCCCGAGGCGGCGTTGTTCAAACACTTTGCCGATCGCGTGACCCAGTGGCCGATAACACTGGTCGAGCAGGATCTACGCAAACGCACCGCACCCAACAAGGTATCCGAGGCTGAGGCTGTGTTGCTGCAGCAAACCATTCCCGATGGTGCTTACGTTGTGGCGTTGGATGAACGCGGCAAGCAGCACACCAGCCGTGAATTTGCACAGTTTTTGAATCGCCAGCACGATGAGGGTATACGCGATGTCGCGTTCCTCATCGGTGGCGCCGACGGTTTGGCCGTTTCGCTGCGAGAGGGTACCAATCAAGTGATGTCTCTGGGACAGGCGACATGGCCCCATCTACTAGTTCGGGGACTTTTGGCGGAGCAGATTTACCGTGCCCAGCAGATTGTTGCTGGCCATCCCTACCACCGCGACTAACTGCCGTTGGCGCGCGACAGAATCAAGCTTCTGCGCTATATCGTGGCCGATTCCATCAATCTGTATGTGGGTAAACAGTTTTTGCGATGAACCATCTCATTCTTCTTCGTCATGGCCAAAGCCAGTGGAACCTGGAAAACCGTTTCACCGGCTGGCGCGATGTTGATCTGACGCCGCAGGGCGAAGCCGAAGCGGTGAATGCCGGCAGGCTGATAAAGGATATCCACCTCGATCGGGTGTACACCTCGACGCTGATACGAGCCCGCCGGACCGCGCAACTGGCACTGGCCGAGGCGGAAGCTACTGGCGCCGACGTTGGCGACGTCAAAAGCGGCGATGGCTGGAAACTCATCGAACACGACGATTTGCGCGAGCGCGACTATGGCGATCTAGTGGGCTTGAATAAGGCCGAAACGGCCGAAAAATATGGTGATAAACAGGTCCATTTGTGGCGCCGCGGCTATGAAATCAGGCCGCCCGGCGGTGAGAGCCTGGCCGACGTGGTGGCCCGCGTGAGGCCCTATTTCGAGACCGAAATATGGCCCCACGTCGTGGTGGGCAAAAATGTACTGGTTGCCGCTCATGGCAACAGTTTGCGTGCGGTTTTGGTAATAATTGGCGAGTATGATGCCGAAGATATACCGAATATTGAACTACCGACCGGAAAACCGCTGGTATTAGAAGTCGAAGACGGCGAAAAGAAGCGCCATTATTATTTAGAGGATTAGCCAATTACACTAAACCGTCATTTGCCTTGTTTTCTTGCTACCTCGGTATTACTGGCTGGTGTCGTGTTTGCAACCCTTTGGGAAGACACTGCTTGGGGGGCGGAAGACCCGGTGGCCGCGCGTGTGCGGTTGAACGATATCCGCGATGACATTGAGCGCGGCCGGTCGAATAAAACCATCCTCGATAAAAAAGCGTCACGGCAGGCGGGCGCACTGGACCGGCTGCGGGCAGAGTTAAGCGCGGCCGCAGCCGCCGCCCAGGCCTACGAAGCGGCTATATCGTTACTTGAGACGGACCTGATGGAATTGGCTGGCGAAAACAAAACGAAAATCAAAGCGCTTACTAAACGAAAGGGCCAGTTGGGCGATACCTTGGCCGCCTTGCAGCGTTTGTCCTTGCGTCCGACCGCGGCACTGATAGTCAGCCCTGGCGATGCCAACGATGTGATTCGTAGCGGCCTATTGATGCGCACCGTCGTTCCGCAGATCGAGGCGCAGACGAAAGCGCTGAGGCTTCAACTAGCGGAGATCGCGTCGTTGCGCAGCGAGATGGCGACGAAGCGCGGCGAATTACAAGCCGCCAGCATCGCGTTATCGCATGAGCAAGACAGGTTGGCGGACCTGGCCGCCGAGAAGAAGAAGGCATTCCAACAGACCGAGGGCGTGCGAAAATTAGCCGCAAAGCGCATTGCCAAGCTGACCGCCGAAGCGAAATCTCTGGAAGAGCTGTTGGAACGGCTCAACCGTGGCGCCAAGGCCGCACCGCGCTCGAAACCTCAGACCGGTGCTGCGCCTGAGCGGCCTGAAGATAAATTGGCCAGTACACCACGCCTGCCGCCGATTTCCGCGGCGCAGGGCCAGATGACACTTCCGGTACAGGGCGTTATTACCAGAGGATTTGGCGACCGCACCACAACCGGAAGTAAAACGCGCGGCGTAACCTGGCAAACCCGCCAGGCCGCTGTTGTTGTGGCCCCGTGGGAAGGGCGTGTTGTCTTTGCCGGCCAATTCCGCAGTTTTGGCCGCATCTTGATAATAGATCATGGCGAGGGATATCATTCGCTAATCGCTGGGCTCGAGCGCCTTGATGCGGAAATTAGCCAATGGGTGCTGGCTGGCGAGCCAATAGGAGTTGCCGGTGGTGAAACGGCCAACAATTCTCTAAAAGAGTGGGGTCGAACCGGTGTGGGGCAAGCTGACGGCTCGACAAAACCGACCGTGGGGGCAAGTTTGTACGTTGAGCTTAGGCGCGACGGACAACCGATTGACCTGTTGCCGTGGATTGCGATGAGCACTGACAGGACACATGGATAATGCGTAACCGATTGAAAATATTGTCAATCTTGACGCTATTAGTCGCATACCCAACAGCTGCCCCCGCCGCTGGAAACGAAGAGACTTTCCGCCAGCTTGAGTTGTTTGGCGATATTTTTGAGCGAATTCGGTCGTTCTATGTCGAAGAAACAACCGACAAGGAACTCATCGAGTCGGCGATTAATGGCATGCTGCAGTCGCTCGATCCCCATTCGAGCTATCTGAATGAGGAAAGATTCCGTGATATGCAGGTCCAAACACGCGGCGAATTTGGTGGGTTGGGCATCGAAGTCACGATGGAACAGGGATTTGTGCGGGTTGTCTCGCCGATCGACGATACCCCGGCGGCACGCGCTGGTATCGAGGCTGGTGATTTGATCACACACTTGGATGGCAGCACCGTTCTTGGCCTCAACCTGACCGATGCGGTCGATAAGATGCGCGGACGTGTGGGCTCTGGTATCAAGTTGACGATTCGCCGTGAAGGCCGCGAACCCTTCGACGTGACAGTGACGCGCGATGTGATCCGTATTCAGTCCGTGCGCAGCCATATCGAAGGCGAAGTCGGTTATCTGCGCGTCACTACGTTCAACGAACAAACCGACACCGGTGTAAAGCGCGAAATCGCCAAGATGCGCAAAGAGCTTGGCGACAGCATGATCGGCTTGGTACTCGATCTGCGGCGTAATCCCGGCGGACTGCTCGATCAGGCGATCAAGGTGTCCGATGCGTTTCTCGAGCGTGGCGAGATTGTGTCGACGCGCGGCAGGGACGACGGCGATGCGCAACGCTTTAACGCGAAGACTGGTGACTTGATCAAGGGTCTGCCAATGGTAGTCTTGATCAATGGCGGCTCGGCATCGGCGTCCGAGATTGTCGCTGGCGCGCTGCAGGACCATAATCGGGCGGTGGTCATGGGAACGCGATCGTTCGGTAAAGGATCGGTGCAGACGATTATGCCGGTTCCCGGACATGGCGCGATGCGATTGACCACGGCGGCCTATTTTACGCCGAGCGGGCGCTCGATTCAGAAAATCGGCGTGACCCCGGATATTGTGGTTCAGCAGGTGAGGATTGAGACCACCAGCGAGCCGGCCCGGGTGCGTGAAAAGGATCTGCACAATGCGCGCAGCGGTGACAACGCTAAGCCGAATGCGGCCGCCACCGGCGGTATATCTCAGGACACGACCGACTATCAGTTGGCGCGGGCGGTCGACCTGCTTAAGGGGATATCTCTGTACAACGTTCGGGTCACCAATTGAGGTTATCCTGATCTCCTGCAATGGAGTGTAAGCGGTGAGCGATTTCGAACCGGAAGTTCGCTCGAAATGGGGTGGCCCTGCACGGCTGCCGCTGGCCCTGTCGGGACTACTGGCGGTAATCGCGGCGACGCTGCTAGCGCTGGTCGTAGTTGGTTCCGGGATCGACGATCAACAAGTCGCCCAAGTAGAATCTGGCGACGAACAAGCCAGCCAACCACCGTCCCAGGAAACAGCGGCAGCGTGGCCGCCCGAACCTGTGGCACCCGATCCCACGCGCGCCGGGGCAGAACCGAAACCAGACGTTCCAGAGTTGGATAATTTAGCAACCGCCGAGCAGGCGGTGGCCGACCACGAGCCTGCTGCAATACCGCCTGAAACCGAGCAAGCGGCAAGCGCTCCGCCGCCACCTGAGCCGGTGGACACAAGCTCTTCGAGCAACGCTACCGAGAAGTTGTCGCCGCAAGTGGCGTCAGTTCCACCACCGCTGCCGCCCCCTCTAGGCTCCAACTTCTTGCCACCGTCGGCCGATCCAGAACTTATCAAACAGACCTCCGCGGGACCATTACCGAGGATCGGTGACGATGGCCACACGCCATGGCAGGTCTATGCGCGGCCCTTCGACAACAACGATACCAGGCCTCGCATTGCGATTGTTATGAGTGGACTCGGGCTCTCCGGCGCGGCAACCCAGGCCACGATTCAGGGACTGCCAGGCCCTGTAACCCTGGCGTTTCAGCCGTTTGCCGATAATTTGGAGCAGTGGATTCGCCTGTCCCGCGCGGCTGGGCATGAAGTGTTGCTCAACCTGCCGATGGAGCCGATCGACTTTCCGGCTAGCGATCCCGAACCACGGGCGTTGTTCGTCGCCTATGCGCCGGAAGAAAATATTGAGCGTTTGGAATGGGCACTGTCGCGGGTCAGCGGTTATGTAGGACTGCTGAACCATGTGGGCGAGCGTTTCACCGCTTCGCGTGAAGCCATGCTGCCGATTATGACGACCCTCGAGCACCGCGGATTGGCCTTCGTCGATGCACGTGTCTCGGCACGCAGTGTGGCGACGACGCTGGCAACCGAACAAAATGTACCGCGTGCGATCAACGACCGGTTTCTCGATGCCCGCGAGGTGTCGCGCACGACAGTCGATGCGCGCCTGTCCGAGCTTGAGAGCATCGCTGTGGAGGTTGGCGTGTCGGTAGGCATTGGCCAAGCTTTCCCAGTTACCATCGAGCGGGTGCGCGAGTGGGCGGCCACGCTTAATGGTAAAGGGATTATGCTTGCGCCGATCTCCGCTGTTCTGGACCGTCAGGCGGATCGGTGACACTGCGTACCGAACGGCCCGATCCTGATCTCTACCGATTATGCGCCGGCGCGATGTTGCTCAGCCGAACCGGACAGGTTTGGGTAGGACAACGCATCGACTCGCTCAACGCGTGGCAGATGCCCCAGGGCGGTATAGATACCGGCGAAGATCCCGCCGCTGCAGCGCTGCGCGAGTTGCACGAAGAGGTCGGCAGCGACAACGTTCAATTACTGGCAGAGGCCGAGGGTTGGTTAACGTACGACTTGCCGCCAGCCTTGGCAGCGCAGGTGTGGGACGGGAAATACCGTGGACAAGCGCAGAAATGGTTCGCCTTCCGCTTTCTTGGAAACGATGATGAATTCGATATCCACGGTGTCGAGGAGCCTGAATTTGAAATATGGCGGTGGGCCGATATCGCCGATGTGGCGGGCCTGATCGTTGACTTTAAACGGCCTGTCTACGAGGCTGTAGTGGCGGAATTCAAGCGTTTTTCCGACGTAACAGCGGACTAGGAACAGCCGGAAACGAGTTGTTAACGGGCATTTAGTACAAATTTTTGCTAATCCGTGCCGAGCTGACGTCGAAGGAACCATTGGCACAGGACAGCCGGATTGCCTCCGAAGTGCGGACAACCAAAGCCGAAGTACAGGCAAAATTACGCAAATAAAAACAGGGAGCGGCGAGCTGGAGGCGTCTCGTCCACTCAAGAGAGCGCACACGGCCGCGCCACCGAGGCTTACGAGAGCACGCAAAGTTTGGCTTTCTCAGCGGCGAAAAACGTGCTGAGCGTTGCCGCCTGAGCGATCAGTGTGCCGCTGAAATTCTCTGGGAAGACCTAAAGTTGAGAAAATAGCAGGCCAGCTTAGCCACCAGGCCGGCAATCCTCGCATGGGGATTTATCCCGACAGCCTTGAAGATAAGTTTCATGCCGCGTTCGATATGGTGGGGACGGTAGAAACCATAGGTGCGCGACATATAGGCGCGAACGCACTTCTTGCGGTCGTAAGCTTCGCCGTTATTGTTGGCAGCGTGATATGCATACGCCAACTCGTCGTCTTCGCTTTCGCTGATGCGGCTGAGACCGACCAGAATGCGTCGAATGACGCCGAGCCGTTCGATTTTGTGATACCGCGTCATGTGGGTGAAGAACAGTTTGTAATGGCGGATTTCGTCTTGTGCTATGTTGCGGCAAATTTCACGTAAAACCGGCTCTTCGGTCGCCTCGCGTAACGCGGTGTAATAGGACGAAGTGCCAACTTCAACCATGCAGCGCGCCACCAATTCGCCACAGCGCGAACCGCGAACCGATTTATCGGCGGTCGTCGGCAGAGTTATCGTGGACGCGAAATCTTCAAAGCGTTGATCAAAGTCGAAACTGGGGTTTGCCAGTGTAGCCCAGCGGGCGAGTGCCTTACCGTGCTGCACCTCTTCCGCTCCCCAGCGACGCACAGCGGATTGAATCTCGATATCGTCGTGGAAAACGCTGATGAGATATTCGGAATAAATGCCGCCATTGTGCTCGACCAACGCGGCCGCTTTGACAATGCGAAGCATGTCAGGATCGACTTTCGAGAGGTCGAACTTGTCCCAGGAGATATCGTCCAGCGTCCAATATTTTGGATAGTCCGCTATCGAAGCCTGCACGTTTTTCCATCCTTCGCTAAGGTGTTACTTACCGTTTTCCCTAATCACGATAGATAAAATATTAACGTTTACAACCCAGACGGTCAAAGCGCCTTGGGCTTCTAAAGTGTGGGAAATCTGGACTTACTGATAGACCGGTGCGTCGATCGCGACGAGTTTGGCGCGCGCCGTATCCGCCCTGCTTTCTGCCGCTTTCAACTCGCTTGGGTCGTCGGTGTCACCGATATCTTCGACCGCGTTTTGCAAGTCGGATTCAACCTCCTCGCGATTGATATCATTGACCGCCAACGCTTCTTCGGCGAGAACCGTGCAACGGCCCCCCGTGACTTCGGCGAATCCCCCCGCGACAAAAATTCGAGAACTGACCGCGCCATCGGCAAATACGTGGATAACGCCGGGGCGAACCGCGGAAATCATCGGTGAATGGCCGGTCAGTACACCGAAGTCGCCCTCGCTACCAGGCACGACGACCATTTCGACGTCTTCAGACAGCAGAAGTTGTTCAGGTGAGACCAGCTCGAATTGAACCGTTGATTCAGCCATGTTTTGCGCTCCCTAGGCGGCCTCGGCGGCCATTGATTGCGCCTTTTCGACGGCTTCTTCGATGGTGCCGACCATATAGAAGGCGGCTTCGGGCAGGTCGTCGTACGTGCCACTGACGATTTCCGTAAAGCCCTTGATGGTATCTTCGAGGCTGACGAACTTGCCCGGAGTGCCGGTAAAGACTTCTGCGACATGGAACGGCTGCGACATGAAGCGTTGAATTTTACGCGCCCGCATGACCGTCAGCTTGTCCTCTTCCGACAACTCGTCCATGCCCAGAATGGCGATAATTTCCTGCAGGCTCTTATAACTCTGCAAGGTTTCCTGCACCTGACGCGCGGTTTCGTAATGTCCTTCGCCGACTACGCGCGGATCGAGGATCCGGCTGGTCGAATCGAGCGGGTCGACCGCCGGATAAATTCCCAGCTCGGCGATTTGCCGCGACAGCACTGTTGTCGCATCCAGATGCGAGAACGTTGTCGCCGGCGCCGGGTCGGTCAAATCGTCGGCGGGCACATAAATCGCTTGAACCGATGTGATCGATCCCTTGTTGGTCGAGGTAATGCGCTCCTGCAGGGTGCCCAGGTCGGTACCCAGGGTTGGCTGATAACCCACCGCCGACGGAATGCGGCCCAGT
>CAZHBA010000085.1:0-3638 GCA_964530225.1 uncultured Rhodospirillaceae bacterium | reverse complement strand
GTACAGTCGCCATCGTCGAAGCTCTCAGTCGCGCCGACGTGTCGCCGAACGACGTTGACGAGGTCGTCCTGGGACAGGTCCTAACCACATCGACCGGTATGAACCCAGCGCGCCAAGCGGCGCTCGCTGCCGGCATCCCCGATGACGCCACCGCCTATCTGGTCAACCAAGTGTGCGGCTCTGGCCTGCGTTCGATCGCCCAGGGTTACCAGGCGATCAAGCTTGGCGAGTCCGACATCGTTGTCGCCGGCGGCCAGGAAAGCATGAGCCAGGCACCCCATGCCGCGCATATGCGCAACGGCACAAAAATGGGCGACACCAAATTGGTCGATACCATGATCCGCGACGGCCTGTGGTGCTCGCTGATGGGCTATCACATGGGTAATACGGCGGAGAACGTCGCCGAAAAATGGCAGATCACCCGCGACGAGCAGGACGAATTCGCCGTTGGTTCGCAGCAAAAAGCCGAGGCTGCGCAGGCGGCCGGCAAGTTCGCCGACGAACTTGCGGCGGTGACTATCAAAACGCGCAAGGGCGAGACCATCTTCGATGTCGACGAATACCCTCGCGCCGGTACCACCACTGAAACCCTCGGTAAGCTGCGCCCCGCCTTCGACAAGGAGGGCACGGTGACCGCCGGAAATGCCTCGGGCATCAATGACGGTGCCGCCGCCACGGTGCTGATGAGCGCCGACGAAGCGGCGAAACGGGGCATCACCCCGCTTGCTCGCATCGCGTCGTGGGCTACCGCGGGGGTCGATCCGGCAGTCATGGGCAGTGGACCAATCCCGGCCAGCCGCAAGGCACTGAAGAAAGCCGGTTGGAGCATCGAGGATGTGGAACTGATCGAGGCCAACGAGGCCTTCGCTGCGCAAGCCATCGCGGTCAACCGTGACCTGGGCTGGGACCCGGAGATTGTCAACGTTAATGGCGGCGCCATCGCCATCGGCCATCCCATCGGCGCATCCGGCGGCCGGGTGCTAGTGACGCTGCTGCACGAGATGCAGCGCCGCGACGCCAAGAAGGGTCTAGCAACCTTGTGCATTGGCGGCGGCATGGGCATCGCCATGTGCGTGGAACGCGATTAAAGGAATCGGGAACGCTACGCATTAACCTGGTCCGAGAATGGCTTGGCCCGCAGAAGGCCACAGACCGACACGACAGGGAGTAACAAATTATGACAAGGGTAGCCTTGGTCACCGGTGGCACGCGGGGCATCGGTGAGGCAATCAGTATTGGCCTGAAAGGTGCCGGCCGCGAGGTCGTCGCCAATTACGCTGGCAACGAACACGCGGCGCGCGATTTCCACGAGCGCACCGGCATTCCGATCTACAAGTTCGACGTCTCTAACTACGAAGCGACATCGTCGGCGATGGATCAAATCGAGGTCGACGTGGGACCGGTGGAAGTTCTGGTCAACAACGCCGGTATCACCCGCGACGGCACCATGCACCGCATGGAGCACGAGCAATGGCAGGCGGTGATCGACACTAATCTCGGCGGCTGCTTCAACTGTTCGCGCGCTGTCATCGAGGGCATGCGCGAACGCGCCTTCGGGCGCATCGTCAACATCGGTTCGATCAACGGCCAGGCCGGCCAGTACGGCCAGGTTAATTACGCCGCCGCCAAGTCGGGCATTCACGGCTTCACCAAGGCGCTGGCCCAGGAGGGAGCGGCCAAGGGTATTACCGTCAACGCCATCGCGCCGGGCTATGTGGATACCGAGATGGTCCGCGCCGTACCGCCCGACGTGTTGGAAAAGATTATCGCTGGCATCCCGGTCGGCCGGCTCGGCAAGGCTGACGACATCGCCCGCGGGGTTATATTTTTCACCGCCGATGCGGCAGAATTCATCACCGGCTCGACGTTATCGATTAACGGTGGTCAACATATGTACTAGTGAACCGTGGATTTGACTCGTCCCCCAAACTGTCCTCATCCCGAGGAGCCCTTTCGCCTCGCCCTTCGAGACGGGCCTAGCGACCCTCCTCAGAATGAGGTGAAAGTGCGTCTCGAAGGATGATGGAACTGTTGACCGATCCCACCGCGTGGGCGAGCCTGGCGACCCTCGCCCTGCTCGAGATCGTGCTCGGCATCGACAATGTGATCTTCTTGTCGATCGTCTCTTCGCGCCTACCCAAACATCAACAGCCGGCGGCCCGGAAGCTCGGTCTGCTATTGGCGCTGGCCGGAAGGATCGGCATGCTGTTCGCGCTGAGCTGGATTATCGGGCTGAGGGAGCCATTTCTCGAAGTCTTCACGCTGGAAATCTCTTGTCGCGACGTGATTCTGACCGCCGGCGGCCTGTTCCTCATCTTCAAAGCGACCAGCGAGATCCACGGTATGCTCGAAGACGACGCAAGCGGCCGCGGCAAGCCGGGCACGGCGATGTTCGTTTCGGTGCTGGTGCAGATGTTCCTGCTCGATCTGGTGTTTTCGCTCGATTCCGTGCTCACCGCCATCGGCATGGCCGAGCATATCGAAATCATGATTGTGGCGATTGTCATCGCCATCGCCGTCATGCTGGTCGCCGCCGAACCTATGAGCGCCTTCGTCCACAAACATCCGACGGTGAAAATGCTAGCGCTCTCCTTCCTGTTACTGATCGGCGTGGCGCTAATCGCCGACGCGCTGGAATTTCACATCCCGCGCGGCTTCCTCTATTTCGGTATCGCGTTCGCCGCCGGGATCGAGACATTGAACCTGCTGGTGCGCCACCGCGCCGCGCAACGCGCGTCCAAAACACTGTGAGCCGCGAATACCCTGACCGACCAATCGCTGGCGTCGGCGTCGTCGTGCTAAAAGACGATACGGTGTTGATGATCCATCGCGGCAAGCCACCGCGCGACGGCCAGTGGAGTATTCCCGGCGGCAAGCAGAAGATCGGCGAGACCTGGCGCACCACCGCGGTGCGCGAAGTGGCCGAGGAGACCGGTGTCGAAATCGAGGTGATCGGGCTGGTCGATGTGGTCGACGCCATCGTGCGCGACGGCGACCCGCTACTGCCCGGCGTCCGGGGCAATCCGGAAGACGCCGACTCCTCAAAGCCGGTGCGCTTTCATTACACGTTGGTCGATTGCGCCGCGATGTGGACCGGCGGTGAGGTCAAGGCCGGCAGCGACGCCACGCATGCCGAATGGTGGCCGCTTGACCGCCTGGACGAGTTGCCCCTGTGGTCGGAGACCGTGCGCATCATCACCGAAGCGGCGGCAATACGGGATGGCAGGAAATAAACCCTCCCCTTGGGGAGAGGGTTATCCTACTCCGCCGCGATCAGATTTTTTAGATACTCGCGGTCGAGTAGTTCGGCGATCTGGATGGTGTTAAGCGCCGCGCCCTTGCGCAGATTATCCGACACCACCCAAATATTGAGGCCGTTATCGATGGTCGGGTCCTCGCGGATACGACTAACATAGACCAAGTCTTCGCCCGCCGCCTCGACCGGGGTGACGTAGCCTTCGTCGGCACGGTAGTCGATAACCGACACGCCCCCGGCATCCTTCAGGACCGCACGGGCCTCCTTGACCGAGACCTCGCGTTCGAACTCCAGGTTGACCGCCTCGGAATGGCCGATGAACACCGGCACGCGCACGCAGGTCGCCGTCAGCTTAATCTTGGGGTCGAGAATCTTCTTGGTC
>CAZHBA010000084.1:0-27647 GCA_964530225.1 uncultured Rhodospirillaceae bacterium | reverse complement strand
GGCATCTTCCAGATGCTTAGCCACGGCGTCATTTCGGCCGCATTGTTCCTGTGCGTCGGCATCGTCTACGACCGCATCCACAGCCGCGCAATCGTCCGCTATGGTGGCCTGGTGGAGCGTATGCCGAAATACGCCTTTGTCTTCATGATCTTCATGCTAGGTTCGGTGGGGCTACCGGGTACCAGTGGATTCATCGGCGAATTCCTGGTTCTGGTCGGTGCGTTCCAGGACAACACCTGGGTGGCGCTATTGGCCACGACCGGCATCATCCTGGGCGCCGTCTATATGCTCTACTTGTTCCGTCGGGTGATCTTCGGCAAACTCGAAAAGGCCGACCTCAAGGGAGTTCTCGACCTTGAGCCGCGTGAGGTCGCCATCTTTGCGCCGCTACTCATTCTCGTACTGTGGATGGGTCTGTGGCCGCAACCGTTTCTCGATGTGATGGACGTTAGCGTCACCAACTTGTTGCAGAACTATCAAACCGCGTTGAGCGCCACCGGTAACATCGCTGTGGTCGGGCGTTAACGGGAGGGACGGGCACGTGAACCTAGCTGCCGACATAAATATCGTCTGGCCGGAACTCTTCGTTGCCGTCGCCGCCATGTTGCTGATGATGATTGGCGTTTTTCAGGGCAACAAATCGGCGCGGATGATCTCGTGGCTCGGCGTCGGTGTGCTGACCGTCGCCGGCATCCTGGTCATTGCCGGTCCGGCCGGCCGCACGATTGGGTTCAACAATCTGTTCGTCGTCGACGAGTTCGCCAACTTCGCCAAAATTCTTTTGCTCCTGGGCGCTGTATTAACGCTTATTCTGGCGATGCCATTCAACGCCCGCGAAGGTATTCCCCAGTTCGAATTCCCAGTTTTGATCTTCTTCGCTGTGCTCGGCATGATGATGATGGTCTCGGCCAACGATTTGATTTCGCTGTATCTGGGCATCGAATTACAGAGCCTGTCGCTGTATGTCCTGGCGGCCATCCGCCGCGACGCCATGCGCTCGGCCGAGGCGGGACTGAAGTATTTCGTTCTCGGCGCGCTGAGCTCGGGTATTTTGCTGTACGGCATGTCTCTGGTTTACGGCTTCGCCGGATCGACCGGGTTCGACAATCTAGCCACTCTGTTTGCTGACCAGTCCCATGACGGTGCGCCGATCGGCGTTACCGTCGGCATCGTTTTCATTATCGCCGGTTTGGCCTTCAAGGTATCGGCGGTGCCGTTCCACATGTGGACACCCGATGTCTATGAGGGTGCGCCGACGCCGATTACCGCGTTTTTCGCTGTGGCGCCAAAGATCGCCGCCATGGCGCTGTTCGTCCGCGTTATGTTGGAACCTTTCGGCGATCTGTTCGCGCAGTGGCAGCAGGTAATCTGGTTCATTTCCTTGGCGTCGATGATCCTCGGCGCGTTCGCCGCCATCAACCAGACCAATGTAAAGCGGTTAATGGCTTATAGCTCAATCGGCCATATGGGTTTTGTACTGGTCGGCCTCGCCGCCGGCAATCAGACCGGCGCCCAGGGCGTGCTGCTCTATCTGACTATTTATCTGTTTATGAATGTCGGCACCTTTGCCTGCATCCTGGCGATGCGCCGCCAAGGCCGCATGATCGAAGACATCGACCAGCTCGCCGGGCTTAGCCGAACCAATCCCAAGATGGCGCTAGCGCTAGCGATTTTCATGTTCTCCATGGCTGGCATACCGCCGCTGGCCGGCTTCTTCGGCAAATATTACGTATTCTTGGCCGCCATTCAGGCGGAGCTCTACACCCTCGTCGTGGTCGGACTGCTGTCGAGCGTGGTCGCCGCCTTCTATTATTTGCGCATCGTTAAACTGATATATTTCGACGAACCCGTCGACGCCTTCGACCATCCGGCCGGCCGGGAAATCTCGTTGATCGTTGCCGGCACTACCGTCGTCACCACATTATTCATTTTTATTTTGTTTCCGGTACTCAGCGCCGCAGCGATCGCGGCGGCAACGCTTTTCGCAGTATGAGCACGCAGCAGCCGGATATGCCCGCCGGCTGTCACCTGATCACCCTTGACAGCGCCAGCAGCACCAACGAAGAAGCGAAGGCTTTCGCGCAATCCGGCGCCGAAGCCGGTACCGTGGTGTGGGCACGCCAGCAAACCGCGGGCAGGGGTCGCCATGGCCGCACCTGGTCCTCGCCATTGGGCAATCTCTATCTGTCGGTTATCCAGCGCCCCCACTGCCGGCCCATCGATGCGCCGCAATTGGGCTTTGTCGCCGGTGTCGCGCTGGCTGAGGCAGTGAGACAGCTTAGCGATATTCCAGTGGCGCTCAAATGGCCCAACGATCTGTTGGCCAACGGCAAGAAGGCCTCTGGAATTTTGCTCGAAAGCGCAGCAGATGCGGATGGATGGATGGATTGGCTGATCATCGGTACCGGCGTGAATGTGGAACTCAGTCCCGCCGAGATACCCGATGTGACCAGTTTGCATGAAGAAGGCGCTAAGATTTCGGTTGAGTCCTTGTTGAGCGCCTTCCTGGAGCGCTTATTTTGGTATAGCGAGCAATGGCAAGAGAGCGGATTTGAGCCGATTCGGGAGCGTTGGATGTCGCATGCCCTGCCGGTGGGCACCGAAATGCGGGTAAAATTGTCAGACGGCGTCGTATTGGGGAGGTTTTCCGGCATCGACGAGCGGGGTAGTTTATTGCTTGGCAGCGACGGAGAGGCCCGGCGCATCGACATGGGCGATGTATTTCCGGTGCTGACGACCAACGAAAGGGCAGACTGATGCTCCTGGTGATCGATTGCGGTAATACGAATACGGTGTTTGCCGTCTACGACGGTGACGAACAGCGTGGCGTATGGCGCATCTCAACGAACCCCAAACGCACCGGCGATGAATATGCCGTGTGGCTAACCCAGCTGCTATCGTTGAAAGGGCTGACGGTTGCCGATGTTAGTCAAGGCATCGTCACGACGGTCGTTCCGGGCACACGCCGCGGCTTTGACGCCCTTTTGAACAAGCATTTCGGCGTCACACCGCTGGTCGTTCGCGACACCAACGTTGATTTGGGAATCGAAGTGCTGGTCGAACGGCCTGAACAAGTCGGCTCCGATCGGCTGGTCGATGCCGTTGGCGCCCATATCCGCCATCCCGGCGATCTGATTGTTATTGACTTTGGCACGGGCACCACCTTCGAGGTAGTCGACGCCGATGGTAATTTTCGCGGTGGCGTTATCGCACCGGGCATTAACCTGTCCGTCGAAGCGCTATATATGACTGGCGCCCTGCTGCCGCGGATCAATATCGAAAAGCCGGACAAGGTCATCGCCGGCGCTACGGTATCAGCTATGCAGTCGGGAATTTTTTGGGGCTATGTGTCGATGATAGAAGGCATGGTACCACGCATTATTGCCGAATACGGCAAGCCCATGAAGGTCATCGCCACCGGTGGTCTGGCTCCATTATTCGATGACGTAACTGATGTAATAGAAGCAGTAGAACCCGACCTGACCTTGCTCGGGCTGGTCGAGATCAACCGCCGAAATCGCTGTTGATGGCAGAATTCGACCCGTACGCTGCATTTCAATACGATCCCGCGCCCGGCAAGGACGATCTGTTGTTCCTGCCCCTCGGCGGAACCGGCGAGATCGGCATGAACCTCAACCTCTACGGCCATGCTTGCAAGTGGCTGATGATCGATTGCGGCGTTACCTTCGGCGACGACAACGCGCCGGGGGCCGACGTCATCATGCCCGATCCAGATTTCATCGAGCGCCGCCGCGACAATCTGGTGGCCCTGGTGCTGACCCATGCCCATGAGGACCATCTCGGCGCCGTTCCCTATCTGTGGAAACGGCTACGCTGCCCAGTCTACGCTACCCCTTTCACGGCTACTGTTTTGCGCAATAAGCTTGAACAAGCGGGGCTTTTCGGTGAAGTACCACTCACGGTGATTGGCATGTCCGACCGCTTCAATATCGCCCCTTTTGATCTTCAACTCATCACGCTCACCCATTCGATTCCCGAGCCGAACGCCGTGGTTTTACGTACTCCGCTGGGTACGGTGCTCCATACTGGTGACTGGAAGCTCGATCCCGATCCCCTGGTCGGCGACACCACTGATAAAGCGGCGCTCAAGCAATTGGGCAAAGACGGCGTACTGGCGATGATCGGCGACTCGACCAATGCCCTGGTCGAGGGCAAAAGCGGCTCTGAAGCCGAGGTGCGCGACAGCTTGATGGCCCTAGTGGGCGAGTGCAAGACACGGGTTGCGGTTGCCTGTTTTGCCAGCAATATTGCGCGGGTGCAGACCATCGCCGAGGTTGCCGCTGCCCATGGCCGCAGCGTGGTGCTAACCGGCCGATCGCTGTGGCGGATTACCGAGGCAGCGCGGGACTCCGGTTACCTAGCCGATGTTGAGCCGTTTGTGTCCGAAGAAGAGGCCGCAGCGTTACCCCGCGACAAGGTTCTGATGATTTGTACCGGTAGCCAGGGCGAGCCCCGTGCCGCATTGCCGCGGATTGCCCGTGACGATCACCCCAACGTCAAGTTGATGGAAGACGATGTGGTGATATTCTCGTCGCGCATTATTCCCGGCAACGAGGTTTCGATCGGCCGCCTGCAAAATCAGTTGGTCTCCATGGGGGTTAAAGTGATCACCGAACGCGATCATTTTGTCCACGTTTCCGGCCATCCGGCCCGCGACGAGCTTATCCATATGTATCAATGGGTGCGGCCACAAATTGCCGTGCCGGTGCACGGTGAGATACGCCACCTGTACGGCCATGCCGAGTTAGCGCGGGCCTGTCAGGTGCCTTTCGCGCCGATCATCGCCAACGGCGATGTGGTACGCCTGAGCCCGAAGGGCCCCGAAATCGTTGGCCAGGTGCAAACCGGACGTTTGGCCGCAGACGGCACCAAATTATTGGCCATCGGCGACGAGACCTTGCGTAGCCGTAATCGTATGCTGCAAAACGGGGTGGCGATTCTGACGCTGGCCGTTGATCAATCGGGTCGCGTGCTTGACGAGCCGCAACTGTCGGCGCCTGGCGTATTAGGCGACAGCGATTATGACCTCGATCTCGCCAACGACATCATCGACGATGTATTGGATATGGTGTCTAGCCTGCCGCCAGCGAGCCTTCGCGACGATGAGGCGTTGAGCGAACAGGTGCGGCGGGCCGTGCGGCGTGGTTTTCGTGATCGGCGCGGCAAGAATCCCACCACCGAAGTGCATCTCGTGCGATTATCTTAATTGGCTGACAAGAAGGGCCCCAGCAACCATGATAGGACGGCTAAACCATGTCGCTATCGTCGTACCCGACCTTGCGGCCGCGGCGACGACCTATGCCGATATGCTCGGCGCGCAGGTATCGGAACCAGTCGATTTGCCACTCCATGGCGTGAGCACCGTCTTCGTCGAGTTGCCGAATAGCAAAATTGAGCTACTGCATCCCCTAGATGCGACGTCTCCAATCCAATCGTTTCTCGACCGTAATCCGGCCGGCGGCATTCACCACATCTGCTACGAGGTAGATGATATCTATGCCGCCCGCGACCATTTACAAGCCCAGGGCGCTCGGGTGCTGGGCGTCGGTGAGCCGAAGCCCGGCGCGCACGACAAGCCGGTGGTATTTCTCCACCCCAAGGATTTCGACGGCACCCTGATCGAGCTCGAGCAGGTATAGGCCTCATAAACTTCGTCAGCGCGATTATTGTTTTCATTCTCATCTGACGGCTGGTTATGTTCATGGTGCTACCGTTCGACGTGTAGCGTACGAAAACCCCAGAGGAGGTCACGAACATGGTGCACCGGCGCACCCGATGATGTGGCGCAAGGCGGCTGTAACCACAGCCATTTCGCTGGTGTTGTTTGCCCTTGTTTATGTGATCGCCTAATACGAAATTGCCTCCCTGCAGGGTTTATTAATCGAACTCTAAGCGAGCAGCGTCCCTGCGCCAGCGGACAACACGACAATCAACCACACTGGAATGCGCTGCCAGGCGAGCAGCGCGACCCCAACCAGGACAGTTATCAGATCTACTGGCGCCAACACCGACGACGTCACGACTGGGTCGATAAACACCGCCAGCAGTAGACCGACGACGGCGGCGTTAACGCCAGCCAGCGATGCGCGCAGCGCCGGCTTCGCCCGCAGAATTTGCCAGTAGGGAAGGGCCGCAGTGAGCAGCAGGAACGACGGCAGGAAAATCGCTATGATGGCGACCAAACCGCCGAACCAGCCGCCAACATTTCCGGCGCCCGGCGTGGCCACGGCGCCGAGATAACCGGCAAAAGCGAACATCGGGCCCGGCAGCGCCTGCGCGGCGCCATAACCGGCGAGGAACGTATCGCCATCGACCCAACCAGGTGGCACGACTTCGGCTTGCAGCAGGGGCAAGACCACATGGCCGCCGCCGAAGACCAGGGAACCAACCCGGAAGAAGCTAGAGAACACATCCAAAACGCCGAGGCCGGCGAACGCTACGACTATGGGTAGGACGACCAGTGCTCCGAGGAGTATCCCCGCCGAAAAATTGCCGAGCGTTCGTGACAACCGCATGGTTTCGCTCGCCGCTGGCGATACACCATCGGGTTTGATTAATACACGCCCAGCGATGGCAGCAACGGCGATAACGCCAATCTGGATCCATACCAGATTGGTGAACGACATGATGACGCACGCAGCGCCCGCCAAAGTAGCTCTGATGACATCGGTGCACGAGGAGCACGCCATCAGCCACAGTGCCCGGGCGACGATCGCCACGGCGGCGAGCTTCAAGCCGTGTACTAGGGCCATTGGCAGCCCACTCTCGAATAGATTGGTGCCGACGCCAAGACCGATCATTAAAATCGCCGATGGGGCGGTGAAACCCAGCCAGGCGGCAAAGCCGCCGAGGATACGCCCACGCAGAATGCCGATGGCGATGCCGATTTGGGTTGACATAGGACCAGGCAGAAACTGACACAGCGCAATCAGATCCTGAAACTGTTCGCCGTCAACCCATTTACGCCGCTCGACAAATTCGGTGTGAAAGTATCCAATATGCGCCACCGGTCCGCCGAACGCGGTCAAGCCCATGGCAAGGAAGGCGATGAAAATACGGTACGGTGTCACCGGGGTGGCAGTATCGGCAGAGGGAAAACTCATAATGTTTT
The DNA here is from genome assembly GCA_964530225.1 of uncultured Rhodospirillaceae bacterium. GTDB lineage: Bacteria > Pseudomonadota > Alphaproteobacteria > UBA6615 > UBA6615 > CAZHBA01. The sequence goes on along the minus strand of CAZHBA010000084.1, from coordinate 20,515 downwards.
GTGACTTCGCTATGAACTTAACGGCAGCAGGATAGAAGATGGCAAAGTACTGTGACATAGCACTGGGACATCCGTTTCATGGACCCTACCACGATAGCGAATATGGCTTTCCTGTGCGCGACGATTCGGTTCTGTTCGAACGCCTTGTTCTGGAAATCAACCAGGCCGGATTGAGCTGGCTGACCATCTTAAAGAAGCGCGAGGGTTTCAGAGCTGCCTTTGATGGTTTCGATGTCGATCGCGTCGCTAGCTACGACGACCGCGACAAGGAACGCCTATTGTCCGACGCCAGCATTATCCGCAACCAGCTGAAGGTCGATGCGGCGATCCACAATGCCCAGCAGTTGCAAAATATTCGCATAGACCACGGCAGTATTGCCGGCTGGCTGGATAACCACCATCCATTGCCGAAAGACGAGTGGGTGAAACTATTCAAAAAAACATTCAAGTTTACCGGCCACGAGATTACTGGCGAGTTTCTCATGAGCACTGGCTATTTGCCCGGCTCCCACGAAGAGAGCTGCCCGGTGTTTGCCAAAATTGCCAAAAAACAGCCACCCTGGATGAAGTAAAAATAAGCAATAATAGTTTGTTGCGTATTGTTAAGAAATCCCGCGCTAAACAATGAACATGCACATTTTACTGACAACTACGCGATATTTTTGGCTACGGCAGTCGCTTCTCAGAGACGAACAGCGCGAATTGGCATAAAAGTGTAAGCGCCGACTAAGCGCCATTAAATCCGTCGACATCCGTTTTCATTATCTAGCGAGGTATCGGGCCAGAATGGTTCAATTCGGCCAGGCACTGCTCTATTGTCGCCGCGATTCGGACGCATAACGTACAGTCCGACCCGACCATTTACGTTCCAGAGAGATAAAGATGCGGCGTACCCAGTTGTTCCTGCCAACCCTGAAAGAAACGCCGGCGGAGGCGCAGATCGTCTCGCACCGGCTTATGCTGCGATCCGGCATGGTGCGCCAGTCCGCCACCGGTATCTATACCTGGCTGCCCATGGGCTTACGAGTGCTGCAAAAAATCGCCCAGATCGTGCGCGAAGAGCAGGACGCCACCGGTGCCCAGGAATTGCTGATGCCGACCATACAGTCGGCCGACATATGGCGCAAATCGGGCCGCTACGATGATTACGGCAAGGAGATGCTGCGCATCACCGACCGTCACAACCGCAACATGCTGTTCGGGCCAACGGCGGAAGAGGTGATCACCGACATCGTCGCCACCGAAATTTCGAGTTACCGCGATCTGCCGAAAAATCTCTACAACATCCAGTGGAAGTTTCGCGACGAGGTGAGGCCGCGTTTCGGTGTCATGCGCGGACGCGAGTTCCTGATGAAGGACAATTACTCCTTCGATCTCGACTATGACAGCGCTCGCCACTCCTACAACAAGATGTTCGTCGCCTATCTACGCACTTATGCCCGCATGGGCCTGCAGGCCATCCCCATGGCTGCCGACACCGGCCCCATCGGTGGCGATCTGAGCCACGAATTCATCATCCTCGCCGATACCGGCGAAAGCGAAGTGTTTTGCGACAAGGCGCTACTCGATCTGGAACCGCCGGGACCCGAGGTCGATTTCGATACCGACTTGCAGCCGTCGGTCGATCAATGGACGTCATACTACGCCGCCACCGACGACAAGCACGACGCCGACAACTGTCCGGTCGCCGCCGACGATCTGGTAACTGCGCGCGGCATTGAAGTTGGTCACATTTTCTATTTCGGCACCAAATATTCCGCACCACTTGGTGCCGTGGTCCAGGGGCCGGCCGGCAATCAGATTACACTCGAGATGGGTTCCTACGGCATCGGCGTGTCGCGGTTGGCCGGTGCCATCATCGAGGCGTCCCACGACGATGACGGCATTATCTGGCCAGAAGCGGTTGCACCTTGGACCGTTGGTCTTATCAACCTGAAAGCCGGTGACGCAGAGTGTGATAGTGTTTGTGAGACCCTGTACGGGCAAGCGAGTCTCGATATACTCTACGATAATCGCGATGAGCGAGCCGGCGGCAAGTTTGCCGACATGGATCTGATCGGTCTACCCTGGCAGATCGCCGTCGGGCCGCGCGGTCTCAAAGACGGCATCGTCGAGCTAAAAAACCGAGCCGACGGTGAACGCTCTGTCATGTCGATTGCCGAGGCCAAGGCCTGGATTGTCGAAAGGACCGCCGAGTGACACCGTCACTTTTTTATCAATTAGCAAGGACTGTCCATGTTCGCGCCGATTGAATGGATAATCGCCTGGCGTTACGTGCGCGCACGCCGTACCGAAGGGTTCATTTCGGTCATCGTTGCGTTCTCGTTTTTCGGCATCATGCTGGGTGTTGGCACGTTGATCATCGTTCTGTCGGTGCAAAACGGCCTGCGCGCTGAATTTCTCAAAAGCGTGCTCGGTTTCAATGGCCACATTGCCGTGTTCTCGGCGACGGGAAATTTAACCGGCTATCCGGTCCTCATCGAGCGGCTGCGTCAGGTGGAGGGGGTGGTAACCGTTACCCCATTGATCGAGGGGCAAATACTGGCGACTCATAAGGATCGTTCGTCGGGCGCCCAGGTCCGTGGCGTCAGTAATGCCGATCTGCAAAATCGCAAATTGGTCGCTGGGAATATTCGCGCCGGTTCAATGGCCGAATTCAAGGGTAGAAATGCCATCCTCATCGGCACCCGGATGGCCCGTTCGCTTGGCGCTACGGTCGGCGATAAAATTACCCTGGTGTCGCCGAGTGGCACGATCACGGCGTTCGGCACCGTGCCTCGGATGCAGGCCTATAACATTGTCGGCACGTTCGAAGTGGGTCATTTCCAGTTTGACAGAAGCTTCATTTTCATGCCTCTGGCGGCGGCTCAGCGATACTTTCGCCTGGACGGTGCAGTGACGAAGATTGAGATATTTGTCGAAGATCCGGATGCCTTGGGTCCGCCACGGCGGGCGATCGAAAACGCGCTGGGACCAAACCAGAGACTGTTCGACTGGCAGCGGGTAAATCACTCTTTCGTTAATGCATTGCAGGTCCAAAAGAACGTCATGTTCCTAATTGTTATGCTGATCATCCTGGTGGCGGCGTTCAACATTATTTCCAGTTTGATCATGCTTGTGATGGACAAGGGTTCGGCCATCGCTATCTTGCGCACGGTCGGAGCCTCGCGCGGCATGATCATGCGGGTGTTTTTTATCGTCGGCACCAGTATCGGCCTTGCCGGAACCCTCGTTGGCATGACGGGTGGGCTGCTTATAACCAGTAACATCGCCAGTATCCAACGCGCGCTAGAACGGCTAAGCGGTACCGAACTTTTTTCCGCCGAAGTTTATTTTTTCAGCCAATTACCCTCCAAAGTCGTTCCCGGTGAAGTCGTCATGGTCGCCGGGATGGCATTGGGGCTGTCGATTCTGGCTACCCTCTATCCGAGCTGGCGGGCGGCGCGAATCGATCCCGTTGAGGCGTTGCGTTATGAGTGAGCCGGCGCTGGCGCTTGCGCAGGTGGTGCGCTCCTTTACCCAGGATGGTGATGACCGCCTAGAGGTCTTGCGTGGCGCGTCGCTAGAGGTCATGCCGGGTGAAATGGTTGCCTTAGTGGGACCATCGGGGGCGGGGAAGTCAACTCTGCTGCATGTGGCCGGATTGCTGGAAGCGCCGCAGTCGGGCAAAATTCTGATTACCGGCGAGCCCTGTGGTGACCTCGACGATACGCGACGAACGCTTTTGCGGCGCAGCAAGCTTGGTTTCGTCTATCAATTCCACCATTTGCTGGCGGAATTCTCGGCGCGGGAAAACATCGTGCTGCCGCAAATGATTGCCGGCGTGTCCAAACGCGAAGCGGGACAGCGGGCCGACGAACTTCTTGATTCAGTCGGGTTGAGTTCGCGGGCTCGCCACCGGCCCGGCAAAATGAGCGGTGGTGAACAGCAGCGGGTCGCCATCGCCCGTGGGCTCGCCAACAGTCCGGCAATCTTACTTGCCGACGAACCGACGGGCAATCTCGACCCCGAGACAGCGGACGCAGTGTTCGCGCAACTGCTGACGCTTGTTCGCGAAAAGAAACTGGCAGCCCTGGTGGCGACCCACAACATGGCGCTGGCGGCACGCATGGACAGGACTTTGTCGCTGCACAACGGGCAAATTTTCTCCACCGAAACCTGATATTTTCCACAGTTTGAATCACTGCCGAATCCACTGACTGCCGTTAAGCTGGCGGTTGGTTGGAGGTGTTTTTTTAATGCAGTCTGAGTTCGTCCATTTACGTGTCCATTCGGCCTACTCGCTGGCCGAAGGCGCGGTTCGGATTCCCGAACTGGTAACGTTGTGCCGCGACCACAACATGCCGGCGGTGGCGGTTACTGATACGGCAAACCTGTTCGGCGCGCTGGAATTTGCGCTGGCCGCGTCGAAGGAGCGCGTGCAGCCTATCATCGGCTGCCAGCTGGCGATTATAGGCGAAACCAGTGGGGCCGGAGAGGCTGTTGCCACCAGCACGCACCACGCCAATCCGGCTAGCGAACTGGTGGTTCTCGTCCAGTCGGAGGCCGGCTACCGGAACCTTCTTCACCTGGTGAGCCGGCCCTACGCCACGAAAGATCCGCTGCGCCGCGCTCAATTGTCCTTGGATGATCTATCCGGTAACAGCGAGGGGCTGATCGCACTAACCGGCGGCGTCGCTGGCGAAATAGGGCGGCTGTTGGCAAACGGCCAGCGCGACACGGCTGAGCACATGCTACAAGCGCTGTCCGAGTTGTTCCCGGGCCGCCTCTACATCGAATTACAACGCCATGGGCTGGACGAGGAAGAGCGGGTCGAGACGGCATTGATTGATCTGGCTTACGCCAACGATCTGCCTCTGGTGGCGACCAACGAGGTGTTTTTCACCGATGCCGGCATGTACGAAGCCCACGATGCGCTGCTATGCATATCGCAAAGCGCCTATGTCTCGCAGTCGGACCGCCACCGGGTGACACCCGACCATCGCTTCAAGTCGGCGGCGGAAATGAGCGCGCTGTTTGCCGATCTGCCCGAAGCCATCGACAATACGAAGGTCATCGCGCGCAGGTGCGCTTTCATGCCAACGGCGGGAAAGCCCATGCTGCCGCCTTACCCCAGCGCTGATGGCACGGACGAGAACACTGAGTTGCGTAACCAGGCGGAAGCTGGCCTAGAAGTACGGTTGGATAAGCATGTTTTCGCCGCCGATATGGACCCGGCCGCTTTCGGGACCGCCGCCCAGCCTTACCGCGACCGTTTGCAGTTCGAGCTGCAGGTCATCGAAGACATGGGATATCCCGGTTATTTCCTCATCGTCGCTGACTTCATCAAATGGGCCAAGGCCAACGGTATCGCGGTCGGACCAGGGCGCGGCTCGGGTGCCGGATCGGTGGTCGCCTGGGCGCTCACCGTCACCGATTTAGACCCGCTGCGATGGGGTCTGTTCTTTGAGCGCTTCCTCAATCCCGAGCGGGTGTCGATGCCGGACTTCGATATCGACTTTTGTCAGGAACGCCGTGACGAGGTGATTCATTACGTGCAAGAGCGCTATGGCCACGACCGGGTGGCGCAGATCATCACCTTCGGTAAGCTGCAGGCGCGCGCCGTGGTGCGCGATGTCGGCCGGGTGCTGGAAATGCCCTACGGCCAGGTCGACCGCATCGCCAAACTAGTACCCAGTAACCCGGCTAAACCGGTGTCGCTGCAGAAGGCGCTTGACAGTGAGCCGCAACTGCAGAAGCTGCGGAACGATGACGAAAACGTTGCCCATCTCCTCGACCTGGCGTTAAAGCTCGAAGGCCTGTATCGTAATTCTTCAACCCATGCTGCCGGCGTGGTGATCGGCGACCGGCCGCTGGAAGAGATTATTCCGCTCTACCGAGATCCGCGCTCGGAGACCCTGGCGACGCAGTTCTCGATGAAATATGTTGAGCTTGCGGGCCTGGTGAAATTTGATTTTCTCGGCCTGAAGACCCTTGACGTATTGCAGAAATCGGTTGCCTTATTGGCCAACCGGAACGTCACAATAGAACTGGAAAGACTGCCCTTGGACGACGCGGCGACGTTCGAGATGTTTGCCCGTGGCGATACGACGGGTGTGTTCCAGTGTGAATCGTCGGGGGTGCGCGACGTGCTGCGTAAGCTCAAGCCCGATCGCTTCGAAGACATTATTGCCGTTGTCGCGCTCTATCGGCCGGGTCCGATGGACAACATTCCTAGCTATATCAACCGCAAGCACGGCCTCGAGACGGTCGATTACCTTCACAAGGACTTGGAGGAGTGCCTGAGCGAGACCTACGGCATTCCAATCTATCAGGAGCAGGTCATGCAAATGGCGCAGACACTGGCTGGGTTTACGCTCGGCGGCGCCGATCTGCTGCGTCGCGCCATGGGCAAGAAGATCAAGAAGGAAATGGACGCCCAGCGCGATGACTTTGTGTCAGGTGCCAAGGCGCGCGACGTCGAGGTCGACACCGCCATTCGCATTTTCGAGACCATCGCCAAGTTCGCCGGCTATGGTTTCAACAAAGCGCACGCTGCCGCCTATGCGCTGATCGCCTATCAGACGGCCTATTTGAAGGCCAACCACCCGGTGGAGTTCTTCGCTGCCTCGATGACGTTGGACATGGGCAACACCGACAAGCTGGCGCTCTACCAGCAGGAGTTGGAGCGCCAGGGCATTGCACTGTTGCCACCGGACATAAACCGCTCCGGGGTCGAGTTCTCGGTCGAGAACACCGTGGATGCTGATTTCGGTAGCGAGGAGCCGGTTGGCGCGGTGCGTTATGCGCTGGCGGCGATCAAGGGCGTGGGGCCCGCGGCAATGGCTATTGTTGTGCGCGAACGGCGGGAAATTGGTCCGTTCACCAGCGTTTTCGATGTCTCCGGTCGAGTCGATCCGCAGGCATTCAACAAGCGTCTGCTGGAACATCTTATCGCGGCGGGCGCCTTCGATTCTCTCGATGGCAACCGGGCGCAGGTATTTCTCGGCATCGACCGCATCCTCGGCTACGCCCACACCCAGCACGCCGAACGCCAGAGCGGCCAGTTCAATTTGTTGGGCGATAGACAGGCTGGAGGTGTGGCTGACGCGCCACGGCTCGAGCCAGTTGAAGATTGGCCTCAGGTCGAGCGTCTGGAGCGCGAACTAGATGCCGTCGGTTTTTACCTATCGGCCCATCCGTTGGACGATTATGCCAGCGCCCTGGAACGCCTGGGCGTACCCCGCTTCGACAATCTGCAGGATACGGTAGCGGCGAATGGTGGTACCATGATGGTCATGCTGGCCGGCACAGTGCTCAACATTCAGCACCGCACATCCCAGCGCGGTAGCCGCTACGCATTCATCCAGCTTTCCGATGCGTCGGGCGCATACGATGTGACGGCTTTCTCCGAGGTGCTGACGGAGAACCGCGAAATTCTTGAAGCTGGCAAACCGGTCCTTTTACAGGTGGCGGCTCGGCTGGAAGAAGACCAATTGCGCCTGACCATGCAATCGGTGCGCGATCTCGATACTGCGGCTGCATCGGCGCCCACGGTGACCAAAATTTGGGTCGATGAGGTGGCGCCGTTATCGTCGCTAAAGTTGATTATCGACCGCGAGGCTAAAGGCGAAAACGGTAATGAGGGCAACGACCAAATCAGCCTAATGATCCCGACGGCGAACCAAGAAGTCGAGGTGCGTCTGGATGGCGCCTATCTATGCACGCCCCAGGTTCGCGCTGCCATCCGTGCCATTCCCGGCGTGTTTGAAGTGCAGGAGGCCTGACGCGACCTGCCGCCTATTACGTCCCTTAGGAGTGGCCTTATAATGGGACAGCACGCTAAGGGGGGATAACCATGTCGACAAAGCTTTTGGATAAGACCGCAGCCGAAGCGGCCGACCGGCCGATGGCGAGCTTCAAGACAATCCATGATGACGATAAAACCCGGATTACCCATTGGGTTATGAAGTCGGGCGAGCAGACCGGCTGGCACAGCCACGATTTCAATTATGTGGTCGTTCAGCTATCGAGGGGTCGGCTCCATCTCGATTACGCCGACGGCTCGGAGCGCGAGGTCGACTACGCGCCGGGGGGAACGCTGACCGGTGAGGCACCGGTCGAACACAATGCCATCAGCGTCGGTGGCGAAGCCATCGTTTCGCTGGAAATCGAATACAAATACTGAGCCGCAAGGCCTATTAACGGGAGAAAATAGCGCATGTCTCAGTAACTCAAAGAAAAGAACGCCGCTGAAATACCGGAAGACAAGCTCAGCCACTACGAAGTTCTGATCGACAACGACACCACCAAAATCACCTTCCACCGCATCCAACCCGGCGAACAGTCGGGCTGGCATCTGCACGACAAAGACTATGTCGGTTACCATATCGAAGCCGCAAAGCTGCGCTACGAGCGCGGTGACGGCGTGGTTGGTGATATGATTTCGGTGCCCAGAGTGGCGACCTTTTACGAAGTCGGCGACGGCTTTGAACACAATGTTACCAATTTTGGCGATACCACCATGGTGGCGCTGGAAATCGAGTATAAAAAGGGCTGATTTACGCTTGAATTGCGCCTAACTTTCCCTGGCGCTTGCATTTGGGCTCCAGGACCGCTATCACCCCTCGCGCGCGGAGCTTGTAAGGCTTGATGCGCAAATTCGCATGCAGGATTTGCGGCAATATGGGGCGAAATCCCATGGTTGTCGGTCCGGTGCCCGGCGACGGGCGACGTCCTGCAGAGGCTTAACCGGAAAAGGAGAGACCATGGCGGTCCCGACGTTTACCATGCGTCAGTTGTTGGAAGCTGGCGTCCATTTCGGCCATCATACGCGACGCTGGAACCCGAGGATGGAGCAATACATCTTCGGCGTTCGCAATAAAGTCCATATTATTGATCTGCAGCAAACGGTGCCGATGCTCTATGCGGCGCTGAACACTACTCGCGACATCGCCGCCGGCGGCGGCCGAGTACTGTTCGTTGGAACCAAGCGTGCGGCCAGCGAAATCGTTGCCGAATCCGCCAAAAAGTGCGGTCAGTACTACGTCAACCATCGTTGGTTGGGCGGCATGCTGACCAATTGGAAGACCATCTCCCATTCAATCAAGACCCTCCGCGATCTGGAAGAGGTCTTGAGTTCGGAGGAAAGCGGCGGCCTGACCAAGAAGGAGTTGCTAAACCTCACGCGCCAGCGCGACAAGCTCGAACTGGCGTTGGGCGGCATTAAGGAAATGGGTGGCCGTCCCGATATGTTGGTTGTCATCGACACCAACAAAGAGGACATTGCCATTCGCGAGGCCAATAAGCTGGGCATACCAATTGCCGCAGTTGTCGATTCGAACTCGAATCCGAACGACATTACTCTGCCGATCCCCGGCAACGACGACGCCATGCGAGCGATCCAGCTATATTGCGACCTGTTCGCCGATGCCGTCCTCGACGGCCTGCAGCAGGAAATGGCGATTAGCGGCGTGGATGCAGGCGAAGCCGAGGCGCCGCCGGAAGAACAACTGGCCGCAGTTGCCGAATCGGTCGCTGAGGAAACAGCTGATGCAGTTGTCGCGGAAGCGGAAACCTCGGCTGCCGAGGCAGAAACGTCCGTACCGGGAGCTTCGTAATTTTTAAACACAAAATCAAATACTTAATTAAAGTCCTTAAGATGGAGAACGAGTAATGGCCGAGATTACTGCGGCAGCCGTGAAGGTGCTGCGTGAGCAGTCTGGTGCCGGCATGATGGATTGCAAAACGGCGTTGGTGGAAACCGGCGGTGACAATGAAGCGGCCATGGATTTGCTGCGCACCAAGGGCCTGGCCGCGGCAGCGAAGAGGGCCGGCCGCGTCGCCTCTGAAGGGCTCATTGGCCTGAAGGCCGAGGGCACTGCCGGCGCGATGGTGGAGGTCAATTCAGAAACCGACTTCGTGGCGCGAAACGACGTTTTTCAGTTGTTCGTCAACAATGTGACGGCCGTTACACTCGACGTGGGTGGCGATTTCGATGCGCTCAAAACCGCGCGATATCTGGACAGCGAGCGCACCATCGAGGAGGAAGCGACGCAGATGGTCGCCACCATTGGCGAAAATATCAGTTTGCGCCGCTCCGCGGGCTTGAGCGTTTCCAAGGGGCTTGTCGCCGAATACGTCCATAACCATGTTGCCCCCGGCTTGGGCAAAATCGGTGTTCTGGTAGCGCTCGAGTCCGAAGCGCCAGCTGACAAGCTAGCCCAATTTGGCAGACAACTGGCGATGCACATCTGCTCGACCGACCCCCAATCGGTCGATATCGCTTCGGTCGATGCGGATACGCTGGAGCGCGAGCGTACCATTCTGACTGATCAGGCGCGTGAATCCGGCCGGCCTGACGATATCATCGTCAAGATGGTGGAAGGGCGTTTACGTAAATATTACGAGGAAACGGTCTTGCTAGAGCAGGCCTTCGTATTTGACACCGATGTCGAGGTAAGCAAGATAATCGAGGATGCTGGCAAGGAAGCAGGTGCGGAGATCACGGTTACCGGCTTTATCCGCTTTAATTTAGGCGAAGGCCTGGAGCGCAAGGAAGACGATTTCGCTGACGAAGTCGCCCGGATGACAAACTGACCTGATGCGGTTATCCACCGCCGTAAGGGTGACGGTACGGCATCGCAGCTTGATCCTATGCGGGTTAAGCGGCTAACAAGGGCTACCGGTTACCGGCAGCCCTTCGCAACGCTTCGGCCAACAGATCGCCTCCCATGACCACGCAACCGAACTATCGCCGGGTTCTGCTTAAAATATCCGGTGAGGTATTGATGGGCGAGCAGGAATTCGGGCTTGACCCAGAGACTGTAAGCCGCATCGCCGAGGATGTCCACGAGGTGCACGCTAGCGGCGTTCAGCTTTGTCTGGTGGTTGGCGGCGGCAACATTTTTCGCGGTATATCCGGAGCCGCGGCGGGTATGGATCGAGCCAATGCTGACTTCATGGGTATGCTGGCGACGGTGATAAACGCGCTAGCACTGCAGAATGCGTTGGAAAATTTGGGCGTCGATACCAGAGTGCAATCCGCCATTCCCATGTCGACGGTGTGCGAACCTTATATCCGCCGGCGCGCCATCCGGCATATGGTACGTGACCGCGTGGTGATATTCGCGGCCGGTACCGGCAATCCCTATTTCACGACCGACACCGCGGCGGCGCTGCGGGCTTCCGAGATGTCGTGCGATTGCCTGTTAAAGGGAACGAAGGTCGATGGGGTCTATTCCGCCGATCCGGCGACAAATCCGAATGCTGAGCGCTATGAAAAACTCAGTCATTTCGATGTGCTGCGCCAAGATCTTCACGTTATGGACGCCGCCGCGATCACGCTTTGCCGTGAAAATAATATTCCGATTTTGGTATTTTCGTTACACAATGGGGGCGAAGTGGATCGGGTCATTAGGGGTGAGGGCCGGTACACACTAGTTGAGGGAGGACAATAAGGTGTCAGCGGATCCAGCAGATCTAAAGCGCCGAATGAACGGCGCCATTGAAGCGTTGCGAAAAGAATTTTCCGGCCTGCGTGCCGGACGGGCCTCCACGGCGTTGTTAGATCACGTGACCGTGGATGCCTATGGCTCAAAAATGCCTATGAACCAGGTGGGTTCGGTTAACATTCCTGAGCCGCGCATGCTGACCGTACAAGTGTGGGACAATTCACTGGTGAAAGAGGCGGAAAAAGCAATACGGGGTTCCGATCTTGGACTAAATCCGCAGACCGAGGGAAACCTGATCCGGGTTCCGCTACCCGAATTGAGCGAAGAACGCCGGGTCGAGTTGACCAAGGTGGCGGCCAAATTTGGCGAGCAGGCGCGAGTTGCGGTGCGCAACGTTCGCCGCGATGGCATGGACACGCTTAAAAAAGAAGAGAAAGGTAAAAAAATCTCGAAAGACGTACATCGTGACCGTGGCGAGGATATTCAGAAACTCACCGACGAACACATCGAAGTAATCGACAAAATGCTCTCGGAAAAAGAGAGGGAGATCCTTCAGGTCTAACACGATGGCCGTGACCGAGTTGTCGCAATTGCACGTCCCCAGACACATCGCCCTTATCATGGATGGTAACGGCCGCTGGGCACAGGCACGTGGATTGCCGCGGACCGAAGGTCATCGGCGTGGTATTGACGCCGTCAAGCGGACGGTCGAAGTGGCGGCTGGTCTTGGTGTCGAATATCTTACTCTGTTCGGCTTCAGTTCGGAGAACTGGAAACGCCCGACCGTCGAGGTCAACGATTTGATGTGGCTATTGCGGCACTTCCTGCAAAGCGAAACCGCGCGGATGCACGAGAACAATGTCCGCATCCGTGTTATTGGTGACCGCTCCACGTTTTCTCCAGATATAGTCGGTTTGATCGAACACTCCGAACAAATGACGTCGAGCAATGACAGGATGCATCTTACCGCAGCGCTTAGCTACGGCGGCCGCCAGGAAATCGTCGAGGCGGCGCGAGCGCTGGCCAAAGATGTCGCCGCTGGCCAAGTTTTATCCGATGAAATTGATGCCGACGGATTTGCGGGCTATCTGGCGACCACCGACATTCCCGATCCTGATTTGCTCATCCGCACCAGCGGCGAGCAGCGAATCAGCAATTTTCTACTGTGGCAGATCGCCTACACGGAACTTGTGTTCAGCGATGTTTTGTGGCCCGATTTCGACCGTGAACACCTGGAATCGGCAATCCAGGAGTTCAACGGCCGCGAACGGCGGTTCGGTGTTGTCGCTGGATAAAGCGCAATGACGATGTCCGGGGACATGCCGCCCCCGGCAGAGCAAGTGTCAGCGAAGCCCGAGCTGACAATGCGCGTGGTGAGCGCGGCTATTCTAGTGCCAATTGTACTTGCCTGCGCCTGGGTCGGTGGATTTTGGTTTGCCTTGCTGATTGCTATTGTCATCGGTGTAAGCGGACATGAGTGGTCGCGTCTCTGCGATATAGACGGTCCCATGTCTGTTGCTCTGTTGATCATGATTGGCCCAATATTGACGATCACATTGCTAACCGGCGGTACTGCCGTAGGTCTCGTTGTTATCGCTTTGGCGGCGGTCTCCGCATTCGGCGGCCAAAAGGCCGACAACCGCGTTTGGTCCGTAATTGGCGTTGTCTATTTGGGGATACCCCTGATGACTATCCTGGCGCTTCGGGCGAGCCCGCAAATCGGCTTCGAAAGGCTGTTTTTCTTGCTTGGTGTCGTATGGCTAACCGATATCGGTGCCTATGCGTTTGGCCGTGTAATCGGCGGGCCGCGCTTGGTGCCGTCGATTAGTCCGGGAAAAACTTGGGCCGGGGCTATTGGCGGCTTACTGCTGGCAGTGGCCGGCGCCTGTTGGGGAGCCAAGTTTATGGTAAATCCACTGCCGCTGGGCGCTATCGTTTTGGCGATCTGCCTGTCGATCGCTACACAATGTGGTGATCTATTTGAATCCTGGGTTAAGCGCCGTTTTGGCAAGAAAAACTCCGGAACTATCATGCCCGGTCATGGCGGTATACTAGACCGGATTGACGGCCTATTGTTCGCCGCGCCCGTGATGGCGACCGTTACATTCGCTTAAGTAAAAAATGGTGCCCTTATGGCCCTAATCAGTCCGAAAAAGCTCCAACAAGCAGAGACTGCGCCGCGCACGGTAACCGTGTTGGGGGCAACCGGTTCGATTGGCCGCAACACCGTCGATTTGCTGGCACGCAACCGGGAACGCTTCCAAGTGGTCGCGTTGACCGCCGGGTCCAATGTTAAATTACTGGCCGAGCAGGCGAGGCTGCTCGAACCTCAATTGGCGATTATCGGTGACCCCGACAAACTCGGCAACCTGCGGGACGCAATGCAGGGAACTGCCGTGGAGGTAATGGCAGGAGAAGTGGCTGTTATCGAAGCAGCGAGCTGGCCAGCCGATATCGTCGTTGCTGGGATTGTCGGTGCGGCCGGGTTGCGGCCAACACTGGCGGCAAGCCGCCAGGGCTCGATCGTTGCCATCGCCAATAAGGAATGCCTGGTGTGTGCCGGCGATCTGGTGTTGGCGGAAGTTGAACGCTCCGGTGCGGTCCTGTTACCGGTCGATTCCGAACACAATGCGATTTTCCAGGTATTTGAGGCCGGAAACGCGGCCGAGGTCGAACGCCTTATTTTAACCGCATCGGGCGGTCCGTTCCGCTCCTGGACCCTGGAGCAAATGGCATCGGCGACACCAGCACAGGCTGTCGCCCATCCCAATTGGGATATGGGTCGGAAGATTTCGGTCGATTCGGCGACGATGATGAATAAGGGCCTGGAGTTGATCGAGGCCACCTATCTGTTTCCCGTTGCCACCGAACAGATCGAGGTGTTGGTGCATCCCCAATCGGTTGTCCACTCGATGGTGGCTTATGTGGACGGCTCCGTTATAGCGCAGATGGGTACTCCGGATATGCGCACGCCGATAGCCTATACATTGTCCTGGCCAGAGCGTATGGCTGCGCCTGCTAAACGACTAAATTTGGCGGAAATCGGCCAACTTTCCTTCGAAGAGCCCGACTTCATGCGATTTCCGGCTTTAACCCTGGCTCGCGCCACGTTAACCCACGGTAACGGAAGTACCGCTATATTAAACTCCGCGAATGAAGTAGCAGTGGCTGGCTTTCTCGACGGGCAAATTGGCTTTCTCGATATAACGGCCATCGTCGAAGAAACTTTGGAGCACGTACCAGCGCAACGGATTGCCTCGTTCGATGACTTTGAGGAGCTTGACGCTGAGGCGCGCAAATTTGCACAAACCCTTGTAAAATCAAGAATATAACTCTATTTGCGAGTTACCGGAATTTACAGACCGTAAAGAAATAGCCTGGTACTGGAACATTCATGGGCGGCACACTACTAACAATTTTCTGGTTTTTGATCGTTTTGACACCGCTTGTGTTCGTTCACGAGTTTGGTCATTACTGGGTTGCGCGGCGTAACGGCGTGCGGGTCGAGACCTTTTCCGTCGGTTTTGGCAGAGAATTATTCGGCATAACCGATAAATTCGGTACCCGCTGGAAGTTTAGCCTCATCCCGGTGGGCGGCTATGTAAAAATGTTTGGGCAGAACGATATTGGCCCCGATGACGACGGCACTCCGCTGACACAGGAAGAACAAGCGGTATCATTCCACCACAAGCGCCTGGGCCAAAAGGCGGCGATCGTCGCCGCCGGACCCATAGCAAATATTATTTTTGCCATACTCATCTTCACGATTTCGTTTGTCACGATCGGTCAGCCCTTCACGCCCGCACGCATTTCCGAAGTAAATCCGGATTCGGTAGCGGCTGAGGTTGGTTTCCAATCCGGTGATCTATTTCTTGAGGTTGCAGGCCGTGAGGTCGCGCGTTTTGAGGAGGTGCAGCAACTGGTTCGCCTGCATCCCGGATTACCCATAATCGTTGTGGTGGAACGGGATGGCGCTAAAGTGACAGTGCCGGTAACGCCGCGGGTCGAGACCTTTACTGACGCCCAGGGTGACGAGCAACGCATTGGATTACTCGGTGTGCGGGGTACCGAACGTGAGTTTCAGCGCCATGGCCCGATAGAGGCCGTCTGGCAATCACTGCGCAAAACGGGACGCCTGACATCATTAACGGTGACAGCGATTAGTCAGATGTTCTCCGGTGAACGCAGCGCAAAAGAACTTAGCGGACCGGTTCGCATCGCCCAGATGTCGAGCAGTGCGGCAAACGGCGGCCTTACCGCGTTGATCGGCTTCGCGGCCTTCTTGTCAGTCAATCTGGGTCTAATAAATTTACTTCCCATACCTTTGTTAGACGGTGGACATCTATTATTCTACGCCTATGAAGTCGTATTCCGTCGGCCTCCTCATCCGTGGATCGTCGACTTCGGACTAAAAATCGGACTGGTCCTGGTGCTTGGCCTCATGCTATTCGCCACATATAACGATTTGGTCCGGCTACCGTTGGTTCAGCGATTGGTTGCGCTCGTTACGTAACTAGCCGGAACGTAGGGAAGGCGTCTCAATGCGGCGAGGTTCATTAGTGCGTGCCGCCGTGATGGTTGTTATTGCCCTCAGCGCCTGGGTTGTGGGAACGGGCTTGGTTGCGCCCGATGCCTTAGCCCAACAGGGTGCGGTGATTACTGAAATTCGCGTTGTCGGCACCAAGCGTATCGAACCTTCGACGGTTAATTCCTATGTTCAAATCCAACCGGGTGACATCTACGATGCGGCTCGCATCGATGCATCGCTCAAAAGCTTGTTCAATACCGGTCTATTTGCGGACGTGACGCTAAGACGTGAAGGCAGTATCTTGGTCATTCAGGTCGTTGAGAACCCGATCATTAACCGCATTGCATTCGAAGGTAACCAGCGGCTTACCGATGAAGTTCTCGATGCAGAAGTGAGCCTGCGCGCTCGTGTCGTGTACACACGTACAAAAGTGCAGAGCGACGTTAAACGGCTACTTGACATCTATCGTCGCTCAGGTCGCTTTGGCGCTACCGTCGATCCTAAGGTCATCCAGCTTGCGGAAAACCGGGTGGATTTAGTTTTTGAGATTGATGAAGGCCCGTCAACTGGTATCCGCGCCATCAATTTTATCGGCAATAAGCAGTTTTCCGACGGGACGCTACGCGACAGCATCCAAACCGATGAATCCGCTTTTTGGCGATTTCTCACATCTGACGATACCTATGATCCTGATCGGTTGTCATTTGACCGCGAACTCTTGCGCCGGTTCTACCTATCGGAAGGCTATGCAGATTTCCGTGTGGTTTCGGCAATTGCAGAGATGACCGAAGACCGGGAAGACTTCGTTATCACTTTCACCATCGAGGAAGGCCCCAAATATTCTTTCGGCAAGGTCGGGGTGACCAGCCGCTTGCGTGACGTCGAAACCTCCGAGTTGGAATCGCTGATCGTTGGCGTAGAAGGCGAGCAGTACAATGCCGATGAAGTTGAGGAAACAGTGCAGGCACTAACCGCAAATCTTGGCTCTCGCGGGTTTGCGTTCGTGGACGTTCGGCCACGTGTAAACCGAAACCGCGAATCACGAATACTGGATATCTCTTACGAGATAAGTGAAGGGCCGCGCGTTTTTGTCGAACGCATTGACATAACGGGAAACGTTCGCACGCTCGATGAGGTAATCCGGCGCGAGTTCACGACCGCCGAAGGCGATGCCTTTAACACCGCCCGGCTGAGAGCAACCCGCCAACGGCTTAATAATCTTGGCTTTTTTTCGCGTGTCGATATCACCAACGATCCCGGCGAAGCAGATGACCGCACGGTAATCAATGTTGCCATCGAGGAGAAATCTACGGGTGAACTATCGATCGGTGCCGGGATGTCCTCTACTGCGGGGCCGATCGGAGATATTTCTCTTCGCGAGCGCAATTTATTAGGACGGGGCCAAGATTTGCGCCTTGGCCTGTCCTTGGGTGCCGAGCAACAGAGCCTAGATTTAAGCTTTACCAAGCCCTATTTCCTTGATCGTAATCTGGCCGCTGGGGTGGATGCATTCCTACGCACCACTGACCTCTCCGACGAAAGCTCATTCGAACAGGATGAGAAGGGATTTGCGCTGCGCATGGGCTACCAACTCGAGCCAACATTAGGACACACCTTACGCTATGCACTAAAGCAGCAAAGAGTGGATGATGTTGAGGCTACGGCCTCGCAAGCCGTAAAGGCACAGGCCGGCAGCCATGTGACATCAAGCATCAGCAACGAGTTTTTATTGGACCGGTTGAACCGGCGGTTTAATCCTTCCGATGGTTATTTCGGATCATATAATGTTGAAATAGCCGGATTAGGCGGGTCGGAAAAATTCATACGTAACGTCTTGAGTAGTGGCGTATATTTACCGCTATTCAAAACTTCGGTGATTGCTAGTTTGACGGGTGAGGTCGGACATGTAACCACATTTGACGACGACCGGGTACGGCTAGCAAACCGGTTCTACCTAGGAGGCAGTTCGTTACGCGGGTTCAAAAGAGCAGGTGCGGGGCCGCGCGATCTTTCGACTGATGACGCAATTGGCGGGCATCAGTACTACGCTGGTAGTGCCGAATTGACATTTCCACTCGGACTGCCGGAAGAAATTGATATTCACGGCAGCGTATTCAGCGATTTTGGCAGCGCGTGGGGTATCGACGACCCGTTTACAAGTCTGGTTGATGACGCCTCGGCGCGAGCGTCGCTGGGAGCCGGTCTCAGTTGGGCATCGCCGTTTGGCCCCCTTCGCATCGACTGGGCCATCGCCGTACTCAAGGAAGATTATGACAAGACACAAGTATTTAGTTTCAATTTTGGGACTCGCTTCTAAACTATACGGCTAATCGATATGATGAGCACCAGACAACTTACCGCCACCTTGCTTGCTACCTTTATGATTCTAGGTGTTGCTCAAGCAAACGCACAGACTAAATTTACGGCGCCGGTACCGAAAATCGCCATCGTCGACATTCAGGCAATCATGCGCGAAGCAATATCAGCTAAATCTGCGCGCGCGCAGATGGAGGTCATTGCGCGTAAGGAGCAAACTGTATTTGCTGAGGAAGAAAAGCAGCTGCGTGCCCGCGACCAAGAACTTCAGCAGCAGCGCCCGCTGCTGACGCCGGAAGTCTTCGCTCAGCGTCAACAGACACTCCAAGCCGATGTTGGTCGCCTGCACCAAAAAACCCGAAATTTACGGCTCGCCCTCGATCAGGGCTATAAGAAAACCATGGAGCAGATCCAACTGATCCTGTTCGATGAGCTGCGCAAACTCTCTAGCGAATTCGATCTGAACCTAATTATATCCCGGTCGCAGATTGCTATAGCCGTCGACGATTTCGACATTACTCAACCCGCTCTTGAGCGCCTAAACAAGCGTTTACCTTCGATTGAACTTAATCTTTCAAAGAGCAATAAAACTGACAAAGCGAGATGAGGAAACGGCCGAACCATGGCTAATCCTCGATTTTTCTGCAATCGAGGCCCCATTAAATTGGGCGAACTGGCGCGCATCGCCGACGCCGAATTAGCCTCCGGTGTGGACCCAGACCAGCTTATTTATGACGTTGCGCCTTTGGACACAGCCGGGCCCGAGGAATTAACGTTTCTCGACAACCCAAAGTACGTCGAGGCTTACCGCAAGAGCAACGCTGGCGTCTGTGTCGTTGCGGCGAAATTCACCAGCGATGCGCCGCGCGGCATGGCGTTGTTGTTGAGTGAGCAACCCTACCGATCCTACGCTCATATTGCCCACGCGTTTTACCCAAATTCACTTGGAGAGAGGCCAGGCCATCACCCCAGCGCCATTATCGATCCCTCGGCGACGATCGGTGGGGGCTGTACAATTGGTGCTAATGCGGTAATAGCTGCCCATGTCGTTCTTGGCGATAGCGTCCAGATCGGCGTGGGTGCAATAATCGGTTATGCGGTTTCAGTGGGCGTAGAAACTGAGATCGGAGCCAATGCAAGCCTTAGTCACTGCGAGATAGGTAGCCGATGTTTGCTCCATCCCGGCGTGCGGATCGGCCAGCGGGGTTTTGGCTTCGACATGTCGCCGGAAGGCCATCTCGATGTGCCGCAACTCGGCCGGGTAATCATCGGCAATGATGTCGAGATTGGCGCAAATTCCTGTATCGACAGAGGTTCGGGTCCGGATACAATTATCGGCGATGGCTGCAAGATTGATAATCTGGTGCAGATCGGGCACAACGTCCACTTGGGTAAGGGGTGTGTCGTAATCGCTCAAGGAGGCATCGCTGGCAGCACTCATCTTGAGGATTTCGTTATTTTGGCGGGGCAGTCCGGTATCGCTGGCCACCTTCGGATTGCCGCAGGAACACAAATCGCCGCACGCAGTGGGGTCATGCGAGATACTGAGCCGGGTGCCAAATTGGCCGGCAATCCCGCAATCCCCGCGCGGGAACTCTTTCGTCAGCTTACAGCACTGGCAAAGCTCGCAAAAAATGGGAAATAACTGCAGCGGCGTAAAACGCTTCATTGACGACAGAATCCTGGGGTCGACTTCATGAGTACTAATCTAAAAGCAACTGCGCCAAACATAGAGCCCCGGACATCGATCGATGTGTTGGAGGTGATGGAACTGATACCTCATCGGCCGCCGTTTTTGATGATCGACAAAGTCGAAAATATTGTGCGGCACGAAAGCGCAACCGGGGTTAAAAACATTACGATAAACGAGCCGTTTTTTGCCGGACACTTCCCGACACGGCCAGTAATGCCGGGAGTTCTGATCATCGAGGCTATGGCGCAGACCGCAGGTGTGCTGGTCATAGAAACGCTGGGCGAGGGGGAACGGGGAAAATTGGTGTACTTCATGACCATTGACAGTGCACGATTTCGTAAACCTGTCGTGCCTGGCGATCAGCTGAGTTTGGAAGTGCAGGTCCAACGCCATCGCGGGCCGGTTTGGAAATTTTTTAGTGAAGCGAAGGTCGATGGTCAGGTCGTTGCCGAGGCGACCTATTCGGCGATGATTATGGATGATTGAATGACTGACATTCATCCCACTGCCATTGTTGCACCGGAGACCAGCCTTGGAAGCGACGTG
>CAZHBA010000083.1:0-52273 GCA_964530225.1 uncultured Rhodospirillaceae bacterium | reverse complement strand
CGCACATAGCGCAGCGAACGGTAAAGGCGATCCAGGTGGTCGTCGAGGCGAAACAGCCGCCCATCGAAAAGAGGCGTAATCTCGTAGACACCGTCGCCCCACAGGAAGCCTCGGTCGAAAGGTGAAATACGGGCGTCGGCGGTCTCGACGATATCACCGTTTAGATAGATCAGCGGTTTGGATAACATGGTTCAGTCCACTTCTTTGTTTGTTTAGGCGCCTTAGGTTACGACAGATGGACGCAGAGGCAAATGATGGCGTGCATGATTACCGGCCGGTGTGTTTAGTGTGCGCAGGTCGTCAAAGGGAGGAGAGCATGGAACGCCGCAGCTTGCTGACCATCGCGTTAATTTTGGGTTTCACGGTTAGCTTCGCACTAACCAACAGCATGGCCGGCCTCGCCTACGCCGGCGGTAGCGACCCGCTGGCCGTCGCGACCGTACGCGCTATTTTGCCGGTAATCGTCCTGGCCGTAATTTTATGGGCCACCGGCGCACGCTTTTCGTTGCCCAAACGCGATGCCTATACAGCCATCGCCCTGGGACTGGTTACGGTGATCTACACCTTCATGATTCTATCCGCGATCGACATTCTGTCGGTATCGCTGGCCGTGTTGATTTTTTTCATGTTTCCGCTCTTTACTAGCCTGATCGTCGCGATTATGGGGTGGGAAAAGCTAAGCATTACAACCATCGTCGCCGCCATCGTCGCGTTCGGCGGCCTGGCGCTGACGCTTGGCGTCGAAACCGGCGGTCTGTCGATCCTAGGAGTAGTTTACGGACTGATCAGCGCATTCGGGCTGGCCCTGGTATCTGCAATCAGTGGCCGAGTCATCCGCAGCGGCGATTCCCGCCCGGTTACGCTGTACATCGTAACCACTGCGGCGATGGTTTTCATTATCGCCAACCTGGCCCGGGGCGATGTCCAGCTGCCGCAAACGGCCAGCGGCTGGGTTGGCTTTGCCGGCTCGTCGGTGTTCTACACCACCGGCATTATCACCTATTTTATGGCGATTCCGGTGATCGGCGCGGCCAAGACAACGCTGTTCTCCTACGTCGAGCCAATCTTCACCATGGTGGCAGCGTTCATAATTCTCGAAGAACTTCTCGCACCGCTGCAACTGGTCGGCGCGCTGATTATCGTCGGCGCGCTAACAGCCGCCGGTCTCGCCGATTACCGGAGACGGTGAGTCTTGCTAGCCCGGGTGGTGGCTATCCGATGTGTGCAGTCGAGGTAATCTCGACCAAAAATTCCGGCTTTACCAGCTCCGCTTTGATACAATAACGCGCTGGCGAATTGTCGCCGAAATATTCGGCGTAGACCTCATTCATAGCGTCGTAGTTGGCCAGATCAGACAGGAAAATCTGGTTGAAGGCGATGTCGCTCACTGAGCCGCCCGCCGCCTCGACCACGCTCTTGATCGATTCTATAACTTGGCGGGTTTGCACCTTGATGTCGCCGGAGCCGACAATGTTACCATCTCTGTCCATCGCCAGCACGCCCGACACATAGACCGTGTTTTCGGCCTTCACGCCGGGCGAATAGGGCGCCAGTGGCGGCGCCGAGCCTGCCGGAACTACTGCTTCGTGTGCCATTTCTCTCCTCCTTTCATTTATTCCAGAGAAATTCCAGAACGTGTTGGTTGAATTCGTCGGGCACAGTGCGCGAACAGGCGTGCGCGCCATAGTCCATCAGGATTAGTTTGGCCAAAGGAATGTTCGCTGCCAGATACTCGGAAAAGTACGCTGGCGTCTGGTTATCGTCCCTGGCACAAATCACCAGTGTCGGCGACGTAATCCCGCTCAACTGGTTACGGCGGTCGAAGGCTTGCACCGCCTCGATGCGGCTGGTCTGCACTTCTGGCGTCGCCAGCATGCTTATTTGACCAACTTGTTGACTTTCCAGCTTTTCCGAATTTTCGACGATCCAGCGCGGCGGATAGAGCATAATGCTCGACATGTCGCCATACAGTTCGGGGCTCAGCTTCTCCAGGATGGCGCGGCGCACCTGCCACACTTTCGTGCGATAGGCATCGCCGTGGGAGGTGCTAGCGTAGATCACCAGCTTGGCCAACCGGTCAGCGTTCTCGATAGCAAAGATCTGGGCGACATTGCCGCCGGTCGAGTGGCCGAGAAAATCGATAACGTCAAAATCCAGCGCGTCGAGCAACGCCAGAAGGTCGTCGCGCAGTTGCTCGATGCTGGTTACAGGCAACAGCTGACTGCGCCCAGTGCCACGCTGGTCGTAAGTTAGGACCGTATAGTGCTCAGCAAAAAACGTGGCGGTATCCTGCCAATAATTGGCGGTTCCTCCCATGCCGGCGACCAGCACCAACGGCGGTCCGTCCCCGACGATTTCGTAATACTGTTCGATGCCGTTCGCCGATACAACGGGCATAGCCTGTGCTTCCGGTCAGGCTGACGGCGGATCGAACGGCATGAGGTCGCCGAAGGCGTTGGCGACCTCGTCGCCAAACTCTTTCGCGACCCGTTGCTTGACCGAATCTGGCATTGACACGTCGTCGCGTTCGACCGGGCCGGTCAGGATGGTGAGCTGAAAAGCCGTATCGTTACCGACATTGCTGAATTCGCGGTAAATCCCCGGCGGGCACGAAAACACGTCCCACTGGCTGAGCACACGCTTGTGGATAATTGGCTCGCCAACCCGGTATTCGATCGTGCCCTGCAGCACCATGAAGGTCTCGAAGGTATTGTTGTGGGAATGCAGGCAAGGGCCTTGTCCCGGCGGCATCTCCGAAATGAACATGGTCGTCCCCGAGGCGCCGATAATCGGCGCCTCGTTGCCGAACGGGCTTTTGGTGTCTTCCAGAATAACCGCCTTAATCGTCTGGGCGAAAAAGATTTCCCACGCGTCGCGCGGCACCCAGGCAAGGTCATCGGTCGTCGACATCGGCGTCAGATCTTTAAAACGCCCGATCCGCTCATCCACCTCTTCGGCGGTCGGCGTGTAAATTTCGTAACCCATCGGAATATTTCTCCCCTTTTATTAGAAATTTTGTCGTTCACAGCTTAGCCCAGCTCAGCTCAGTCCCTAGGCTGGGAAATAGGTGCCCAACCAATCGCGCAGAGCGTCGCGCGAGCGGTCGTCGCCGATGGAAAACGGGAAATGGTCGACGCCCGACAGCAACAACAGGTCGGTCGGTTGGCCGGCGTGGGCAAACAATTGCAGCGACTGATCGGTCGGTGTTACCGAATCGTCGGAAGCGTGGAACAACAGCAACGGACGCGGCGCGATGTTGCCGACTACGTCGTTAGCCCTGAAATCGTACATGCTCTGCGCCGTCTCTGAGGCGAATTCCATGGTAACGTTCTCGCCCATATTGCCGCGCAGATGTTCCGGGATCGGCACGATGTCCCAGCGCGCCATCTTCAGGTCGGGCTCGCCCGCCTTGCGCCGACGCCGGCCTTCGGCCAGGGCTTCGGTGAATTGTGGCCAGGCAGCACCGGGATGCTGCAGCTTGAACTTGCTCTCGCCGTCACCCCAGCCACACGACGAAATCACCGCGGCGATGCGTTTGTCGACACCACCGGCATAGACCGCCACGGCGGCGCCGAAACTATGGCCGATGACACCGATACGCGCTGGGTCGACACCATCCTGCTCGGCTAGCCAGGATACCGCGTTCTGCGTATCCGCCACCTGATCGAGGCACCGTAGCAGACCTTTCTCGCCGTCGCTGTCGCCACAACTGCGCATGTCGAAGCGCAATGCCACATAGCCCCAGTCGCAAAACATGTTGGCTAGTATTTCCGGGGTCGAGCCATCCTTGCCGGTGCCGAAACCGTGCAACACGAGAAACGCAGCCCGCTTGTCGCCAGGTGTTAGATCGGCTGGTATGTGCACAATACCGGCGAGCTTAAACTCGTCTGACATAAAGCTGACTGACGTTTCCATATTCTTTTCCCTAATTTGGTAACGGTTTAGAACTGCGCAGACACCCGAGGGCTATTGGCCGCCGCGCGGCCAGCCAGGGTTAGAGAGAGCATACCAAGAACGGCAAACAGGGCAACTAGCGCAAAAGTCGTTGTGTAGGAGCCGATGGCGATAAAGGCGAGAGAGAATACCGCCGGCCCGACGATGACCCCACCATAGGTCGGCGCGGTGACACCACCAATCACGGTTCCTAATTTTCCTGGCAGCGCGTAGCGGGCCGCTTCGACCTGGAACACCCCAGTCCACCCCAGCGCGTTAACGCCGAAAAGCGCAAACAAGATGTAGATGGCGGCGTTTCCCCATGCTGCCGATACCACCATAACCAGCAGCGCCCCGGTGACGCAGGCACCCCCCATGATGAGAAGGGCGATAAGTCCCCGGCCAAGCCGGTCGGCGACCCATCCCCAACCGACCCGTCCGACAATGCCCGCGGCCTGAACCACAGCGAGCACTGCACCAGCTTCGATCAGGTTGAATCCAGCGTCGGCCACCAACAGCGTAACCACGAAAGTGGCCAGCGAGAGCTGCACGGCGGCGTAAAAAAATCCGCCAACCGCCAGCCAGCGCAACGGCGGTAACTTCCAGACCTCGGTCATCGCATCGAAGGAACGCTCGCCGAAGCGGGCTAACGGGTCGCGGCTGGCATCCCACACAGCACGCAGCGGCTGGATGAGTAACGCCAGCAAAAAACAGGATATCGCGGCTACTGCCAGCGCCCACTGCCAGCCAAACGACTGGCTGATCGTCGGCGCGGCGAGCCCGGCCAGGACGCCGCCGATCGGCACTCCGGTTTGCTTGACCGAGAAAATCAGATTACGCCGCCCCGCCGGTATAAGCCGCAACAATAGCTCGGAGGCCGCGGGGTTGGTCATGCCGTAGCCGAAGCCGATGATAAGCGAACCCACCGCGATTACGGCGAGCGAGGGTACGACCGCCAAGGCGGCGCCGACGGCGCAAAATATCAGGCTCGCCTGGCTCACCCGGACCGGTCCCCAGCGACGCAGCTGAAAACCAGCGACGGTCGACATCGCCGCCGCACCCAAATAAATCAGGCTCACCTGGAAGCCAACCAGTTCAGCCGAAACGCCGAGGCCGGAAGCCACGTCCGGCGCGATCGCAGCCAGCGACAAGGTAGTGAAGGTGGCAAGAGCCTGAACGGCAATGGTGACCAGCAGGATCAACCATAACCCGGTCTGTCGAGATTCTGTCATTGCGGAACCGCCTTAGCGGTCCCGCGACGCGTCTGCAACCTCTAGTCTGACTTCTCCGGCGTTTCTTCAGGCACGGACTCGGGGAAGGTTCTTAGCTAGGCGATGGCCAGAACGATACTACCGATATTGGAGCCGGAGACGCCGTGCTGTCCGGGGATATCTCACTGACGACGAGTTTTAAGTAGCTCATTAAGGTTCCTGGTCGTTTCGTTGGCCGGCTAGCGCGGAAAAACTACCATTGTATGCATTTCGAGCTAGCAGACTTCACTGATTTGGTGCCACGTTCGCCGAGCCCCTACAACTTATAGGGTCGATTAACATTTCCTAAATGTATGCGGGAAATGGTTAACCATTCCTTACCAAGGTGACAATTAACTGCGCAAAATTACGCACAATTTTATTTCGGCAGCATGCGTCCGCGTATCTCCCAAGGGCTGTAGCGTAAGGCTCCAAATCATCCCGCGGCGCTTGACGGGGCGTTTTCACCCACACAAAATCGATTTCATGGATGTGAAGAAAGATGTCAAAACGGCTGGGCGAACGTTGAGCCTGTTTGAGGCGTTCTACCACCGTAAGACGCCGATGACCCTAACCCAGTTGGCCAGCGCACTCAATACGCCGATCAGTAGTTGTCATGGGCTGGTGCGCAGCGGCGACATCAAACCGCTGCATTCGAGCGCCATCGGCAAGGCGCTGTTGGGCCGCCTCGACCCCGCGGCTCTGGCCGACACCCTGTCGCGGCTCGACATGGCCCGTTACACGCCCCACACTAATCGTCGACAAGGCAGCGCTGCAGGAAGATTTGCGGTACAGCCGGTAGCGTGGCGCCTTTGTTACCCATGGCGAAAATGTCGCCGACGTCATGGCGATTACGACAACCACCATGGTCAACGGCGAAGTCCTCGGCATCGCCCTGGCGGGTCCTCTCGCCCGCATCAAAAGGGACGAAGCCGCTCACACGGCACATTTGCTGGCAGCGCTGGAAACGCTCGGCGGCGCGGTAGACTAACGAGAATTTGGTAGAGATGGAAAACCCATGACCTTGACCCAACCCACGGTTCTACCGGCCAGCGATCCCAACGATTGGCGCGACGCGGTCTATGAGGTCTTTCGCGCCCACGCCGTGCGCCAGGTGGTCTACGTGCCCGACTCCAGCCACAGCCGGTTAATCAACCGCTGTCATGCCGACCCCGGCATGCACGCCGTGGTACTGACCACCGAGGAAGAAGGCGTCGCCCATCTGGCCGGCGCCTGGCTTGGCGGCGACCGCGGGGCCATGCTCATGCAGTCGAGTGGCGTCGGCAACTGCGTCAACATGTTCTCGCTACTCGCGGCCTGCCGACTGCCGTTTGTGAGCCTGATCACCATGCGTGGCGAGTGGGGTGAGTTTAATCCGTGGCAGGTCCATATGGGCCAAGCCACACCGGATACACTGAAACTGTCCGGCCTTGTCGTCCACCGTGTCGACGAACCCGATGACGTGGCAAACACCGTCGATGCGGCGCTGCGCCTCGCTTTCGACAGTTCGGTCGGCGTCGCCGTCTTACTGTCGCAGCAACTGATCGGCCGTAAAGACTTTACCGGCGAGGGCTGAGATGAGCGCTAATACCCTGCTCGACCGCCGCGGCGTTGTCGCCCGCTTGCTTGCCGACCGCCGCGAATTGCTCGTCGTCTCGGGTCTGGGTTCTGCAACATATGACTGCGCTGCCGCCGGCGACGACCCGCGGAATTTCTACCTGTGGGGCGCCATGGGCGGCACCACGCCACTGGCCCTCGGCCTCGCATTGGCGCAACCGGACAAGCCGGTGTTGGGCATTACCGGCGATGGTGACATGTTGATGGGGTTGGGGGCGCTATCAACCATCGGCGTCCAGGCGCCGGCTAATCTATCGATCGTAATCCTCGACAACGAGGTCTACGGCGAGACCGGTGCGCAACCCAGCGCCACGGCGTACGGTACCGACCTCACGGGCATTGCCCGCGCCAGCGGTATGAATACAGTCGACGAGATCACTAAAATAGCCGGGGTCGACGCGCTGGCTGCGCGCCTGCACGCCAGCGACGGGCCGTTGTTCGCCAATATTAAAATCGCACCGGGCGAAGCCAAACGGGTGTTGCCGTCGCGCGACGGCGCCTACCTACGTAGCCGCTTTCGCAAGGCGATACTCGGCGAAGCACCCTAACAACAATAAAACGGGAGAGAAGCAATGGCAGAAAAAATCGGTATTCTCGGTCTCGGTCTCATCGGCCGTTTGACAGCGGAACTGATCATGCCGCACGGCTACCAATGTTACGCCGTGCGCCGGCCGAGCACCGAAGATTTTCCCGACATGGGCGGCAAGCTGGTAGATACCCCGCGCGAACTCGCCGAGGTTTCAGATATCCTGCTCTCGGCACTGCCAACAGTCGCCTCCGCCCGTGACGCCTTCTATGGCGACGACGGTGTTATCGCCGGCGTCTATGACGGGTTGATTATCATCGAAATGAACACCTTCCCGGTCGCCATCAAGGAAGAGCTAAAAGCCGAAATCGACAAGACACCGGCGGTGGTCATCGACTGCCCAATCAGCGGCACCCAGCCGGTGATCCGCGCCGGCAAGGGTGTCATCATGATGAGTGGCGACGAGGCGGCCTGCGAACGGGTCAAGCCGATGTTAGAGCATGTGGCACCGAAGACCTCTTACGTTGGCGAATTCGGCACCGGCATCAAGCTCAAGCTAATGATCAACTTCATGGTTGGCGCTAATACTGTCGCGCTGGCCGAAGGCATGCTATTTGGCGCCCAGATGGGCCTCGACAACGAGACCATGCTCGACATCGTCGGCCCTAGCGCCGCCGGCTCGACGGTGTTCGGCATGCGCGCCGGCATCATCGCCGAGCGCAAGTGGCAGCCCTGCGCCGGACCCAGCAAATTGCTGTGGAAGGACCTCGACATCGTCGAGGAACAGGCCAACGCGCTCGGCCTGTCGGCGCCGCTGTTGCGCATCTGTAATCAGTACTACAAGAAGGTCGCCGCAGCCGACCGCTTGGAAGACGAATGCGCGGTGGTCTTCGAGATTCTCGAAGGCGAAATCAAAGCGGCGGCGAAGTAGATTCGGACTCCTATTCCCAAGTGCCTCATCCTGAGCTTGTTGAAGCGTGGGAAACACTCCCTCCTCCCCACCCCTCCCCTTCCAGGGGGGAGGAAATATTTGTGTGGTGGCGGTATTATTATTTAACTCCTCGTTCTAACAACTTCCGTCCTTACCTGTCTCCACCGCCAAGCGTTGTCGACAGTTGCCGCAGCAGCGCCTCGTAGATTTCCTTCGACGAGCGGTCAAGGTCAGCTTCCGGCATAGCTTCCAGCAGTTCCTCGGCGCGGCGGCTGATTAGCCCCTGCACCTGGTAGCGGTTGCGTGTGCGGCGTACGGTATCGCCGTCGAGTCGGTCAGCCCGCCAGGTGCGATGGGCCTCGATGGCGTCGTCGAGCGCGGCGAAGCTACCGGCATCGCGGCTCGAGGTCTGCAGCACTGGCGGCAGCCAGCCATCGGCGCCGTTCGCCTGGCGCGCCGCAGTCTGGGCAATGTCGCCGGCCAGCAACTTAGCGCCGGGCAAATCAGCCTTGTTAACCACGTAGATATCGGCCAGTTCGAGCAGTCCCGCCTTCATCGCCTGTACAGCGTCGCCTGATTCCGGTAGCAGCACCAGCACCACGGTATCGACGATGGCGCGGACGGAATATTCCGCCTGGCCGACGCCGACAGTCTCGACGATCACCTCGTCGAAGCCGTGCCCTTCCATCGCCCCCAACAAG
The DNA here is from genome assembly GCA_964530225.1 of uncultured Rhodospirillaceae bacterium. Lineage (GTDB taxonomy): Bacteria > Pseudomonadota > Alphaproteobacteria > UBA6615 > UBA6615 > CAZHBA01. The sequence goes on along the minus strand of CAZHBA010000083.1, from coordinate 43,315 downwards.
TCGGCGGTATTGTCGGCCAGCCCGTCATGGGCGCGACGGCTGGGGATCGAGCGGATAAACACGTTGGGGTCGGCCGACACCGCATCCATGCGGATGCGGTCTCCCAAAATGGAGCCTTTGCTGACCGGGCTGGTCGGGTCGATGGCGACTACCGCGACCTGCGCGCCGCGCTCGGCCCGCCGCGATGCCAGATGGCTAATCAGGGTACTCTTACCCGCCCCCGGCGCACCAGTAACACCGATGCGGTAGAGGGCTTGATCGGACGCTTCGCCCTGATGTTCAAGGGCCTCGGCGACCGTCGCGTTGGCGACGTGCGACAGGGCGCGGCTCATTTCGCGCCTTGCATTACGCTGGGGGTTCTTCGGCGCTTTGTTCATTTGACCGCCATTGCGACCGGCCCCCCTATAATTTCTTCCGTGTGCTCGCCGAGCAAGGGCGGTGCGGTGTAGGTCTGTTCGTGACCCGACAGCTTGATCGGATTACCGACGACGCGCAGCGGCCCGTCCGGGGTCGAGATCACAGCGATCATGTCGCGGCTCGCCGCCAGCTCGCCATCGAGCGCCTGCGCCAACGTCTCGACGCCGGAGATCACTAGTCCCTCGCGCCCCAGCACGTCGACCCACTCAGCGGTGCCGCGGATCTTCATGAGCTTGGCGGTCATGGCGATAACCTCGTCACGGTTCTCGCTGCGCGCCACCATGGTGGCGTATTTCGGATCGTCGGCCCATTCCGGTTTGCCGACGACGTTGCAGAATGTGCGCCAAAACTTGTCGGAGGAAATAAACAACACGGCGAAGCCGTCGCGGGTGGCGAACACCTGCGCCGGCACCATGTGCGGATGGCCGCTGCTGGCGACGCGCTGCGCCTCGATGCCGTGGTTGAGATAGGCGGACGCCAAGTAGTTGAGCTGCGCCAGCACGGAATCGAACAGCGACACGTCAACCTGGCCGCCTTTGCCCTCGATAATCTTCGCCAACAGGCCGATAGCGGCCAGCATGCCAGTCGAGTTATCGACGGCGGAATAGCCCGCCTTGGTCGGTTTGCCGCCGGGATCGCCGGTTAGTTCCATCACCCCGGTCAGCGCTTGCGCGATGTAATCGAAGGCTGGCTTGTCACTATAGGGGCCTTCGAGGCCGTAACCGGTCAGCGCGACGCAGACCAGCTTGTCGTTGTACCCCTTCAGCGCCTCGTAGGTGAGGCCGAAGCGCTTGATCGTTCCCGGCTTGAGGTTGGTAATCAGCCCCTGCGCCCCCACCGCCAACTCGTGCAGTGCCGTTTGACCGGCATCGGTGCCAAGATCGAGAATGATACCACGCTTGTTACGGTTGACACTGGCGAAGTAGTCGTTGTGCGGACCGGTGAAATTTCGCGTCATGGTGCGGGCCATGTCGCCCACAGGGGCTTCGACTTTGATCACATCAGCGCCAAGATCGGCGAGAACCATGCCGCCGAACGGTCCGGCAAGGACATGCCCAACCTCGAGAATGCGGATACCGAAAAGCGGGGCACTCATGCCGCTAGTTCCGTGTCGATCGCGGCCAGCACGTCGTCGATGACCATTTCGGCGGTGTAGATGCCACAGACGCCGGCTTTCTTCAGCCCATCATGGTCCTCGGCGGGGATGGTGCCGCCGACGAAAATCTTGACGTCGGCCGCATCGAGAGCCGCCAGGCATTGCACCGTCTCAGCGACAATCTCGTTGTGGCTACCCGATAGCATACTCAAGCCGACCGCATCGACATCTTCGTCGACGGCAACGCGGGCGATGTAATCGGGGCTCTTGCGCAAACCAGTGTAAATCACGTCGACGCCAGCATCACGCAACGCCAGCGCAATGACCTTGGCCCCGACATCATGGCCGTCGAGACCCGGCTTGGCAATGAGGATGCGTTTCCCTTTGAGGCTCATGACAATTCCACGTCTATAACCGCACCGGCTCCTCGAACTCGCCCCACTGGCCTTTCAGGATAGCGACCATCTCGCCGACGGTGGCGTATACGTGGCAGCATTCGATTAGATAGGGCATGAGATTTTTGTCGTCGTCGGAGGCTGCCTTTTCCAGCGCCACCAGCGATTGTTCGGCGGCCACAGAGTCTCTCTCATCGCGCACCCGCTCGTACTTCTCGACCACCCGCGCGGTCGCCTGGGGATCGAGCTTGAACACCTCGCCGGCGCCCTCGTTCTGGTCGTCACGGCGAAAATAGTTCTGGCCAACGATGACGCTCTCGCCGGCATCGACGGCTCGTTTACGCTCGGACGCGTGCTGGGCAATCTTCATCTGCAGCCAGCCATCCTCGACCGCCTTCTCGACGCCACCATATGCCTCAATCTCTTCGATCACCTGCACCATGCCAGCCTCCATCTGGTCGGTCAGCCACTCCACATAGTAGCTGCCGCCCAGCGGGTCGACGGTGCGGGCAATACCGCTTTCGTGGGCAATGATCTGCTGGGTGCGCAGCGCGATCTCAGCAGAATGTTCGGTCGGAATCTGGAACGCCTCGTCGAAGGCGCAGGTGAAGATCGACTGGGCACCGCCAAGCACCGCGGCCATGGTTTCGGTGCCGACGCGCACGATATTGTTGTGCGGCTGAGCACCGATCAGCGACGAGCCGCCGCACACCACGCCGAAGCGGAACATCTGCGCCTTCGGATCCTCCACGCCGTAGCGTTGTTTCATCAGCTTGGCCCACAGCCGGCGGCCGGCGCGGAATTTGCAAATTTCCTCGAAGAAATCCATATGGACGTAGAAGAAGAAACTCAAACGCCGGGCAAACTTCTCCACATCGCCGCCGCGGCGGATCAGCTCGTCGGTGTAGGCTAGCCCGTTGGCAAGCGTATAACCCATCTCCTCAACCGCGGTGCAGCCGGCGTCGCGCACATGTGCACCGGCGATGGATATGGCGTTGAAGCGCGGCGTTTGTTCGTTGGAGAACAGGATAGTGTCGGCGATCAGACGCATCGACGGTTTGACCGGGAAGATCCAGGTGCCGCGCGCCACATACTCTTTTAAAATATCGTTCTGGACGGTGCCGGTCAGCTTGTCGCGCGGCACCCCCTGCTTGTCGGCGACGGCGCAGTACATGGCATAGATGATCGAGGCGGTGCCGTTGATGGTGAATGAGGTCGAGATGCCGCCGACATCGATGCCGTCGAACAGCCGCTCCACTTCCGCCAGGTTCGACAGCGATACGCCGACCTTGCCGACCTCGGCCCGCGCCATCGGGTCGGTGGGATCGTAACCGCACTGGGTCGGCAGATCGAGCGCCACCGACAAACCGGTCTGGCCCTGGTCGAGCAGAAAGCGGTAACGCTCGTTGGATTCTTCCGCCGTGCCGAAGCCGGAATACTGGCGGATCGTCCACAACCGGCCGCGGAAGCCGTTCTCAAAGATGCCACGGGTGAAGGGATACTGGCCCGGCTGGTCGATGTCAGAGAAATCGACCATATCCGGCGTGACAACGACCGGAACCTCAATGCCTGACGGTGTAACCGGGTTGGGCTTATCGGGCGGCGGGCGCTCGGACGTTCCTGCCGGTTCGCGATGGGCTTCGGTTGCTTTGCTCATGACATTAGTCCCGTGACGGCAATACTTTTTCGGCGGCGGCCCAATGGTCGTCATGAACCCAGGTGCCGACGAACATCTTAGTCTCGATTTCCTGCATCGCCTCGCGTGTTTCGCCGCGTCGATGTGCCTGGCCCAGCGCCTTGAAGACGCGCATCACCTGCGGCGCCTGCTCACGCATAGGCGCGAGAAATTCCTCAACCGCATCGGCCAGACTCTCACCCTCGCCGACGACCCGGTCAACCAGGCCCATGCCCAAGGCCGCGTCGGCGGACACCATCTCGCCGGTTACCATCAGGCGCAGGCCGCGCGCACGACCGAGCAGTTGCAACAGATCGGGGCCGCCACCCCAAGCGGTCGACACCGCCAGCCGGCCTTGCACGAAACCGATTTGTGCGTGCGGCGTCGCAACGCGGAAATCGCAAGCAACAGAAAGTTCCGCCGCACCGCCGAAAGTGTTGCCGTTGAGCGCAGCAATCACCGGCACCGGAAAGTCGCGAATGGCATTCAGCGTCGCCTTGGCGTCGCGCGCCATCTGCTCGGCCTCGGCTTCGCTGCGCAGGGCCGCCAGTTCGCGCAGATCGCCGCCAGCGGCGAAGGTCTTGTCGCCGGTCCCGGTGAGCACGGCAGCGAGCAAACTGTCGTCATCAGCGTGTTCCTCAAATAGCGCGCGCAAGTCGGCCAGCAGTGCCAGGCTTAACGCATTGTGCTTTTCCGGACGGTTCAAGGTCGTGTAGAGCACCCGGTCGCGGGTTTCGACAAGAAGATGATTTTCGCTCATAACATCAATTTTTCACGTTTGTAAAAAAGGGCGGACGCCAGACAGCGCTCGCCCCCCAGTGTTCCCCCGATTCTTAAGCGTCGGGTAGTTCTAATCTTCATCCATTTCCGCGGTCCGGTAAATGTAATTGCCGTCCATGTAGGTGATGAAGAAATCGTGGAATGACATGGGTTCGTATTTGGGCTCCGCACCCGGCACAATGCAGGTCGGTATCGGCTCGGCGATGGTCTCGTCGTTAGCGTTAAAGAAAAAAGTTAGCGCGTAGCGGTCCTTCTTCGGCGGCGACACGCGGTGCGGCGTAGCAATGAAGCGCCCGTTGGTCCAGCGGTTGAGGAACTCGCCGGTATTGACGACAACGCCGCCACGCAGAGGCTCGACCTCGATCCACTTGCCCGACGGCGCCATCACTTCGAGGCCCGGCACGTCCATCAGTGGCAGATAGGTGATCGAGCTGTGGTCGGCGTGGGGTGCCAGTGAGAACTGCCCCTCTTCGGCATCGGCTGGCGGATACCAGGCGCAGCGGTTATAATATTCCGGGTGCGAGAACTTGTCGTCGAAGTAATCGGCCGGCAGTTCGAGCGCTCGCGCGTAGACCGGCAGCATGTTCTGCGCCAGAACCGCCATCGTCTCCTGATATTCGAGTAAGATCGAGCGGAAGTCCGGCAGTTCCTCCGGCCACTTGTTGAGGCCGCGATGACGCACATTGGCAACCACCTTGGCATCGTCGGGCGTGCGCTCGCGCATGAACGCCCACGCCTCGTTGAGGTCCTTCTTCTCGTTCTTGGCTATCTTCGACCAGCGCAGCACCGTCGCCTTGTCCGGGATGTAACCGATATGGTGATAGTCGACCCGGTAGTTCATCTTAATATCGAGGGGTAGCATAAACAGTTGCGCCACCTGATCGAACGCCCAATCGATTAAATTCTGCGGCACACCGTGATTGACGATGACGTAGAAACCGAGGCTCTCCTGAATGGCCCGCAGATCGACAGCAAGCTGTTCGCGCGCATCGATATCACCCGCTAGATAGGCGCCAACATCGACGATAGGGATTTCCTCTTCCGCAATACACCGGGCGATCTCTGGCGAGACGACAGACTCAATTTCTGCGGCAACCGACATATGAGCGTCTCCTTACACGTAGGTTCCGGTTCTACGTTTACTGCGCTGCTGCCGCGGTCTCATCTTCCGGCACCAAATGCTTGAGGCTCGGCATTACTTCCTTGGCGAACAGCTCCATATTGTCCATCCACTGCTTGAACGGCTCGTAGGTGTACTGGATCTGCAACACGGTGCCGAAACCGCCGACATCGTTGTAGAGGGTCTCGAGTTTCTCGGCGACCGTATCGGGACTGCCGACGACCCAGATCTTGTCGCAAACATATTCCGCCGTCAGCGCCTCGTCGGGCATGTCCGGATCTTCCTTGTACAGATCGACCGCACCGAGCGATTTCAGGACATTGTACATGTAGTCGGTGTAGGCCGCGGCAATCGGGCCGTTGAGCACGTGATCGCGCGCTTCCTGGTCGGTCTTGGCGACATAGACCTCACGCGCGATGCGCCAAGTGCGGCGGTTCGGCGCCGGGCGACCGACTTTCTTGGCGCCATCGCATACCGCATCCCAATGGGTAATCAGATTGCGCGCCGGCAGGTAATTGATACTCATGGGGATCCAGCCCCGCTCGCCAGCAGTGACCAACGACTCCGACGACTTGTGCAAACCGGAGACGGCAATCGGCGGGTGCGGGTCCTGATAGGGCCGCATGTGGTGATAGAGCGGCACCTGCATCATCGGCTCCGGCACCTTGAACTGCCAGAATTTGCCATTGTGCTCAAACGGCTCGTCTTCCGCCCACAGACGCAGGATGACGTCGATCGACTCGCGCATATGCGCACGGTGTTCGCCTTCCTGGTAGTTGATATCCCAGAATTTGAAATCGGTGGGCGCGCCACCGGCGCCGATACCAAAATTCAGCCGGCCTTTCGCCAGGTGATCGAGGTAGGCGATGCGCATCGCCACCTGGCGCGGATCGTGCATCGGCAGCAACACGATGCCAGTGCCCATGCGGATACGCTCGGTGCGCGCGATTACGGTAGCAGCGAATAAATCAGTCGCCGGAACGGGTTCCCACGGTATGGTGTAATGCTCGCCCATCCAGCCTTCGCAATAGCCGAGCTTGTCGCCCAGCACGAAGGTCTCGACGTCTTGATGGTATTCCTTTGTAACATCACCTCCAGGGGGCCGGAGGGGCATCGAAAACATGCCGTATTCCATAGCGCCGTTCTCCTGTGCCGGTTGCGAACAGTCTGCCGCAACTCGTTATGTTCGTTCGATGATTATCTTACGCGAGAGAGAGAGGCAGGAGTCAAGAACCGTTCATGCCGTTAAAAGTAATTTCACGTATGCGAAACGTTCTCACCTTGCTCAAAACCCGCTATCGTCGTTCCGTACCTGTAATCTTGCGGCCCTATGGCTGCCCGGCGATAACATTAAAAGAAAGCGATACAGCCATGTTGATCGGCAAAAAAGGAGAGGCCAAGTCGGCCATCGAAACCTCGGACGCGGCCTCGATTACCGTCCGCGGCAAGGATTTATGCGACGAGTTGATGGGCCATGTGTCGATCTCTGAATTCTTCTATTTCCATCTTACCGGCAACAAGCCGACCGAGGACCAGGCGTTTTTCTTCGACCTTTTGGTCGTCGCCCTGGCCGAGCACGGTTTGGTGCCCAGCGTGCAGGCGGCGCGCATGACGCTCGCCGCCGCGCCAGAAGCGCTGCAAGCCGCCGTCGCCGCTGGCATTCTGGGCGTCGGCTCGGTGATCCTGGGCAGTGCCGAACAGGGCGCAGAGATGCTCGATACAACCCGCCAACGCATAGAGAAAAGAGGTCTATCGGCAGCCGATGCGGCGCTCGAGATCGGCCGCGAATACAAAGCGGAGGGCAAGTTCGTGCCCGGTTTCGGCCACCCCATCCACCACCCCATCGACCCGCGCGCCCAGCGCGTGTTGCAACTGGCCGACGAACGCGGCGTCAGCGGCCAATACGTAGCACTGCTGCGCGAATTTCCCGCGGTGGTCGAGGAAGTGTGGGGCAAGCCGCTGCCGATGAACCTGACCGCGCCAATGGCAGCGGTGCTGCTCGATCTCGACGTACCCAAGGGCGCAGTGCGTGGCATCCCCATCCTCGCCCGCACGCTGGGCCTGATCGGCCATCTGGCCGAGGAACAGCAACGTCCCATCGGCTTTTTGATGTCCTACCACGGCGCCGAACCCATCGAATATGACGGCGGCTGACCGGCTACGGTCAGGCGCGGCTACGTCTCTTCCAGGCGATCGTAGCGGCCAGCAATGAACCCGCCGCGGTCTTTCTTGATTCTGTCCTTAACTTTTTTCGAAACCACCGTGGCGGGATCGTATTTACAGCTCCAGCGCAGTATTTTAACGATTATCGGCGCCAATTCGCCCTCGACTTCTTTAGCCAAACCGCCCTGTCGGCGTCAGGAGGCCCGCCGCTACTAAGTTACAAAGCCAACCAGGCCGCCAGCGAGGACTGCGGCAAGAACTATTTCGGCGTCCACCATTTTGGCTTCTAGGTCGTCGACGTCGCCGAATTATCGTCGCGCGTCGAAGCGGCGGGTGGCACGTATCTAATGGGCGAGGAACCCCGCACCGGCGGCTTCTAAAAAATCAAGTTCCGCGATCCCAACTGGGTGATATTCGACATTATGCGAAACGGCTGGAAAACTGCAACGGGCGACTGACCGTGCCCCGCCCCTCGCCCTTCGACAAGCTCAGGATGAGGGGTTTTAACTTGGTCCTCATGGTGAGCTTGTCGAACCATGAGGGCGGCCGGTCTCTGCTGTAGCATCCGCCACCAGTCCTGCCGCCTGTACGTCCGGCGCCTTTTCCCCCCGGGTTTCCCGGTGAGCAATATAAGTGGCGCTAGCAACGATGATGGCGCCACCAACCCACGTCCATAATACCGGCTGCTCGCCAAACACCAAGAGGCCGAGCACCGTCGCCCAGACCAGTTGCAGGAATTGCGCCGGCTGAGTGACGGTGATTTCGGCACTGCGGAAGGCCTGTGTCAGAGTGACATGGCCGGCGGTCGCCAAAACCGCGACGAGGAATAGCAGAGCCAGCTCCGTCACGGTCGGCGTGCGCCAGACCAACAGAGCGGGCGGCAGCAAAGCCAAAGTTACGGCGATCGACAGGAAAGCGACAATTGAGGTGCTGGATTCCGTTTCCGTCAGTTTTTTCGCAATCAAAAAAGAGCCGGCGAAGACCGGTGCCGCGGCGACCTGCGCCAAAGAGCCGACGCTAACGGTCTCAAAACCCGGCCGCAGAATGACCAGGGTGCCGCCAAAACCGATCAGCACGGCACCAATACGTCGAAAATGCAACTTCTCGCCAAGGAACAGCGCCGCCCCGATGGTGGTGAAGATCGGCGCAGTAAAGCCGAGCGCCGTCACCTCGGCGATCGGGATGCGCGCCATGGCAAAGAACCACATCGCCACGCCCACGGCGTGCATCATACCACGCATCACATGCAGGCCGAATATCCGCCGTGGCAGGCGCAGCGTATCGAGGCGCAGGAAAATCGGAATCATCAACACGAAACCGAACCCATAGCGAACGAAGGCGGCCTGGATCGGGTTCATGTCGGTGCCGAGATGGCGTACGACACCGGTCACGCCGACGAAAAACAGGCCGGTCAGAACCATCCAGCCAATGCCACGCAAATTACCGGCGGCGGTACCGGGACCGGTTGGATGGGACCTCATAGCGCCGTGTCAGCTCCATTATCGGACTTACTGGATCAAGCCGGAGGCACAACCTACCACTGGGTATGCCAATGCCGCTAACGCCGTTTTGTAGCATCCGCGTCTTGCCGCACGCGTAACGGGCGCACACAATAATAAATGCCCCGACGGAGCCCCGATACGCCACCCACCGTAGTTTGTCCGGTGTGTCGGCGACCGAACTACCCCTATAGTTCGGCATCGTCTTCATGGTTAACATACAGATGTCGTTCTTAAGTTCACCCTTCGGCTACGCATTGTTTTACCTGAAGAGCGTTGCGCCACCGGAAATCACCATGGCCACGATTTTCTACGCTACGGTGCCGTTCCTAATTTTGCAGGCGATTGGGCTGGCGGTGATCATTATCTTCCCTGAGTTGGTCCTGTGGCTTCTGCGGCAAGTTTACAGTTAGGCTATCAATCGGCCGTGTAGCCGCCATCAATATAAAGCGTTTGACCGGTGACATAGTCGGACGCAGGCGACAGCAGATAGACCAGACCGCCGATCAAATCGTCGGTCTCGCTGAGGCGGCCGACCGGTATCCGGTCGAGCATCTTCTCGCGCGCCGATTTACCCGGTTCCTCGTTGGTGAACATCCACTCGGCTAGCGGTGAACGGAACACCGTCGGACCGATGGCATTAATATTTATCCCCTTCGCGCCCCATTCGCAGGCCAGCGCCTTGACCATGCCGTCGAGCCCCGATTTCGAGGCACAGTAGCCGGTATAGCCGCTTGGCAGGCCGTGGCGGCCACGCGTCGACGATACGACGACGACCTTATTGCGCGCGCCGTTGTCCGGCTGTTTAGCGAACTGACGGCCAGCAGCCTGACATGCCAGCCAATAGGTGTCGAGGTTGGCGATCATCACCTTGCGCCAATCTTCGAACGGCTGGTCTTCGATATAAGCGACGTCGTTGGTGCCTAGCGCTACAAACATCAGATCGAGGACGCCGTGGGCATCAATTGTGGCTTCAACGATCGCCGCAGCGTTGGCCTCGGTGTCGGGCCAGTTGTCGACGACTGCCACATCGGCGCTGGTAGCGGTCAGTGCCTCGGCCGTTGACGCCAATCTATCGCTATTCCGGTCGGCCAGGGTTAGCCTGCAACCAGCCGCGCTAAGCGCGCGGGCCGCCGCACTACCAAACGTACCGGCACCGCCAATTATCAGCGCCGATTTTCCCGATATATCGAACAGGGACAGCGGGCTTCCAGTCATCGCGTTCATTTTCTAGACTCCTCCGGTGTACTGATTCTTTGAGCGCATACCCTATCTGACGACGCGGCGATATACGGTCGACGACCCAATCGGGCTTGTAGCGTAAGCACGCCTCGACGCTCTCGATATCCACATGTGTCACATCCTCGGCGCCATGTTCTTCAATATTCATAATCGGCTTTTCCACCGCACCGGGATCGGAGGGGTAAATATCGTAGCGGTAAATCATCTCCTTCTCGCCGGTCACCACACGGTGACGCGCCTCAGCGCGGATGCGATCGCGGAATGCGAACCAGTCGTAGGCCGACCGTACCGAGCGCAGCCACCGCTCGCCGTCATGCACCCCGACGGCGGAAACGACAACTTTCAGGCGCGGATCGAAAGCCGCCGCCCAAACAGCGTTGGCCGCGTCAAAGCTGGAGCCGTAGACACCGATGCAATTCGCATCGACACCGTCGACGGTTTCCAGATAGGTCACCACATCGTAGGTGTTCTGTGCCTGCTCTAACGGCCAGTGCCGATCGCGCACGCCTTCAGCTTCACCATAACCCTGGTAATCGGGCGCGATTGCAACGAAACCCTCGCGTGCAAGACGCCGCGGGATGTCAATGGTTGCCACGTTTTTACGGCCGGTATATCCGGTCAGGCAAACCACAACCGGAAGCGGCGCGTTACCAGCTGACCAATCGGCGGGACGGTATAGATGGGCGGTGATCTTCAAGCCGTTGCTGTAATACGTAACGTCGTCCTTGATAATGCCACGGTCACTCATAATCCCTCACCGGTCTCAGTCACCTTTCAGCGTAGATCGAGCGCCCGTTCCTGACGCTCCGTGGGGCAGCGTAGTTGGCACATTCTCTCGTGCCAGTAAATTTTAGCAGATACCACACCTAGGACTAGAAAGACGTCGTAGAGCTCTAATGGAGTGGTGGTTTTTTATCGGCCCACGGCCGCGCTGCCTCGTACGCCGCGCCAGCGGGGGAGAAAAATACGAACATTCTTCAGGAAATAACAAAGCTGACCGTGGAAGTGGCGAGTGGCCTTATCCAAAACGGCGGTTGGCTGCCCGGACGCATGCCGACAGCGTACTACCAGCACTAAATACCAAAAACAGCGTCCTATACAGAACGCTCCAATCGCGCCTTGAACGCCTGGCGCTGCGTTTCCATCTCGGCAGGTAGACGGTCGCCGTAATCGTCGAATGACGTTCTTTGCGCATCGGTTTCCTGCAACGCCGCCTGCGGGTCGACGGTCATGATGTCGCCAAACTCAGCAGACGAGAATTCCAACCCGGTCCAGGTGAGATCATCGTAGATCGGCATCATGCCGATCGGCTTTTCTTCGGCATGACCGTGACCATTAGCCCGGTCGATAATCCATTCGAGCACCCGCATATTCTCACCAAAGCCCGGCCAGATAAAATTTCCGTCTAGGTCCTTGCGGAACCAATTCACACGGAAAATCTTTGGCGGGTTTGCCAGTTTCGCACCCAGGTTCAGCCAATGCTGCCAATAGTCGGCCATGTTGTAGCCGCAGAACGGCAGCATCGCCATGGGATCGCGGCGGATCGCCGCTTGATCGACTGCCGCGGCGGTGGCTTCCGAACCCATGGTCGCCGCCATATACACGCCATGCTGCCAATCGAGGGATTCATAGACAAGCGGGAAAGTGGTGCTCAGCCGGCCGCCGAAAATAAAGGCGCTGATCGGCACCCCGTTGGGATCGTCCCACGCCGGGTCGGCGCTCGGGCACTGGCTGGTCGCGCAGGTGAAGCGGGCATTGGGATGGGCCGCCGCCACGCCACTGTCAGGTGTCCAATCGTTACCCTTCCAATCGATCAGATGGTCGGGTGTGTCACCGTCCTTGCCTTCCCACCACACGTCGCCATCATCGGTCATGGCGACATTGGTGAAGATGGTGCCGCTCTCCATCATCGTCATGGCGTTGGGATTGGTCTTCATAGACGTTCCCGGCACCACGCCGAAGTAACCGGCCTCCGGGTTAATGGCGTAAAGGCGACCGTCGTCACCCGGCTTGATCCAAGCGATATCGTCGCCGACGGTTTTGACTTTCCAGTCTTCGTAGCCGGCGGGTGGAATGAGCATGGCTAAATTTGTTTTACCGCAGGCGCTCGGGAATGCCGCGGCGACATAGGTTTTCTCGCCCTGCGGCGATTCCAGACCGAGGATCAGCATATGTTCGGCCAGCCAACCCTCGTCGCGCGCCATCACCGAGGCGATGCGCAGCGAAAAACATTTCTTGCCGAGCAGGGCGTTGCCGCCATAGCCGCTACCATACGACCAGATCGACCGTTCTTCGGGAAACTGGACAATGTACTTGGTGTCGTTGCAGGGCCACGGCACGTCAGCCTCGCCCTCCGCGAGGGGGGCGCCAACGGTGTGCATGCAGGGTACGAAGTCGCCATCGTCGCCCAACACGTCGAGCGCCACCTGGCCCATGCGGGTCATGACGCGCATGCTCATCGCCACATAGGGCGAATCCGTAAGCTGCACGCTGATATGGGCGATATGCGAACCCAGTGGGCCCATGCTGAACGGCACCACATACATGCGCCGGCCGCGCATGGCTCCGGTGAACAGACCGTTCAGGGTTGCGCGCATCTCATCCGGATCGACCCAGTTATTGGTCGGGCCGGCATCGATCTCTTCGCGCGAGCAGATGTAGGTACGGTTTTCGACTCGGGCCACGTCGTTGGGGTCGGAACGGGCAAGGAAACATCCCGGACGCTTTTCCGAGTTAAGCGGGATCAGCGTGCCGGCCTCGACCATGAGGGCGCTCAACCGGTCGTATTCGTCCTTCGAGCCGTCGCACCAATAGACACTGTCTGGCTCGGTGAGCGTTACCATCTCATCGACCCAGGCTAGCAACTTCCCGTTTTGCGTGCGCGCGTCCAAAGGCTCAACCACTTCAACCATTCTACTCGTCCCCTCTGGTCGCCCAATGGGAGTAACGTGCGATTTCCTCGCTTGAAGTAAACAATAAACTGATTGAGTCGGACGATGTAAATAGACTCTAGAGATTGGATTTTGTGGAATTTCGCAGAATTTTTGGAACACCTCGCGAAACCGGGCCCCGGTTGCTCGAAAGACTTTATTTATTGACCGCGTCTGAGCGACGCAGCCTATAGTGGGGGCGCACCTAGCACAGCCTCTTCCAGGCGCCCTTTATCCAGTCCAGGCGCGTTGGCAATTAATGCCTCGTAACATTAAGCTCGTCGCTCTACTCGCATTGATGTCTGGCCTGGCGCCGATCTCGATCCATATCCTGCTACCCGTACTGCCGCAAATTGAACGCGCCTTCGGTAGCGGCAGCGGCGTCAGCCAATTAACCCTGTCGCTGGGCCTGTTGGCGATGGCAATCTCGACGATTGCTTACGGCCCGGTGGCCGACCGGTTCGGACGCAAGCCGGTGTTGCTGTTCGGTCTGGCGACATTCATCATCGGCAGTCTGCTGTGCTTTTGGTCACCCAACATCGAAATTTTGATTTTCGGCCGCGTGGTGCAGGCCGCCGGTGGCGCCGCCGGCATGGTCGTCAGTCGCGCCATCGTGCGCGACGTCTACAGCCGCGAAGAAGGAGCACAGATCATTGGCTACATGATGTCGATGATCATCTTGGCGCCCATATTCGCGCCCCTGATCGGCGGCTTTCTAACCGAATTCTTTGGCTGGCGCTCGGTGTTCCTGTTCACCACCGCCATGGGTGTCATCACATTCATCTTCACGGCGCCAAGCTACCACGAAACCCATCGGGTCACAGGCGGCAATAACTTGTTCCGCGAGATGATCACCGCGTTTCCGATCTTGCTAAAAAATCCCGCGTTCCTGGCCTACACCGGCTACGCCAGCTTTGGCGTCGGGCTATTCATGACCTTTTCCGGCGGCCTGCCGCTCGTGATGGTCAACATGTTCGACCGGCCGCCGTCGGATTTTGGGCTTTTCTTCATGATGATCATGACCGGTTTTCTGATCGGCACGTTTTTGAGTACGCGGCTTACGCCAAATGTCGGCATCGACGCCATGATCCGGCTGGCAAGCGCCATCAGCTTTTTCATTGGGCTGTCCATCCCGATTCTGTTCTGGTTGGGCTATGCCTCGTCCTGGTCGCTGTTCGCACCCGGCGCCGCCATGGCGATCTGCCATGGCCTAGCAATGCCCAACGCCCAAGCCGGCGGCGTCAGCGTTAACCCCACAATCGCCGGGTCGGCCTCCGGCCTGCTGATATTCGTTCAGATGTCGGCCGGCGCCGGTTTTGCCCAACTGGCCGGTATGATCCCCACCGACATAGCATTCCCGGTTGTCATCCAGGTGTGCATCGCCGCGTTCATGGCCTTTACCAGCTTCACGCTGCTGATGTGGGTCCGCCGCCGTTAGGCTCGCCAATGGTGGCGATGCGCAGCACGTTGGTGGCGCCGGGCGTGCCAAAGGGAACGCCGGCGGTGATGATGATCTGCTCGCCGGTCTCGGCGAAGCCCTCGCTCGCGGCGATTGACGTGGCGCGGTCGACCATGTCGCGGAAGTCGTGCGCATCCTCGGTCTCGACGCAGTGCACGCCCCAGACGACCGCCATGCGGCGGGCCGTATCGCGGCTCGGCGTCAACACCATGATCGGCACATCGGGGCGCTCGCGCGAGGCCCGCAGCCCAGTCGAGCCCGAGGTGGTGTAGCAAACGATCGCCGCCACGTCGATGGTATCGGCGATCTGGTGCGCCGCCAGCATGATAGCGTCGGCGCTGGTGGTCTCGGGCCGCGTTTCCGCCTGTTCGATGATCGAGCGGTATTGTAGGTCGGTCTCCACCGAGTGCGCCACCCGGTCCATCATCGTTACCGCTTCGACCGGATAATGGCCGACTGCCGATTCCGCCGACAGCATCACCGCGTCGACGCCTTCGAACACCGCGGTGGCCACATCGGTCACCTCGGCGCGGGTCGGGCCTGGTGCCTCGATCATCGATTCCAGCATCTGCGTCGCCACTACCACCGGCTTACCGGCCCGCCTGGCGGCACGGGTGATGGTCTTTTGTAGACCCGGCACCTGCTCGATAGGCAGCTCCACACCCAAATCACCGCGCGCCACCATGATGCCGTCGCTGACTTCGAGGATCTCGTCGATGTACTCCATCGCGCGCGCCTTTTCAATTTTCGCCATCACCCAGGCGCGGCCGTCGATGATCTCGCGCGCATCCATGATGTCCATGGCGCGCTGCACGAATGACAGTGCCACCCAATCGACACCCAGCGACAGCGCAAAATCCAAATCCTCGCGGTCCTTCGTCGGCAGCGCCGTCACCGGCAGGATGGCGTCGGGCACGTTGACGCCCTTGTTCGAGGCTAGCGGACCGCCAATTTTGACCACCGTGTCAGCGCCACTGTCCGAAACACCGGTAACTTCGAGACGGATTTTTCCATCATTGAGCAGCAGCGCCATGCCGGGTTCGAGTGCGGCGAAAACTTCGCTGTGGGGCAGCGCCGCCCGTTTAGCGTCACCCTTTACCTCATCGAGGTCGAGGCGGAAGGACTTGCCCTCTTCCAGGATGACGCCGTCGGCCATTTCGCCGACCCGCAGCTTCGGCCCCTGCAGATCGATCAGGATGCCTATGGACCGGCCTAACTCCACTTCGACATCGCGGATAGCAGCATGCCACGCCGCGACGTCGTCATAGCTGCCGTGGCTCATGTTCAACCTGAACATGTCTGCGCCGGCCTCGAAAAGCTGGCGGATAATTTCGGGCGATCCACTGGCGGGGCCCAGGGTCGCCAGCACCTTCATATTGCGAGTTCGCCGCATGGGAACCTCAACTTATTTTCGCTTTCGCTGGCGTCAGCGTAACACTACATCGCGAATCCAATACATCCCGTTTTTAAGCGCAACATCATGGCCGACTCCAGTAGCGCCGCCCGTATATTTGTTCTGAATAAGGCGCAAATTTCTGGGGAGAATTTATGCGCGAGCACGAAATCGGCCAGTCGGTACCGCGGGTCGAAGACCGCCGGCCGCTGACGGGACTGGGCCGTTACACCGACGATCGCAAGGTCGCCGACGTGGCGCATATGGCGGTGGTGCGCGCGGCGTAGTAATCCTCGACCCATGATGCAAAATCGCGAAACCGGTACGTCTGGCAGTCCAATAGCCACTACACATACAAAGCTAGCGCAGCGGCCAGCAGAAGCAGTGCTATAATCTCCGGACTCGTCTCGGTCTCAAGCATGGTCCCCACCGTTTCGGATGCGAACACCGAAGGATAACGATGTCAGACCTGATTGCGCTACACAAAGCCTTCCAGAACGGCGATCTGGCGGCGGTCAAGGCCGGTCTCGGCAATCCGCCCAACTTTCCCAACTGTCGCGGCCCCGCGGCGGTCGGCGAAATCGTTCTGGAATACGCCATCTACCACAGCCCACTCGCGTTCATCCGCACGCTGCTGGAGCTCGGCGCCGATCCCAATTACGGCGACCATGCCGGCTTCCCGTCGCTGATCGCCGCGCTGACCTGCGCAGACCGCGAGGACATGTACGAGATTCTAGAACTGTTGCTGGCCCACGGCGCCGATATCCAGCAGCGCGGCTTCAACGACTATACGCCGCTACATTGGGCGGTCGCCGAGCACAATATCCAGGCCGCCGAGTTTCTGCTTGCGCGCGGCGCCGACCCCAATGCGCGCACCCGCACCGACGACTGCACGACACCGCTGGAAGAAGCGGAAATTCTCGGCCTCACGGAAGTGAACGCGGCGATACGGAAATTAACCGGCAAAAAATGAAGCTCTGGCTTGCCGCGCAACAGAAAACCCGTGCGAGTGACAGCGCCTTGCCGAACCACTATCACTCCATTCGTTTCAGGTACGCGCGCACACCGTAATTTTAAGGGGGTCACGCCATGACCGAAACCGCACAAACTGCAGAGGCCACGACGAACTACGTCCAGCCGCCCGGCAGCATCACCGATTTGGCGAGCCAAATCCGCACCGGTGACGTCTCGCCGGAACAACTAGTCGAGCGCTATCTCGACCGCATCGCCGTGAGCGATGCCGCCGTCGAGGCCTGGTTGTTGGTCGATGACGATGGCACTATGGATGCGGCCAAGCAACTTGGCGAGGAAGCGCGCGCTGGTGAATTTCGCGGTCCACTGCACGGCATTCCCATCGGCGTAAAAGATGTCTTCGACGTCGCCGGCTGGCCAACCAAGTGCAACAGCCCGACCCGACAGGACGCGCTTCCGGCCACCGCCGACGCCGAAATCGTCGCCGCGCTACGCGCTGCCGGGGCGATCATTCTTGGCAAATGCCATACCACCGAGTTCGCCTTCTTCCATCCCTCGCCAGCGCGTAACCCGCACAACATAAACCACACGCCAGGCGGTTCCAGCAGCGGACCGGCGGCAGCGGTCGCCTCGGGTACCGTGCCCGGCGCACTCGGCACCCAGACGGTGGCTTCGGTCAACCGGCCGGCTGCCTATTGCGGAATCGGTGCCTTCAAGCCAAGCACCGGTTTGGGTGCCACTTATGGCGTGACCGCGTTGGCACCGATGTTTGACACCGTGGGGTTCTACGGCTGGACCGTAGCTGATGCGGTAGCGCTGTTCGAAGCGGTTTGTCCAGCCTATATGCCGCCGTCCGCCATCGCCGACGACGCTGCGCTGCGCGTCATCGTGCTGGAGGATCCGTTCTTTGACGAGGCCGATGCAGAAATTCTGGCCGCCCGCGAAAATGTCGCCAAGAGAATGGTAGCGGCGGGCCACGAGGTCGTGCACCTACCCTCGCCGGTTCCGCTCGAAGCGCTGGGCAGGCGGCAAATGCATGTCACCGAATACGAGATGGCGCGCGTTCATGCCGGCTTGCTGGGTCGTCCAGCCGAAAAAGTTAGCGTCAAATTACGCGAGGCCCTCGAGCGCGGTAGTGACCGCAGTACTGACGAATATCTCGACCACCGGCGCAAGATGGACCACGCGCGCGAGGAATTTTTTGCCGACATTTCCCCTACCGATGCGGTGCTGGTACCGGCAACGCCGAAGACTGCCCCAAAAGGCCTCAAATGGACCGGTGATCCTCGCTTCATCGGACCGTGGACTGCTCTCGGCGGGCCGGTGGTCTCGTTGCCGGCCGGCCTCAATGACGCAGGCCTGCCCATCGGCTGCATGCTGGCCGGTCGGCCCAGCGAAGATCGCGGCTTCGCGCGACTATCATGCCGCCTCGCCGCGGCGGTCGATATGCACTAGGCGTACCTACATCGCGGAAATAAAAACTGCAAATACAGTCCCTCATCCTGAGCTTGTCGAAGGACGGAGACGAGACTTTGAAAGCTCATCCTTCGACAAGCTCAGAATGAGGAATCGCTGCTAAATCCCGTCGTCCTCGCCGTGCACGTGGTAGGCGATGTCGCGCGCCGGTGGGCGGCCCTTGATGTCGGCGCCGGTTGGCAACCAGGCGCATACATTGGCGCCAGGCGCCCACACGGTCTTGCAACCACCGGGCACGAAGAACTCGACGAAGGAAAATTCGTTATCTTGATCGTTGAAAAACGAATGCACTTCGTTTTCATAATTGTAGAGCACATCGCCGGTGCTCAAGCTGTACTCCTCGCCTTCGAGCACCGCGGTGCCGGTGCCCGATAGAATGTATTGGAAATGCTCGGCGCCTTCGTGGTGGTGCGCGGGCGCCGCGGTGCCGGCAGGGTAGCGGATCATCTCGCCGCGATAGGCCTCGGTGCCGGTTAAGCCCCGGGTTGCCATATAGATGCGGCTACGCTCGTCATGTTCCGATTTCAGCACCGGCTCGCGCGTCCAGTCGGCGGTGCGCGGCACACCGGGCGTATCAGCAACATTAGCATCGAAGCGCACTGCGGCAGGCACGGTCGCTACTAGCAGTTTCGTTCCATCTACGGTCGCGGTGAAAGCGCCGGTATAGCTCAGCGGTAAATAGGTCACACCTTCGGGATCCAGTGGCGCGGTGAATCCGGTCAGCGTGCCCGAGCCGCAGAGCACCTGCAGCCAGCCCATGGCGCCGCTGTCCAGCGCCATCTCAAAGGCCGCGCCGCCAGCGAACGAGACCAGATCGAGCAGCACATGGTCTGAACCGGTGTTCTCCGGCGTAAGCAGCGCTTCGACCGTCACCCCGTCGCCAACGGAGTTCGCCACCGTTTCGGACCAGCGCACAATTACCGGCATGGTGAATTTTCCTCCTTTGGGCTTTCGTGGAGAGCCCAACATCGCATCTTGGATTTAACTCGGCAATGGGCTACGGCGAGTCACACCAAATCGAGATCGACGAACGCATTGTGGTCTGCGCGCTCGTAGACCCACCGCCGAACCAACGCACTGCGCGGTATATAATTTCGCGGTCCTCGCCATTTAGTTAAAAGTAACGCGGTACTTATCGCCGGGAATATATTCGGCGTCTTTTTCTTTGCCACCGCGGTTCGGTACTACCCCGGCTTCACGCCGCTGGATCATCGGCATCTCGTACTCAAAGTCCGTTATCTCTGACCAATCGCCAGTCGGGTAAGAATTTTCGATATTAGGATCGTAAGTAACCACCCGCCAATCCTGCTGCGGTGACCAGGTTATCAACTATTCCCGTATTGATTTAACTATAAAATATCTACTCTCGCAGCACGTACTTTGTGTCCGCCGCTCAGGTCAGCAACGGGCCGAAATCTGGCGGCGGTACGCGGCGCTGTGACGCTGCTTCGTAGGCCGAGGCGATCCTGAGCACGACATCCTCCTTGCCCGGCTCGGTGCGGAACACTAGCGAGAACGGCAGGCCCGGTTCCGGAATCGTTGTCGGTGTGTCGGACGGCGCGGAGACGTATTTGGAACCGTCACCGTTGAGCGCGAACACAGGATCGTAGGCAGTCGTTACGTAGCCCGCCGGGATCAGTATTTCGGTGAGGCCGGCGTTGGGTCCGTACATACTCTCGGGCCGTAAATTGTGCGGCATGTCGTACTGGTGCGGCCCGCCGATGATCCCCGGTGGCCACGGCGTGTGCAGGCGCACTAGCGCATCGAGCTTGTTCTCGATGATCACCATCATGTCGGCCCGACGCAGCAGCTCGCGCAGCATGATGCGCTCATTGACGCCTTGCCGGCCGTCGAGTGGGTTGCGCGGGTCGGCAATTTCCTCCCAGTTCTTGAACGCCGAGCGCTGGTCGTCGCCCCAGAATTTTGAGCGCGCGTTGAGAGCCGCCCAATCTGCGAGCGTTTCCTCGAAACCCGCCGCCTTCCAATCGGCAGCGCGGCCCGCCAGATACTGGCTGATGTGGAAGCGGAAAGTGTTGGCCAGTTCCTGATGCTGGATAGTAGCGATGTCCAGGTTCGACGGCGGCGCGGTGCGGCCATCGGCCATCTGGACCATATAGTCGATGGGGTTCACGTCGCCCGACCCGAATACCTTACCGGGAAAGAACTCGGTCGGCCTGATCGCCGCCGCGAAGTCAGAGAACAGTGGCTCACCCGCCGGCGTCAGGCGGAACAGGATATCGGGCATGAAGACCGGAACCAGCCACGCCAGCGCACGGCGAAAATCGGTTTTCATTTGTTCCATGTCAGGGTCTGGTGTCCACAGCGGATCAGCGGATTCCACCAGGGTGGCACCCAGGTGGCCACCCAAAACCGTTTTGATCTCGTCTGCGGCGGCGAAAACGATCGGCTCCTCGGTTTTCGAGCCTGGCGGATAGATCAGGGACTCGCGGATCACGCCCAACCGCATACCGGCGAGCGCGCCAGCCGCGCCGGACGACCCCACATGGCTGGCGTAGGGCGTATCAAGCACCGAAGAACGCGGAACCGTGGTGTAGGGATCGCGCGGGTCGTAATACCCCTCTTCGGGATCTTTCAAAGCGTCGAGTACCTTAGCGCAGTCGCCGACAGTGCGGCACAGGATTCCGCTACGGTCGCAGTAGATATCAGCGCCGATGGCACCACCATCGAAGCCAAGCATCGCCTTGTGCGGCAAGATCAGCGCCACCGAATTGTGGTTGGCCGGACCGCGGGTCGAGGCGCGCGTCTCTTCGCCCAGGCTCGCCATCACTAGATTAGTGCTGACCGACAGCGCCGAGCCCGAACTCGATCCCAGCGAGGCCGACCGCGTGGTATCGTAGGGGTTCGACGGATTGCCGCCCCAGGTGCTGCGCTGGTAGCCGCCCACCGACGGTAACACCTGATCGGGCAGGTGGGCACCGCCGGGGTCACCGGCACGGCCGTTATATTCGGTGCATATGGCCTTGGCATAGATGATCGCGCCCTTGTTGCGCAATTGGTCGACCAGCACGTGGTCGCGCGCCGGAAAATCTATGTCGTAGGCGGCGTCGCCGCCGCCGGTCGAGCGCATGTCCTTGGTGTCGAACGGGTCCTTGAACGAGAAGGTGACGCCGTACATGGGCATCACCTCGAGGTCGGGATTGGTGCCAAATTCCGCGTCGAGTTCGGCGGCGCGCTCCAGCGCGTCAGGCTGCTGGCGGAAGACCTCGCACACCGGCGGCGCGCCGGCCGGCAGTGGACCGTCATCCGGATGTTTGTCGTATTCGCCCCAACAGGTCACCGATCGTTCGCCGCGAATATTCAATGTCGCAAGCGCATTGACCTGGCCGGCGCTGGGGATGCCGGCGATCATCCCGAATTGCTGCTGAACTTGCGGGTCCGACGCGGTCGCCTCCATGCGGCCAAACTCCAGTGGCGGTCCCTTATATTTGTCGAGGTCGGGCAAGATTTCCGATACGTTAATGGTCTCAGTGGGAAATTCGATTGCCGCGCCGGCGCGTACCACGCCGACGGCTTCCGGCACTGGCATGCCGTCCCCGGTGACCAGCATGCTGGCGATACCGTTATAAGCGCGCGCGCGCGATATATATTGCTGCACCACTTCGACGACGGTGATCCGGCCCGCCTTGATCGCAGCGTGCATTTCGTCGATCGTTGCCTCTTCCAGGCGGAACGGCGTATCCGCTTTTGACGTCATGGCGTCCTCCCCCTTTTTTTGACCGCTGCATATTTGTTGGCAGCTTCGTTTAAGCCGTTTGCACCTCCGTGGATTTAACACTACTCGGTCACAGATAGGCAATCGCTACACCCAGGATAGCACCAAAGGCACGAACGACAGACCGACCCCAGCTAGCGGCGATAATAGCTGTAGTGGCCCCGCCGCCCAAATTCCGAGTATCAGACCCGGGCACGCCGGACCCAGCCTGCTCAAGATAACGGCGATCACACGATACCGAAAACCGCATCGGACAATGGCGAGGAAAATAGTAATAAATGCAAGTAGCGCGCTGTTGAAGGACCGCACCACCAGCAACTTCTTTCCAAGCCCCTCATCCTGAGTTTGTCGAAGGACGAAGAGCGAACACACCCACCTGATAGTTCGACAAGCTCACCATGAGGATCGAGGTTAGGGTGCGGACCTCAGTACATGCCTCACGGCGGCTAACTAAAAACTGGTTTTCAGGCCTAGGTTCCCGCGCAGGATCGCACTCTCATATTCGCGCCGAAACCGCCTGCGAGCGAGGTGTGCCGGTAATCCATGTGATCCTAGTATTCCGTAAGATTCCGGGATTGCGTAGCGAGGGCATGATCCAACCCTTCTGGTAAGCCAAAACCAATATCACCGATGAAGAAAACTGGCTATCACCGGGACGCAAGAGTACGGTCAACGATCGCAACATCGAGGGCCGGCCGCAGGCCGAGATTATTCCCAAGCTGTACCGTGAGGGCGACTACGTCATCAACAACAAGAAGCGCCTCGATTACTTCCACGGCACCGACCTCGAGAACTTGCTGCACATTCTAGGCGTCAAGAAGGTCCACTTGATGGGCATCAACACCAACACGTGTGTGCAGAACATCCAGCGTTACCTGGGCTGGGTACTCAGCAACGAGGAATTCAAGGAGAAAATCGAGGAAGGGCGTAAGCTCAACGCCTGAACCGGCTTCTCGTCCCGGTCGAACCCACCCGGAAGGAAATCGGCCTTCCGGATCTGTCGCCGCGCGTGCCTAGGGTGTGTAATGTAAAGTCTGGATCCGTTTGGGGGTTATTTACATGGCGGCAGACGACGACACCGGCGCGACAACCATCGATGCCAAATCGTTCTGGCAGGCGATCGGTCAACGCGCCATCGGCGCAACCATTGTCACCTCCATCGGCAGCGACGGACCTGCCGGGCTACTCGGGGCTGTCGGCGACTCATGTCACCGCCGATCCGCCGACCATGCTGGTCTATTTCCGCGGCGGGTATTTAGCGTGACCAACTGATTAACTGCCACTCATGAGCAAAGCGTTCGATTACATCATCGTCGGCGGCGGATCGGCAGGTTGCGTGCTGGCCAACCGATTGTCGGCACCCGCCTCCGCATCAGTGCTGCTGCTCGAGGCCGGCCGCGACACGGCGCCAGGCGAAGAGCCAGCCGACGTCATCGACACCTATCCGGTGTCCTATTACAACCCGGCCTACGTTTGGTCCGAACTTAGCGCCCATATGCGCCAGCGCCACAATTCACCGGAAGAACCGGTGCACCAGGCACGCATTCTCGGCGGCGGTTCGTCGCTGATGGGCATGGTGGCGCTGCGTGGCACACCCGCCGATTACGACGGCTGGGCGGAGATGGGCGCGACCGGTTGGGGCTGGCAGGACGTGCTGCCGTATTTTCGTAAGCTCGAAAACGACACCGATTTTGGCGGCGACCTGCATGGCCAAGGTGGCCCGGTGCCGATCCGCCGGCTGTCGCAGGCCGACTGGCCGCCGCTGATGCGCGCTATTAGCGACTATTGCGGCGGCCGCCAGATCGCCCATATCGCCGATTTCAACGGCGACTTCCGCGACGGCTTCGGCGCCCTGCCGACCAGTAAGTTCACCGACCGACGGGCGTCCAGCGCCATCTGTTACCTCGACACCACCACGCGCCAGAGACCCAATCTGCGCATCGTTACCAACGCCAAGGTGCAGCAACTGAAGATCGATGGCAGCGGACCCCGTGTCACCGGCGTCACTGCGGAAATCGACGGTCAGTTGCAGACATTTACGGCAAACGAAGTCATCGTTTCGGCCGGCGCGCTACAATCGCCGGCGTTACTGCTGCACGCCGGCATCGGCCCCGCCGACGATTTACAACAGCTGGGCATTCCCATTACAGCCGACTTGCCCGGTGTCGGCGGCAATTTGCAGAACCACCAGATCGTCTTCTTGATCGTCCAGACGCGCCGCGAGGCCAGTCACCGCGATGGTGCGCGCCTGCACACCATGGCCACCCGGCGCTATTCGTCGGGCATTGCCGACTGTCCGCCCAGTGACATGTATATCTCGCTGGTCGGCATGGCCGGCTGGCACGCGCTGGGCCGGCGGTTGAGCGTGCTGACCCCGGCCGTGCTGCAACCGGCCTCGCGCGGGCTTGTGTCGCTGCGCAGCGCCGATCCGCGCGAACGCGCACTTATCGAGTTCGACTTCCAGTCCGACAACCGCGACCGGCAACGCCTGGCTGGCGGTGTGCGGTACGCAGCGGAAATGCTGTCGTCGCCCGAGGTCCGCGGGTTGTGGCACAACGCCGTGCCGGTGATCCGGGCCCACCATATGCGCCACCTCAACGAGATCACCGTCTACAACGCGCTGCGCGCCCAGGCGCTGGCCAAGCTGCTCGATCTGGTTCCGGCGGCGGGGCGGCCAATCCTCGGCACCCTGTCCCGGGCCGGTGTCAATGTCGCCACGCTTGCCGCCGATGACGAGCGGCTCAACGAGTTCGTCAGCAGCAGCGTCTCCGGCATGGCGCACCATGTGGGCACCTGCCGCATGGGTGCGGCCAGCGACCGGCGGGCGGTAGTCGGTGCAAACGCGCGGGTACACGGCGTCGCCGGCCTGCGCGTCGTCGACGCCTCGATCATGCCGGTGATCCCGCGCGGCAACACCAACATCCCGACGATCATGGTCGCCGAGAAAATCGCCGCTGGAATGGTGGATGGGAGTTAGGGAAGGCCTTGAGAGGACTAATGAGAATGTCTGGTGTTGAAAGAATAAGTTTCGATTGACACCGTCATGGAACCGGCGAGTTCACATTAAGGTCAATTTCACTTGTATCCTTTGGTTTGGCACCCTCCTTTACATCACCTCAAGACCAATACCATAGGACCGCTTTTTTAATGGGCAGTCTATCGAAGAACTGCGGCCCGTCGCTAGGACCAAATAATGTCGCGTCCGTCGAAAGATCCCTGGGCAAGCGCAATTTCCACACCCATCTTTTCCGCCATCTCTTTTTCGCGCTCTTCAACCGGCATAAATCCAGGCGCCGCCCGGCAGTGGGCCTCGGTCTGTTTCATAATTTCGCCATTGGGTAGCGACAGGTCAAAAGGAAAGATATGGGGTGGCGGGATATGCCACGGCGAGTGGACCGCCTATTTCTTTGACGTTGGCGACGAATTTTGCGACGAGGATTCGGCCTTCCTGGTCAACTTCTGCGGCAGACGGGTTGGGGTATCCGTCACCGTCCCGTTCGAGAAATAGGTCACTTTGACCCCCAAAGTCTCCACCACTCTGATTATACGTCGTCGCGACATCTACTTGGGCGCCGATAAGACGCCGATTGAAATCGGGCTGGACATCCGCCGCGCCTGTTGTGACGGCCTGCATTCACACGTACCCTGCCCGGCGAGCCCAACCCAGCGGCCCGAAATCGGGGATTTGACAGCATGCGCAGAGTAAACCTACCCGCCGGTAAAACGCTGTTTCGCAAGGGTGAGAAGACCCGAGAGACCTATATCATCATGGACGGAACGATCGAAATATCCAGCGATCTGCTGTCCGTCGATCTCGGCAAGAACGAACTGTTCGGCGAATCTAAACTGGCCGGCAATAACCGCCAGGCCGACGCTATCGCCAAGACCGGTTGCCGGCTGTTCGCCGCCACCGTCGACGAACTGCGCGATGCCATAAACACCGCGCCCAATACCGCGCTGTTGCTGGTGCAGGCTCTTATACAGAGGCTTGCGACCACATTGTCCGGCCTGGAAGCAGACAAAAAACTGATTTCGTAACCAACCGGCGAACGCGGGGAGCTCACCCGCCGCAACGGAGACTCAACGGCATGCCTACTATCGATATCCACACCCACATGTTCGGCAATGGCTGGCTCAACATGATCAAAACCCACGGTGCGCCGGCCTATGCCATCGAGGACATGCCCGACGACCGCAACTACTTGATTGAATATGGCACCCCGGCCTGCGCACTTGAGGCCGAGGCCTTCGACTACGATAAGCGGGTGGCAATGATGGACCGCGAAGGCGTCGATATTTCCATCGTGTCACTAACCTCGCCCAACGTGCATTTCGGCGGCGAAGCGGTGAGCGTTGCTACCGCGCGCCTGGCCAACGACGAAATGGCGGCCGGCCAGACGGTCCATCCCGACCGTATCCGTTGGTTCGCCTCGCTGCCGTGGGAGTATCCCGACGCCGCACTTGCCGAACTCGAGCGCTGCGTGAACCTGGGTGCCGTCGGCGTCATGTGCGTCGCCCATATCGGCGAACGCCACTTGATCGACCCGCTGTTCGCGCCGGTGTGGGCTGAGCTCGACCGGCGCGCTTTCCCGGTGCTGGTGCATCCAACCGCGCCGCTGGGCGCCAAGGCAGCAAACTTCAGCTTCGAGCGTATTCTCATGCCGGCGGCCGGCTTCATGTACGACACCACCATCGCCATCGCGCGCATGGCCATCGACGGCTTCTTCGAGCGCTTTTCCGACGTCAAGGTCATCGTCAGTCACGGCGGCGGCTATATTCCGTTCATCAATGGAAGGATTGACATGTTCTTCGCTGCCGAGACCCTGGCCAAGTTCGATATTCCTCAGCTGCCCAGCAACTATTTTAGCCGCCTCTATTACGACGCCATCGTCTATGACGCCACGGCCCTGCAGTCGGTTATCGACATCGCTGGACCCGACAAGGTGATGTTCGGCACCGACTTGCCCATGCCGGCCAACGTTGGCAGGCTGTATGACCTAATCAACGAGCGCCCAGACGATGAAGCCACCGCCATCCGCGGCGCCAATGCGGTTCGGGTTTTCGGGTTGTAAGAAGCGAGCGAATGTGGCGCCAAAACACGTCCCAGAGATCGATATAATCGCCCGTCAGCCGGGGGACAGCATCTAATCGGCAACACATCCGTCATTGCTAAAAGCGGACGTTAGAAGCACTCCATCGCCACGCCCGCATTGCCCAGAAAACGGATATTGTGCGGGCGCACGTCCTCATCGGGGATATCCAGTATAAGGAAAAGCCTCGCCGAGGCCTGGGTGCTGCGGCTAGTTAAACGCCAGATCGGGCAGCCAAGTGGCTAGCGCCGGAAACGAGAACAGCAGGATCGGTGCATTCGGACTGTAAACGTTTGATCTAAAGCGCCGACAGGCAAACTTCGCCGACGTTCTGCGTTTCTCCGAGACTCACTTCGACGGCGACCCCGGCGAACCCCTCGGCGGTGATATCGAGCCGGTAGGCGCTGCTATCCGCATCCAGGCGGTCGAACTTGAAATCGCCGAAGGCGTCGGTCTGCTGCTCGGCGACCGTTTGGCCGTCACACAGCAGGGCGATGGTGGCACCAGCAAGGCAGTCGACGACGCCATCACGCCCGGCCGAGACGGTACCGGCGATAAAGACCTTGGTGTAGCGCCAAAGATTTTTATAGTGCACCCGCGGTTTGGTACCGAGCTCGGGCCTGAGCTGTTCTAACTCCTGTTCCTGGATCAGCCGCTGCATCTCGTCATCTTCCACCCGGACCGCCTGCAACGCGTTGGTGGCGCACACGGTGACGCAGCGCGGCTCGGCCCAGCCGGCATCCAGCAGATGGGCGTCGAAGAACCAGTGTTGCGGCACCTGTTTTTCGTCGTTCCACCAGATGGCGCCATAGGGGCAGGCACCGACAATCTCCCGGCGGCCCTTGGACTTGACCGGATCGATGAGCACGATTCCGTCTGGACGTTTCGAAATGGCGTCGGGCGCGGCGGCGATACACGGCGCATCGTCGCAGTGCTGGCACATCACCGGCAGATAGGCGGCGTCGGTGACCGGCGGCGTACCCCGTTCGCGGCGCTCTATCTCGATCCAGCGGTGGCCGTGCTTGGGCATTTCCTCGGCATAGCCGGCAAAGGCGTTGCCAACATGCTCGTCCTGCAGCGCCAGCGTGCACAGGTTGCAGTTGGTGCAGTTGGCGACATCGACGATTAGGTGCCATTTTTTCATTGCACGCGCCCCCGCGCCACGGTCAGAGGCTCGGTGCGCGTGAACGCCGTTTCACCGTCCCATTTTTCGATTTCCACCATGGCCAAGCCGTTGGCCATGGAATGGGCGTGCTTTATTTGCGTACGCGCCGGCGACAGCAGGTTGACGCAGCCTCCCCTGTCGACGGAGCGCCCGGGCTCGCCCATGGGATCGTAGACGGCCGAAGACTCGTAGGAATGGGCAACGCCGCGCAACAGCCGGGCCGTCAGTTGGGCGGCGCAGACAACCGCGCCGCGGTCGTTGAAGACCTTGACCAGGTCATTGTTTTGGATGCCGCGTACCGCCGCATCATCGGGGTGCAACCGCAAAATCCAGTAATAATAGTCATCGATAAGCACCCGGTGGTCCTTGATATCGTTCAAGAAGCTGTCCTTGCCATCGCCCTGGGTGTGAAAGCTGAAGCGCACATGCGGCGTTATCAGCTGTAGCGGATAGCGACCAGCGGCGTCGGGTCCTTCCCAGGACGGAATATATTTGGGTATGGGCGGGCGTTCGGGATCGTCCGCCTTAAAGCGCTTTAGGCTCTCGGCCTCGAACTCGAACTTGCCCGACTGGGTCTGCAGGCCTTCGAGAAACCCTTCGGTGTAATCGCCGGGCAACGGCATGGCCTCGGGAATGTCTTTCTTGCGGCGCTCGGCGAACCACCGGTACGCCGTTTTCGGGCGTAAATCCTCGCGCTCCGGCGGGACCACGAAATAGCCTTTCTCGATAAATTTCCGCCACGAAATCTTGGTCGGTAGGTCCGAAGCATCGAACATGCGTTTCGCCCAGTCGATGTCGCGCATACCCTCGGTGAAGTAGCTGCCAAGCCCCAGCCGCTCCGCAATCGCCGTGAAAATATCATAGTCGGACTTCGACTCGCCCAGGGGCTCGATGCATTTTGCCTGAAAGGCGACGACGCGGTGATTAACCTGGGAATTGAAATGCGCGCCATAGCCGCCGGAATGAGCCCATTCGCCAATGTCGTAACGCTCCAAATGGGTGCAGGCCGGCAGGATAATATCGGCGAACCGCGTATCGCCTTCGTCCCAGATCGATTGGTTGACGACGAACTCGAGATTGGGCGAGCGGTACATTTCCACATAGCGGTTAGCGTCGCCAAGTGTGCCGAGGATAGCGCTACCGTAACGGTAGAGCATATGCACCGGCGAATGTCCGGGCGCGGGATAGACCGCCCGGGCGAACTGGCCTTCGATGGTGCGCGCATCCCAGATTTCGCCCTCCGCATGGCCGTCGATGATGGCATCGGGCAGCTTGAGACGCGGAATTATCTGGGTCGACGGATTGATTGTCGCCAGCTGCGGCATGCGTTGATAGAGGCTGACCGCAAGTGCGGTGTGGGTTAAATCGCCCGATATGCCGCCATCAGCATAGCCGGGAAAATAAAAGCCGAAATCATGGGGCACGCCCATCTGCAGATTGCCGATATTGACACCGGGCTTGCCCAGCCCCTGCATGGCCAAGAGGCAAACCATCATGCGCGTCCACTGATTGCCGGTGGGGTTGCGCGCCGCGCCGCCGAAGGTGTTACCCATGCCGCCGGCCGCGAGATAGGTGCGCTTCGATCCCCATTCGCGGGCCAACGCGCGCACGTCCTTGGCCGGCACGCCGGTCTCCGCCTCCTGCCATTCCGGCGTCTTCGGCGTGTCGTCGCCGGTACCAAGTACATAGTCCCGCCAGACATCGAAACCTTGGGTGCGGGTTTCGACATACTCCTTGTCGTAGAGGTCTTCGGTCATCCACACATAGGCGATGGCCAGCGCCAGCGCCGGCGACGTGGTCGGGCGCGGCGCGATCCACTTGCCGCCGAGGAACTGCACCGTGTCGTTGAGATGGGGATCGATATGGACGATAGGGATGCCGATATCCTTCAACCACTGACGGCGCACTGATCCTTCCAAACCGCCGTAAACGCCACCGGTCGCCTCCGGATTCGACGACCAGAAGACGATCATCTCGGCATTTTCCAAACAGTCCTCGATGGTGCCGAAGGGCTCGGCCCCGCCGACCCGCAACGATCCGCCCCAATGGTGCACGGCGCCCCAGTACCAGCCTTCCCAACTGTCAGGATTGTGGTGCACCTCGGTGGTGCCGATGGCGTTCATAAAGCGGATCTTGGCACTGAGGTAATAGCCGATATTACCCCAGCTATGATGCGAGCCGTTGGACTGCGCGATGGCGCCCTGGCCATAGTCGCGCTTCATGCGCTTGATTTCGCCGGCGACGATGTCGAGCGCTTCGTCCCAGCCGATGGGTTCGTAACCAGAGATGCCGCGATTTTGGATATTACGCTCGCCGTTGGCATCGAAGTCGACGCGCTTTAACGGTGTCAACAGCCGGTTGGGCGCGTAGACCACGGCCTTCCAGTTCATGCCATGGGGAGATAGCGTCGCCTTGCGCGGCGGCGTGAAGGTCTTGCCGCGTGCCTTGATAGTGAATGACGGCGCATCGTCGCCGCCGAAGACCATCGGCGTCGTGCGCACGATCTTGCCGTCCTTGACATAGACGAATAGCGGCCCACCATTGGTCATGGTGCAGTAGCGTGTTGTGCCGTCGCCGGCCAGCCGGCCAATTTTCCAGCTCGAACTCAAGGCCGCCATCACCGTCTGGGCGAACCACACGGCGGCCTCGTCCGGTCCTTCCGGATGGAACAGGAAGCTTTTCATCGCCTCAATCTGCTTGAGCTGATCGATGGGCGGTATCAGCAGGCGGGCGCCGATCTCCGCCGTTTTGAAGACCAGGGCCAGATCAGCGTTTGCGTCGATCACCGCTTTGGACGTCACGCGTCCGCCGGCAAACACATATGTCCGCCCCGTGCGGCCGTCAGCCGTGCGCAGTACCACGGTGAGGTCCCGCTGCGCCAAGCGGTCGCGGAAACCAGCGCTACGCCAGCGTGCGTAGCTAAATATCAGGGCCAGGCCAAACAGGATCAACTTGAATTTCATGGGGTATCGTACGCCTTCGATGGAACCAGCAGTATCGATTTCAGCGCGCTGCGACGCAATGTCCGTTTATGGCTAAAAACCTGACCTACTATTTGATTTAATTCGCCTTGAGCGACTTAAGCTAACAGTATCGAGGAGGATCCTTGCAACACGATCAGCAGATCGTCGGTCGCAACGCTTTCGCCCACCGGCAAGAGGATTTCGGCGATGGTACCATCCTGCTCGGCGCGCAGCACGGTTTCCATTTTCATCGCTTCCAGAGTCAACAGAGGATCGCCGCGCTCGATACGCTGGCCGGTCTCGACCGCGACTGCGATCACCACTCCCGGCATCGGCGCACCAACATGGGCGGGATTGCCGGGATCGGCTTTGGCGTGGGCCGGACGCGTTATGGTAGCAATATGGTCGGTCACCTTGATGGTGCGCGGGTGGCCGTTAAGTTCGAAAAATACCGTGCGCTCACCATGAACATCTGCATCGCCCAACGCGAGATAGCGGATCACAAGCGTCTTTCCGCGCTCGATGCCGGCGGTGATCTCCTCACCTGGCTCCATGCCATAGAAGAACGCCGACGTCGGCAGTACTGAGACATCACCAAAGCGGCGACGATGTTTTGCGTAGTCGACGAAAACCTTAGGGTACATCAGATAGGAGGCGAGGTCCCTGTCGTCGATTTGACGCTCAACCAGGCGCTCGGCCTCGGCGCGCTCGGCTTCGAGATCGACCGGGGCCAGGACCGTGCCAGGGCGCACCGCCAGCGGCGCGGCCCCGCCTAACACTTTCATTTGCAGCGCTTCCGGAAAACCGCCCGGGGGCTGGCCGACATCGCCCCGGAAAAACGAAATTACCGAATCGGGAAACGCGATTTCGGTTTTGGGATCGACGACGTCCTCGGGCGTAAGGTCGCGAGTCACCATCATTAACGCCATGTCGCCCACCACCTTAGATGTCGGTGTGACCTTGATCACGTCGCCAAACATCTGGTTGACTTCAGCATAGGTCCGGGCGACATCGGGCCAACGCTCGGCGAGTCCCAGCGCCGCCGCCTGCTGGCGTAAATTGGTGTACTGCCCGCCGGGCATCTCGTGCACATAAACCTCGGATGCACCCCAACGTAAATCGCTCTCGAACGGGGCATGGACGTGACGTATCTGCTCCCAATAATTTGACAGCGCGCGGATCGTTTCGGGATTGAACCCGGTGTCGCGTGGCGTGTGCTCCAGCGCCGCCACAATAGAGCCGAGATTGGGCTGCGAGGTCAGTCCGCTCATCGAGTCCATCGCGGCGTCCACCGCATCAACTCCGGCATTAATGGCGGCTAGCACGCTGGCCACCGATGCACCCGAAGTGTCGTGGGTGTGGAAATGGATGGGCAGGCCGCATTCCTCACGTAGCGCACTCACCAGCTGGCGCGCCGCCTCGGGTCGGCAAACCCCTGCCATGTCCTTGATGCCCAGAATATGCGCCCCGGCAGCCTCGAGCTCCTGTGCAATTTTGACGTAATAGCGGAGGTCGTACTTCTCGCGAGCAGGGTCGGTTAGATCACCGGTGTAACAGATTGCGGCCTCACATAACTTGCCACTTTCCAGCACCGCGTCCATCGCGACCCGCATATTCTCGACCCAGTTCAGCGAATCGAAGACGCGGAAAATATCAACCCCGGCGGAGGCCGATTGTTTGACAAAATAGCGCACCACGTTATCGGCATAGTTGGTATAGCCAACCGCGTTAGACGCGCGCAGCAGCATCTGCAAAAGGATGTTGGGTATGCGCTCGCGTATGGCTTCGAGCCGCTCCCACGGTGATTCCTTCAAGTATCGTAAGGCGACATCGAAGGTCGCCCCACCCCAGCACTCGACTGAGAAAAGTTCCGCTAAATTGTGTGCGTAGGCCGGTGCGACCGCCAGTAGATCCCGCGAGCGTACCCGGGTCGCCAGCAGCGACTGATGCGCGTCGCGGAAGGTGGTGTCGGTGATCATCACGCGCTTTTCATCTCGCAGCCACTGGGCCAGGGAACTCGCACCCATCTCATCGAGGCGCTGGCGGGTGCCAGGCGGCGGCGGGGCACCATTAACTGGGGCCGGTAGTGGCGCCAAAAAGGCCGGAATTGTTGGACGCGCAAGACGCGTGACTTCCGGATTGCCATTAACGATCACGTCGCCGAGAAACGCCAGTAGCCTCGTCGCCCGATCACGCCGTGTTGCGAAGCGGAACAGCTCGGGCGTCTCATCGATAAAGCGGGTGGTGTAATCGGCAGCGCGGAAATCTGGGTGGCTGATCACCGCCTCGAGGAAGCGAAGGTTGGTGCCGACACCGCGAATGCGAAATTCGCGCAACGCACGGTCCATGCGCGCGGCCGCTTCGTCCTTGTGCTGGCCCCAAGAGGTCACCTTCACTAGCAGCGAATCGTAATGGGGCGTGATCAAGGCGCCGGGAAACGCTGTGCCGGCGTCAAGCCGTATGCCAAAGCCCGACGCGCTGCGGTAGGCGTCTATGCGGCCGTGATCAGGCGCAAAATTGGCTTCGGGAATCTCAGTTGTCACCCGGCACTGGATGGCGTGGCCATGCATTGCGATATCGTCTTGCGCTGGCACGGCGCTGTTAGCGCCGCCGATTTCCGCGCCTTCTGCGACACGAATTTGCGCCTTCACGATATCAATTCCGGTGATGCATTCAGTCACTGTGTGTTCGACTTGAATACGCGGATTGACTTCGATGAAATAAAACGCGCCTGTCTCAGCGTCTTGTAGGAATTCAACCGTTCCTGCGTTGCAATAACCGGCCGTGCGCGCGATCGCCAGCGCGGCATCGCATATCTCTTTTTGTTGGATGGCATCAAGATAGGGCGCCGGCGCGCGCTCGACCACCTTCTGGTGGCGGCGCTGCACAGTGCAATCGCGCTCGAACAAATGCACGACGTTGCCGTGCGCATCCCCCAATATCTGAACTTCGACATGGCGTGCTCGCTCGACCAACTTTTCGAAATAGACCTCGTCGTTGCCGAATGCGGCGCGCGCCTCGCGTTTTGCCGAACCTACTTCCGTCGCGATGTCGTCTGCAACGCTGATCACCCGCATGCCGCGCCCGCCGCCGCCCCAACTAGCCTTCAACATCACCGGTAAGCCGATCTCGTCAGCAATACGTGCGATCTCCTCCGCATCCTTGGGCAGCGGCTTGGAGGCCGCCATCACCGGTACCCCCGCCTCAACGGCAAGCGCGCGGGCTGAGATCTTGTTGCCGAGACGGCGCATTACATCCGGTGGCGGGCCGATGAAAACAATCCCGGCCGCGACACAGGCCTCGGCAAATTCCGGATTCTCGGAAAGGAATCCGTATCCCGGGTGAATCGCATCCACGCGGGATTCGCGCGCGATGCGGATAACACCGGCTATATCGAGATAGGCGTCGATCGGACCCTTGTCGGCGCCGATCAGATAGCTTTCATCGGCCTTGAAACGGTGCAGTGCGAATCGGTCTTCGCGCGAGTACACCGACACCGTGCCAATATCCATCTCGGACGCCGCGCGCATTATGCGAATTGCGATCTCGCCGCGATTGGCAATTAGCAGCTTGCGGATCCTAATGGTCCTAGGCCGTACCATGCGTCAACACTATCAGACTCATTCGTCTTGTATCCCCGGTGCTCATCGGCACGACGACATAATCTTATTGGTACCGGTGCCATCCCGTTGCGTCCCCGGAGGCGAACCGCCACTCGGTGACACGTGTGTGTTCATTGTCGAACTATGCCACCGGACCAACCGTCGATCCAATCCAGCCATCGATTAGATAGCTCATCTTGAATTCCTTTCGCTCTTAACTGTGTGTTCTTAAGCTTCAAGACAAGCAAGGCCGCGAAATCACACAGTGACCGCCGTCACTACCCCTGAATTATTCCTGTTAAGTCGGATGCACGCTAAGGTGTATGGCTAGCTTGGTAAGGTTCTTGATTGGCTAGTCGGCGGCGTTCTTCCTAGGTCACGGGTAAAACTGATCGTACATGTCCGGGCGCTGCCACTGGGTCAGGATGCCCGCCTTAGCGCCATTTCGGTTGAAGGAATCCAGCTCATCGTTCTGCCGTCGCAGATCACGGCACCGCTCGAGGTCGACGTCGATCACGAACATGCCGGCCTCGGTCGTCTCGAATAGGATACGCTCGGGTTGTGCAACCATCGCGAGACCGCGATCATGTGGATTGAAAAGATTTTGTGTCGTCACAACAGTTGCGAGGTTCTCGATGGCACGCGACCAGATCAGGTTACGCCAAGAGGCGAAGAGCTGCCGCTTATCAATGCCGCCCGGCATGAAGATTAGTTCCGCGCCCCGCAATGCCAGGGCACGGGTGACCTCGGGCATGTAGACCTCCGAGCACATGGCGAGCCCGACCTTCCCGAACTCCGTGTCGAAGACCGGATACTCGCTGCCCTCGACATATTCGAAGTCCCAATATTCGCCCCCGGTGTATATCCACGGGCCCGGCGGATGCGTGCGCCGGTAGATTCCTGGCGCCCGACGGTCTGGCCAGGCCAACAACAGGAGATTGTGCGCCGTGCGCTTTGCGGGATCGATCGGCTCCATCGTGGAGAACTGAACATAGATACCATGTTCGGCTGCGGCGTCGCATAGTGTCGGGATGGGATCGTAGGTAACCGGAAATTGCCATGGGCCGGGATAGGACTCGGGGAACGTGACGATATGCGCACCCGCCTCTGCGGCGCGAGCTATATGCGCGACAGCCTCGGTGACATTCCTCTCGTCGTCGGGCGGTGGGTGGCCCATCGGCTGAACAATGGCAATTCGAATGGTCATAGCGCGTTACCGGGTCGTTTACGGAGACGAAAAGTCGTCAAACTAAAGTCCAAATATAGACCCAAAAAATAAAAAAAACGCAACCCCGAAGTGCCACGCCTTTACTAAACATATTGATTATTTGGTTACGGGGTCGGGATGTGAACCTGCGACCTTCAGGTTATGAGCCTATACCTTCCTCGATCGTTCCGGTCCATCGGCGATGAAAGCGCACGGCATGGTTTGGCCAAAGCCTTGATAGGAGACGCGAGTAGCCGACCATATCCATATTCAGGATCGTAGCGAGCTATTACCTACTACCGATTTTTGTCATATGCTTTCGGCGTGAACCCAACTCGCACCGCCTTGCTAGCGTTGACCCTGCTTCTAGGAAGTGTAGGGGTGAGTTGGAGTGCTGATTTCCGTAAGGAATTGGATGCTGCCCGAAGTGGTGAAATAGCCGCTACTCCGTCTGGAAATAAAATTACCACCCTTGCTGAAGGCCAAGTGAGCCAGCACGAGATCGACGAATTTACACTTTGCGCCATGGGCCGAAGTTTTCGGTGCACAATGAAACCCGCAATCGAAAGAGGGTTATTCGAGACCGGTCTTCGACCGCGCTTCCCCAGCAACGCTTATTGCCGCAATATCGATGAGCAATGGGCGATTTCCTATACTTCGAAACGGCACCGGGAAGCCTATCACGGCGGTATCGATATACCCGCGCCCTGGGAAACACCAATCATTGCTGTCGCCGACGGCACGGTCATCGGCAAATTTAGGGGTCAGAACAATCCGCGCGGTATCGAAATTGTACTGCGCCATAGTCCAGATAATACCGGTCTACCCATTTGGACCTTTACCCAGTACACCCATTTTTCTGAAATGCCGAAGCAGAAGCTTGGCCAACGAGTTCGCTTAGGCGAGGTTCTAGGACCGACGGGAAACACAGGAATAAGCGTCAAAACCGGTCAGCAGAGCGAACACCGGCGGCCGGCTATTCATTTCGGCGTTTTCTTTAATAGCACTGGAAATTATGCGGCATTGCGCCACAAGATCATTCCGACAAACGGCCAGTGGATGGATCCAAACGCACTCTACCGAAACAAAGGTCCTTTCGATTCCGAGAGCTTGAAAGCGCTTTCCCGGGCCGCAAAAAAGACGCCCATCGCCATCGTGTTCGAAGATGGCGAAAAGTCTCCACTCAATGCCAAAATTGTTTGGCCCTATCGCTGTAAACGCCAAATAGAAAATAAATCTGTTTCACAGCCTGAAGGTGAGGACGAACCTCAATACTAGGGCGCATGGGCCAGTTGCTCGGAATGGGTTGTGTTATCGATAGTTGTTCTTGGATCCAATGTCCGCTTTACCCCTAGAAGCCGATGTAAATAGAGAAGGGTAATAACGTCCGCTAGTGGCCAAAATCTGTCGTCGCGCTCGGTTGCGCCGAACGTTATATTTTTCTGCAATTGCAATTTGGGGGTAATCGAGGCCCAGATGTTTGGGCAATTACGCCTTCTTATTGAGGTTGGTGAGTAGAACAAGAACAGGAAACTCCGTTGACTGTGCATATCGATAACTCTGGTCGGATAACGACCGTAACGATCGATGATGAATCGACCCGAAACGCGGTTTCGCATGACACCGTCAATGCTTTGTTGGAAGCGGTAACGCAAGCAAACGAGAATCCGGACACACGGGTGATTGTTATCAAAGGAGCCGGTGATCGTGCGTTCGCGTCCGGGGCAGATCTCTCGGAAATTGCGGGGGCGACTGTGAACTTCGATGGGATCGTGTCGTATGACCAGACGCTGGAAGATCTCTACGACACGTTTGCTCAAATCAGAGTCCCCATCGTGGCTGCGGTGCAGGCAGCTGCCATCGGTGGCGGCGGATTACTGGCATTGGCTTGCGATGTGCGTATTGCCGCCGAAGGCGCAGTCTTTGCGCTGCCCGCCGCTGGAATCGGCCTGACCATCAGTCGCCGCGAGTACCGGCTGGTTCATGAGCGCCTTGGATCCTCCATCGCCCGGTATCTTCTTCTCACCGGTCATAGGCTTGACGCTTTCGAGCTGCAACGCTGCGGTGTGTTTCACCAAGTGGTTCCAGCCGTTGAGTTTGCAGATCAAGTGGACCGCTTGGCCCGGAGGATTGCAGATCTAGCGCCTTTGGCACTTGCGGCCACAAAGTCGACTTTGCATCTGCTCGATCTTGGGGTCGAAATCGATCGTGATCGTTTCGAAGCGACGTATCGCGACATTTATCGAAGCGATGATCTCAAAGAGGGCATTTCCGCGATGAAGGAAAAGCGAACGCCTGCTTTTCGTGGGGGCTAGGCAAGCGGATCGTGTTAAACGAAGTCAGAATTGCCGGTCTGAACTGCCCCCCGTTCGAGCCGTGCCGCTAATGGCTGCGTACAATCCTGGCCCTTACGTCATACTGACGGTGCGACCCTACGGTAATCGGGCGCGTCAAGAATAGGAACTCTGACATGAGGATGATCGGTGTCGATATCGGTGGGACATTCACTGATTCCGTATTCTACGACGACCACACAGGCGAAATACGGTGGGCAAAAGCTTCCTCGACGCCTACCAGCCCGGCGGATGGGGTAATGTTAGCGATCACCGCAAATGGCGCTGCACTGGAAACCATAGACCGCTTTGTCCATGGCGTTACGATCGGGACGAACGCAATACTCGAACGCGGGGGCGCCGAAGTTCGCATGGTCACCACGCGCGGCTTCGGTGATGTCCTGGAAATAGCCCGCACGAACCGGACCACCCTTTACAACATCAAAACGCTGAAAGCGCAGCCGGTTGTCGCGCGGAGGAATGTTTTCGAGGTCGGAGAACGCTTGTTGTCCGACGGTGCGGTCCACCGGGAACTGGATACCAGTGAAATCGAGGATATTGCCGTCGCGCTCGCCGATGTCGAACCGGCGGCATTAGCGATTTGCTTTGTACACAGCTACGCCGACGACAGCCATGAGCAGCGGGCTGTTGATATTCTTTCCGGCGCCTTGCCAGGCTGGTTCATTTGTTCCTCGGCGGATGTCCTCCCGGAGATGCGCGAGTATGAGCGGTTCAACACAACGGCCCTGAATGCCTATATCGGCCCCCTAACCAAGAACTACCTGGCCAGTCTCGAGGAACAGTTTGGCGCTGCGGGCTATCCCGGCACGATCTACCTAATGATCTCAAGCGGCGGAATTGTGACCGCGGATCGTGCGGCACGCTTTCCTGTGCAGACGATACTCTCCGGGCCCGCCGGCGGTGTTGCCGCCGCGGTTTATCTTGGCCGGTTGCTGGATGAACCAAACCTGATTACGTACGACATGGGCGGCACAAGCACGGATGTCTGCCTGATCAGCGATCTGTCTGTCCCCATCACCTCGGAGCAGGTGATCGACGGGTTTCCCATTCGCACACCTCAGATAGAGATTAATACCGTAGGCGCTGGCGGCGGAAGCATCGCGTGGGTGGATGCGGGTAATATCCTCAAGGTTGGGCCCAAAAGTGCCGGCGCCGACCCGGGTCCAGCATGCTACGATCGGGGTGGAACCGAGCCCGCGGTGACCGACGCGAACATTACCCTCGGCCGCCTCTCACCCGAACTCAAGCTTGCCGGGAGCGTGCCAGTGCGGCTTGACCTGGCGATCAAGGCGGTCGACCGAATTCGAGAAACATTCCCCCAGCTTGACACTAAGGCGGTTGCGGAAGGGATTATACGGATCGCCGTCGCGCGGATGGTCTCGGCAATCAAAGAGATCTCGGTTAGCAAGGGTTTCGATCCGCGCGAATTTACGCTAACGGCCTATGGTGGCGCCGGACCCCTGCATGCCGCCTTCGTGGCCGAGGAACTGGAGATTTCGCAGGTGCTGATACCGCCTGGGCCAGGTAATTTTTCAGCGTTTGGCGCGTTAATTTCGGATGTTCGTCACGACCATGTTAAAACCCATCTCCTCGAACTCGACGAGGCGGACTTCGATCAGCTATCGGTAGCCTTTACCGAACTTGAGCGAGGTGCCCGAGGGGAACTCCTCGCCGAGGGTATACAGGGCGATCACATTGCATTCGAACGCGCGCTTGGCATGCGCTATCTGGGGCAGTCATGGGATCTGGCCGTCCGAGTTTCGGAACGGCTGGGATCGAAGGATCAACTGGCCGAGTTGTTCCACGGTGTTCATGAGCACCGCTTCGGCTATCGCGCCGACGACCCAATCGAGATTGTGACCCTGCGCCTCGCGGCCATCGGTGCCGTGGACAAGCCATCGTTGCCTCGGATCGAACACGGGACCGACCTCGAGGTCGCTCAACTGGACCGTCGGCCCGTCCATTTCTCGGGCCGGGATCACGAGACGTCGGTTTACGCACGTAACAGGCTGACGGCCGGAATGGGTTTTGACGGGCCTGCGATTGTCGAGGAGATGGGAAGCGTCACGGTTGTTCCGTTGGGCTGGTGGATCGACGTGGGAGCCTATGGCGAACTCCGCATGTCCAGAACGGAGGACTTGGTGCAGTGACCGTTGATCTGATTACATTGGAAGTTGTGAACGAGGCACTAATCACGGTGGTTCGCGAAATGCGCGCATCTGTGATTCGCTCGTCCTATTCCCCGGTTATCTACGAACTCGACGATTTTTCCTGCGCTATCTTTAACGCCGGGAGCGAGCTCGTCGCGCAGTCTGAAGACCACCCGGGACATGTCATGCCGATGCCGTGGACCGTCCGGTTCGCTATGGAGGATCTGGGCGAGGAAATGCGGCCCGGTGATATCGTTCTGGTAAACGACCCTTACCGGGGCGGTACACACCTCAACGATGTGACATTGATCTATCCGGTTTTCGAGGATGGAAGGCTGGTGTTAATGCCGGTCGTTCGGACCCACTGGTCCGATGTGGGGGGTATGACGCCAGGCAGCTACTCGGGACTTGCGACAAACGTATTCCAGGAAGGCATTAGAATCCCGGCGGTCAAGATTTATCAGGAAGGGAAGGTCAACTCGGCCATGCTTTCGATCATAAAATCCAACATGCGGTTGCCCGAGCACCGCATTGGCGACCTTCAGGCCATGATCGGAACCTGCAAAACTGCCGAACAGCGATTGCAGCAGCTGATTGCCAAATACGGTCTCGCTGCACTCCTCAATTGTGTGACGGCGAATCTCGATCGGTGCGAGGCACGCATGCGTGAGAAAATCCAGGAATTGCCAAATGGTGAGTATG
This sequence comes from uncultured Rhodospirillaceae bacterium, assembly GCA_964530225.1. Taxonomy (GTDB): domain Bacteria; phylum Pseudomonadota; class Alphaproteobacteria; order UBA6615; family UBA6615; genus CAZHBA01. The sequence continues at coordinate 1,732 of CAZHBA010000083.1, read as the reverse complement.
TGCACGAGGACTATCTGGAATACTACGATGATGGCCTCTTCGATCCGGTACTAATGCGCCTGTCACTGACCATCGATGACGATCAGGTCATCGCCAATTTTGCAGGTAGCAGTGACCAGGTGCCCGGTGTTGTTAATTCGTCGCTTGCCGTGGCGGCGGCGGGCGTTTTTGTTGCTCTCAAATCTACGTTGGACCCAGGCGGCGCCGTAAACGAGGGTGTTTTTCGACCCATTGCTCTGCGAGCACCAGAGGGCTCGATCGTAAATGTGCGTTCCGACGCGCCCGCTGGTGCCCATGGCGAAGTCCGTAAGCGTGCGGTTTCGGTCGCGCTCGGCTGTCTTTCACAGATTGTACCGGAGCTGGTGTCTGGCGATCTGTGTGGCACGTCGTTTCCCAACTCCATCGGCGGGATCGGCGGTGTACGAAAACGACCTTATGTTTACTACGAGGTACCGGCAGGAGGGAACGGAGGCTTCCAGGAAGCTGACGGGTCCAGTGCGTTCGTGAATGTGGATTTTGGAAACATTCGTTCGATTCACACCGCTGAACATCTGGAAAGCGAGATGCCGCTTCTGGTCGAGCGGACGTTTTTGCGAACCGATTCCGGAGGCTCGGGCGCGCACCGCGGTGGGTTAGGCATGCAGCGTGAGATCAGGCTGCTGGAACGGGAAGCGACATACTCGGTGTTGAGCGACCGGGCAGTCGTACCGCCGTTCGGCGTACTCGGTGGCGGGCATGGCGCGCCTGTCGGTATCTCAGTCGAGAGAGACGGCAAGCTGACCGCGCTTGACATTCCCGGAAAGGCGACGGGTAAAAAGATTCGTCGTGGTGATGTGGTGGTCATGCAGTCGGCGGGCGGTGGCGGCTACGGAGATCCGCTGTCGCGCGACGTTGGCTTGGTGCTAAATGACGTCAGAGCTGGCTACATTTCAGTCCAGGGTGCACGAGACGACTACGGTGTGATTCTGTCCGACGAACTTGTTCTTGATGATCAAGCAACAAGGAAACTACGGAAAAAACGGGAGACAGCAGCGCCGCAGATTCTCGTCCGAGCGGATGAGCGGGATGCTTATGACGGGATCAGGGGGCGTCATCGAATTCTCCGACTTCACCCCGATCTCGCCGCGGATTTATCCTTGACCGACGGCCAACTGGTCGAGGCGGCGGGCAAGCACCCGACACCTCTGCGGGCCTGGATTCGTGTCGAGAACGGGCAGCCATCGGACGCGATAGGCCTCGATGAATTCGCGTGTGCGGTTCTCGGCGTGAACCCGGGCGACCATATCCAAATTCGGGCACTACCAACACTCGTTCGACCGGGGTATGAGTTCACACAGTAAGTCTGCAAACAGAGGAATATTGTTCGATGCAATTGATAGTTGGAGCGTCTGGCGCAGTCGGCATTCCCACCGTTCGGCATCTAGTACAACTAGGTCAGGATTTGCGCGCCCTGTCATCGAGCGAAGCGTCGGCCGAAAGGTTGCGCGCGCTAGGTGTTGGAGAGGTGGTTGTCGGCAGCTATCGTGATGATGGCGAGATCGAGCGGGCCATGCGTGGTGTTGATGCGGTTTGTTATATTCCCGCGCGCTTCGTCGAGGACGAGTTCAAGGTGGGTAAAGCGACCGTCGATGCTGCGCGGGACGCCGGCGTTGACCACTTCCTGTTCTGTTCCGCGTTCCAACCGCAACTCCAGGGCTTGGGACATCACTGGCAAAAGCTTTTGCTGGAAGAA
>CAZHBA010000082.1:0-9453 GCA_964530225.1 uncultured Rhodospirillaceae bacterium | reverse complement strand
ACGTGTCGAGCTTGCCACGGATCGACGGCACCGCCTTGAAGAACTCGCGCCCTTCCTCGACCGTCATGTCGAGCACGTCGGCGATCGACTTGCCGCGGTAGACCACTTCCAAAGTCTCGCGGTTGTAGCGCTTGCCCCGACACAAGTCGCATTCGACGTAGACATCCGGCAAAAAATGCATCTCAATCTTGATGACACCGTCGCCCTGGCAGGCCTCGCAGCGCCCGCCCTTGACGTTGAACGAGAAGCGGCCCGGCTTGTAACCACGCGCTTTGGATTCCGGCAGCCCGGTGAACCAGTCGCGGATTGGCGAGAAGGCACCGGTATAAGTCGCCGGGTTTGAGCGCGGCGTGCGGCCGATCGGCGATTGGTCGATGTCGATAACCTTGTCGAGATGTTGCAGCCCTTCGAGAGCGGTAAAAGGGCCGGGCGCGGCGCGCGCCTTCATCAGCTGGCGAGCGGCGGCGCGGTACAGCGTGTCGACGATTAGCGACGACTTGCCGCTGCCCGAGACGCCGGTGACACAGGTGAAGGTACCGAGCGGAATCTCGGCGTTGACCTTCTGCAGATTATTCGCCGTGGCGCCGATCAGCTGCAGCAGCTGGCCGTCCTTGCCGGGCCGTCGCTCCTCGGGCACGGGGATTTGCTTGAGACCGGTGAGGTATTGCGCGGTTAGGCTTAGTTGCACCTGCTGCATGACCTTCTTCGGCGTGCCGTGCGCTACCACCTCGCCGCCATGGACGCCGGCGCCGGGGCCCATGTCGACCAGATAGTCGGCGCTGCGGATGGCTTCTTCGTCGTGTTCAACGACGATCACCGTGTTACCCAGATCGCGCAGGCGTTTGAGTGTCTCCAGCAGGCGCGCGTTGTCGCGCTGGTGCAGGCCGATAGATGGCTCGTCGAGCACATAGAGCACGCCGGTGAGGCCGGAGCCAATCTGCGAGGCCAGGCGGATGCGCTGGCTTTCGCCACCCGACAGCGTACCGGCGCTGCGGTCGAGCGTCAGATATTCCAGCCCGACATCGATCAAGAACCCCAGTCGTTCGTTGATTTCGCGCAGGATGCGTTCGCCGATCTCGCGCTGCTTGTCGGTTAGCTTAGCGGGCAGGTCGCGGAACCAGTCGGCCGTTGCGGCGATGGACATTTCGGTGATCTGGCCGACATGGTGGCCGTCGATCTTGACCGCTAGCGCTTCGGGTTTTAGCCGCGCGCCGGCGCAGACCTTGCAGACCGAGGTGGTCTGAAACTTCGAGATCTCGTCGCGCGCCCACGAGCTGTCGGTCTCGCGGTAGCGGCGGTCGAGGTTATGCACCACGCCCTCGAACGGCTTGGAAGTCTCGTAGGTGCGTAGGCCGTCGTCGTATTTGATCTTGATCGCCATATCGCCGGAGCCAAACAGGATTGCCTGGCGCACCTTTTTAGGTAACTCGCGCCACGGGTCGTCTGGCGAGGCCTTGTAGTGGTGCGCCAGGGCGTCGAGGGTCTGGGCGTAGTAGGGGCTCGACGAATTAGCCCATGGCGCGATGGCACCGCCTCGCAGGCTCTTGTTCTCGTCGGGTACCACGAGTGCGGGGTCGACCGCCACCTTGGTGCCGAGGCCGTCGCAGGCCGGACACGCGCCGTGCGGGTTGTTAAACGAGAACAGTCGGGGTTCTATCTCCTCGATGGTGAAGCCCGACACCGGGCAGGCGAATTTAGCCGAGAAAATAGTCTGCGCGCCGTCGTCGGCGTTTTCCGCGAACGCCAAGCCGTCAGCCAGCGCCAGCGCGGTTTCCAAGGAGTCGGCCAGGCGGCCTTCCAGATCGGGACGAACAACCACCCTGTCGACTACCACCTCGATATCGTGCCAGTAGTTTTTGTCGAGCACCGGCGCTTCATCAATCTCGTACATCTCGCCATCTATCTTGACGCGCTGGAAGCCGCGTTTTTGCAGGTCGGCCAGCTCGCGGCGGTATTCGCCCTTGCGCCGCCGAGCGATCGGCGCCAGCAAATAGAGCCGAGTGCCTTCCTCCATCGCCATGATGCTGTCGACCATCTGGCTCACCGACTGTGCCTCGATGGGCAGGTCGGTTTCCGGCGAATAGGGGGTGCCGATACGAGCGAACAAGAGGCGCAGATAGTCGTAGATCTCGGTCACTGTGCCGACAGTCGAGCGCGGGTTGCGGCTTGTCGTCTTTTGTTCGATGGAGATCGCTGGCGACAGGCCCTCGATGGAATCGACATCGGGCTTTTGCATAAGTTCGAGGAACTGGCGCGCGTAGGCCGACAGGCTCTCGACATAACGGCGCTGGCCTTCGGCATAGATGGTGTCGAATGCTAGTGACGACTTGCCAGAGCCCGACAGGCCGGTGATCACTACCAGACTATCGCGCGGCAGCGCGATATCGACATTTTGCAAATTATGCTCGCGGGCACCGCGAACCTGGATTTTTTTCAACATGGCTCAGTGTCGATAGGTTTGATGTAGGCGAAATAGCCGTTTGCTGCTGCCGTTTCGGGTGCACCCATATCATGGTGTCGCACATCGCGAAATGGGAGTCTGATACTCCGCTTGAAAAGAGAACAAAACATGAATATTATGTGAGCGTTATGTGGACAAGTCGCCGTTCGCCTTGCTTGTGAGGCCACGGAACCGTGTGCGAGGGTGGCGGCAAATTCGGCGGGTGAATCGGTCATTCGCACAAACCCCAATTATCGGGAGAGGCACCCATGTCAGGCAGCATCAACAAGGTTATTTTGGTTGGTAATGTGGGCCGCGATCCGGAAATTCGCTCGATGAATTCCGGCGACCGGGTATGCAACCTGTCGCTGGCCACGTCGGAGCGCTGGAAGGACCGTAACACCGGTGATCAGCAGGAGCGCACCGAATGGCACCGGGTGGTGATCTTCGACCAGAAGCTGGTCGACGTTTGCGAGAAATATGTCAAAAAGGGCTCGAAACTGTTCATTGAGGGCCAGTTGCAGACGCGCAAGTGGACCGACCAGCAGGGCGTCGAGAAATACTCCACCGAGGTGGTGCTGCAGCGCTTCCGCGGCGAGCTGACCATGCTCGATAGCCGTGACAGTGGCGGTGGCGGCTACGACGCCGAACAGGCGGGCGATCCCGGTTACGGACAGTCGGCGATGGCAACCGCCGGCGGCAACAACGGCAATGGTAGCGGCAGCGACCTAGACGACGAAATTCCATTCTAGTTATATCTTCGAAAAAAAGTCTATCTCTTTGATAAATAGGAGAAAAATATTTAAATTTTGTGTCGAGTGATAGATTGCGACGGAAATGACCATATTTAAATTGCGCTGCAATAATTCACCCAACAGAAGGGGCCAATGGACATGAAGGCTTTCATTCTTGGTGGGTTCACGATTTTAGTCATCGCGTTCGTCTTCATTCGCTCGGGTATCAAGCTGGTGCCACAGGCATAGAAATGGACCGTCGAGCGGTTCGGCAAATACACCAACACCATCCGGCCTGGCCTCAACCTTATCATTCCCTTTAACGACAAGGTCGGCTCAAGCTGTCGCTGCGCGAAACCGTGCTCGACATACCACCGCAGGACATCATCTCCTACGACTACGCTACGATCACCGCCACCGGCGTCGATATCAAAGTGGTGACAGCGACGGCGGCACGCTCACCATCAAGCCGGTTTAAGGCTTGTCGGGGCCGGTCAAAATTAGACGCTTTGGCGGCCCGGATTCCTTGTTCGAAGCGCTTGCCTCGGCTATTACTTAGCGGTGCGAAAAAGCCGACTCGGCGCGTCTGTTATCGTTCTGCGGACAGGCGCTAAACCTTTGATATTGAACATTGACTGATCAATCAGAATCGTTACCGCCCGGTGGTCATGACGTCTCTTTGGTGACCATCGAGGAGGAGATGCGCACCTCCTACCTGGCGTACGCCATGAGCGTCATCGTCAGCCGGGCGCTACCCGACGTGCGCGACGGTCTGAAGCCGGTCCATCGGCGTATTCTCTATGCCATGAAAGAGGGCGGTTACGAGTACAACCGGCCTTACCGCAAGTCGGCGCGCATCGTCGGCGAGGTAATGGGCAAGTATCACCCGCACGGCGACAGCGCGATCTACGACGCCATGGTGCGCATGGCGCAATATTTCTCCATGCGCCTGGAACTGATCGACGGCCAGGGCAATTTCGGCTCCATGGATGGTGATCCGCCGGCGGCCATGCGCTATACCGAAGCGCGTATGTCGAAGGCGGCCCATTCGCTGCTCGAGGACATCGACCGCGACACCGTTGACTTCCAGCCCAACTACGACGAAAGCGCCCACGAGCCGACGGTTCTGCCGGCGCAGTATCCCAATCTTCTGGTCAATGGTGCCGGCGGCATCGCCGTCGGCATGGCAACCAACATTCCGCCGCACAATTTAGGCGAGGTGATCGATGCCTGCTGCGCGTACATGGACAACACGAATATCTCGATCGACGAGTTGTCGCAGTACATGCAGGGGCCGGACTTTCCCACCGGCGGGCTGATCGTCGGCACCACGGGTATCCGCACCGCCTTCCATACCGGGCGTGGCTTGGTGTTGATGCGCGCGCGCACCCATTTCGAGGATATTTCCAACAATCGCTCGGCCATCATCATCACCGAGATTCCCTACCAGGTGAATAAATCGCGAATGATCGAGCGTATCGCCGAAATTGCCAACGACAAGACGGTAGAGGGTATCAGCGACCTGCGTGACGAGTCCGACCGCCATGGCCTGCGGGTGGTGATCGAGTTGAGGCGCGAGGCCGAACCGGAAGTGGTTCTCGCCCAGCTGTTCCGCTACACGCCGCTGCAGACATCGTTCGGCGTTAACATGCTGGCCCTCAACGGCGGTCAGCCGGAGCTTCTCGATATCAAGCGAATCATCGCCGCGTTTATCGAGTTTCGCGAAGAAGTCATCACCCGCCGTACCGTCTACGAACTCGGTAAGGCGCGCGAGCGGGCGCACACGCTGGTTGGTCTTGCTGTCGCCGTTGCCAACCTGGACTCGGTGATCGTGCTGATTCGCGCCGCCAAGGATGCCGCCACAGCGCGCGCCGAATTGACGATCAGACCCTGGCCGGCTCAGGAGGTAACGCCGCTAATCGCGCTGATCGCCGAACCAGGTCGCGGGGTCGACGAGGACGGCAACTACAGCTTCTCCGACGAGCAGGCGCGCGCCATCCTGGAATTGCGTCTGCACCGGTTGACGAGTCTCGAGCGCGACAAGATCGGCGAGGATTTGACGGCGCTGGTTGAACAGATACGCGAATTTCTCGCCATCCTCGAAAGTCGCGAAAAATTGTACAGTCTGTTGCGCTCCGAACTGCTGAAAATGAGGGAAGAGTTCGCCGACCCGCGGCGTACCGAAATCGTCGAAGGCGAGTTCGAGCATGATATTGAAGATCTAATCCAGCGCGAGGACATGGTCGTCACCGTGACCCATGGCGGTTACATCAAGCGGGTGCCGCTATCGACCTATCGCGCGCAGCGCCGCGGTGGCAAAGGCCGCGCCGGCATGGCGACCCGCGACGAAGATTTTGTCAACCAGGTCTTCGTGCTCAACACCCACACGCCGGTGTTGTTCTTCTCGTCGTGCGGCATGGTCTACAAACTGAAGGTCTACAAGCTGCCATTGGGCTCGCCAACCGGGCGCGGTAAGGCGCTGGTTAATCTGCTGCCGTTGGCAGAAGGAGAAACCATTACGACCTTGATGCCGCTGCCCGAGGATGAGAATACGTGGGCAGATTTGTTCGTCGTCTTCGCTACCGCCAGCGGCAGCGTGCGGCGCAACCGGCTGTCCGACTTCGTCCAGGTTAAGGCCAACGGCAAGATCGCCATGAAGCTGGGCCCCGACGACCGTTTGATTGGCGTGGCCACCTGCGATGAGACCGACGACGTATTGTTGGCGACCGCGGCGGCCAAGTGCATCCGTTTCCGGCTGTCCGATGTGCGGGTGTTCCGTGGTCGCAATTCGACCGGAGTACGCGGAATAAAATTGCCCAAGGGCGGCGAAGTCATATCCATGTCGATTCTGCACCACGCCGAGTCCAGTACCGCCGAACGGACCGCCTATCTCAAGCGCAGCCGAGCTGAACGGGCCGAGGGTGGCGAGGTTGAGGAGGCCGATGTGGCTACCGAAGATGACGTGGAGGAGAGCGCGAAAAATGGTGCAGTAGTATTGTCAGAGGAGCACTATGGCGAACTGGCAGAGCAGGAACAATTCGTCTTAACCGTGACCGCAAAAGGGTTTGGCAAACGTACCTCGGCTTACGAGTACCGGGTCACCGGCCGGGGCGGCCAGGGCATCGCCAATATTGATTTAGGCAAACAAAAGGACAACGCGGTCATCTCGTCGTTTCCGGTGGAGGCTGATACCGAATTGGTGATGATGACCGATGGCGGCCAGTTGATCCGCACCGGCGTGTCGGATGTGCGCATTGCCGGGCGAAGTACTCGCGGCGTGACCCTGTTCCGTGTCGCTAAGGACGAGCATGTGGTGACTGTGACAGCGCTGCAGGACGATGCCAACGGCGTTAACGGTGGTGATAGCGCGCCAAACGGAGCGAGCCCGCCAGCAGAGGAAAACGATGACTAAGGGCCAGCGGATCGGGCTCTATCCGGGAACCTTCGACCCGGTAACCAATGGCCATGTGGATATTATTCGCCGGGCGGCACGAACGGTCGACCGGCTGGTCGTCGGCGTTGCAATTAATACTGGCAAGGAGCCGTTGTTTTCGCTTGAGGAGCGGGCCCAGATGGTCAGCGAAGAGATCGGTGATATGGGCAATGGTTTGGACAGCCGCGTCGAGGTAAAGCCGTTCGATTCGCTGTTGGTTCATTTCGCCGCCGAGCAAAATGCAGATTGCATCATCCGCGGCCTGCGAGCGGTGTCTGACTTCGAGTACGAGTTCCAGATGGTCGGTATGAATACGCGGCTCAATCCGGACATCGAGACGATTTTTCTGATGGCTTCGGAAAACCAGCAGTTCATTGCTTCGCGCCTGGTTAAGGAGATCGCGGCGCTGGGTGGTGATATTTCCAGCTTTGTTTCGGCCCGGGTTGCCAAACGTATTCGGGAGCATCTTGAAAGCTCGACCTAGGGGTCTTGAGCGATTAAAAAGCGTCAACCACAAAAAGGGTAGGTCCAACTATGGGGTTTACGCGAACATTCATCATTGCAGTAACACTGTTCGTCGCGGCGTTTGCACCGGTGGCGGCACAGACTGATAAGAGGATCGACTTGGAAAACACGCTATACCTGGACGTGGAGTATGGCCGCGTTGTCATCGAAATGCGGCCGGATCTGGCACCCAATCACGTCGTGCGAATCAAGGAATTAGTGCGCGAAGGCTTCTACGATGGCATCGTTTTTCATCGGGTAATCGACGGCTTTATGGCGCAGACGGGCGATCCTACGGGTACCGGCAGCGGCGGTTCGGGCAAGAATCTCGATGCCGAGTTTTCGTCGGAAAAGCATGTGCGTGGCGTAGTCTCCATGGCGCGGGCGCAGAGCCCCAACAGTGCCGATAGCCAATTTTTTATCGTCTTCGATGACGCCCCCTGGCTCGACGGTCAATATACGGCGTGGGGCCGGGTGACCGAAGGCATGGAGCATATAGACGCGATCAAGAAGGGCGAAGGCCAGGGCGGTTCGGTGAGCAATCCAGATGCCATCGTCAAGATTCAAATCGCCGCCGACGTAAAGGAATAAAGGACCAGGGTGGGATGGCTTGCTAATTGACGGCAGGCATCCAGCTTCCTAAGTTCCCGCTCAGTCCCCTTCATCGATGGGCCCGTAGCTCAGCTGGTAGAGCAACTGACTTTTAATCAGTAGGTCGTTGGTTCGAGACCAACCGGGCTCACCAATAAAAACAAGGACTTAGCGGGAAACTGCTGGGTCCTTGTTTCATTATATGTACCTGTATATGTACCAAATGAAAGATTTCGGAAATATATTTGCAAAGAATTTAGTAATCGAACTATTGGGTGCGGGGTGTACCGCAGCGATGGGGTGGGCGATATATAGCTTCGCCTCCCCCCGGGGCCCTGGACAGCACGCTGCGCACCCCTTTCCGTGCATACGTTGACTGATGAAAATTTGCAGAGAAGGCGGGCCGCCTAAATTTCTCAATTACTATAATCTACGTATAGATTTGGACTGTTCAAAGGCTACACCCTTCTGTTTAATCGACGGCTCGTTTGGATATGCCGTCAAGTGCCGCCCACGGCCTCTCAAAGATCAAAACCGGAGCCTGCTGAATAAAAGACGGCAGGCGGGGAGTGGAAGAACTCATGCCGCAATTGGTACCGCCACATGGTTCGGAACAACCCTTGCCGCTTCTTTTGCCCGAGGCCGAGCGGGCCGAAGAGATCAGGCATGCCGAGACACTCCCGAAGATTCCGCTGAGCAGCCGGGAAGTGTCCGATTTATTCATGCTCGGCATGGGTGCCTACACGCCGCTCGAAGGTTTCATGGGCAAAGCTGATTGGTGTGGCGCTACTGTCGATATGACGTTGTCGAACGGCTTGTTTTGGCCGATTCCTATTACCCTGTCGGCTGACAAGGATCTGGCTAGTGGCATTCGTGTCGGCGAAGAGGCGGCCCTCGTCGACGCGGAGACTGGGTCGATTCTCGGAATCCTCACAGTCAGCGAAAAGTACACGATCGACAAAGAGCTTGAGTGCTCGCACATCTACTGCACCACCGATACGGCCCACCCCGGCGTGCAGAAGGTGACGCAGCAGGGGAACATTAATCTGGCGGGTCGGGTAACAGCGCTGTCGGAGGGCCACTTTCCGGATACTTACAAGGATCTCTACCTCCGGCCAGCTCAAACTCGCGCATTATTCCTCGAGTTGGGTTGGTCCCGGGTCGCAGCATTTCAAACCCGCAATCCCATGCACCGAAGCCATGAGTACCTGGCCAAGATCGCCATCGAGGTTTGCGATGGCCTGCTCATCCATCAAGTGCTTGGCGCGCTCAAACCCGGTGACATTCCAGCCAATGTTCGCGTCGAGGCAATCGGCAAACTTGTCGAGAACTATTTTCTGCCAGGCACAGTAATTCAGGCCGGCTACCCTATAGAAATGCGCTATGCCGGCCCGCGCGAAGCGCTCTTGCATGCCCTGATCCGACAAAATTTCGGCTGCTCCCATCTGGTCGTTGGGCGCGACCATGCCGGCGTCGGCGATTACTACGGTCCCTTCGATGCGCACTATATTTTCGACCAGATTCCGCAAAATAGCTTGCATACCCAGCCACTCAAGATCGACACAACGTTCTATTGCTTCAAATGTGCTGGCATGGCGACGGGGCGAACCTGCCCGCATGACGAAGCGAGCCGCCTCAATATTTCGGGTACGCGATTGCGTGAGATATTAGTCGCCCACGAGCCGGTTCCCGAGGAGTTCAGCCGGCCTGAGGTGCTCTCAGTTCTACAGGCCTATTACGACAAGCCGCAA
>CAZHBA010000081.1:0-12775 GCA_964530225.1 uncultured Rhodospirillaceae bacterium | reverse complement strand
GTTTCACCAAAAGGGACCCGACCTATAATCCTAGCAATGAAAAAAGCGGCAATAAATGCGGCAATTTTTACACCGCAAGATGTTGAGAGGTGAATTTCGGGCAAAGAAAAATCCCGCTAACTGTATGAATTAGCGGGATTTATTTTTGGTTGCGGGGGCTCGATACCTACCATTCCGTACGCCCGTCTCCGCGTTCCTCTCTTTACCGGCCTAACTGGCTCGTGGCGACATAGAATGGCCGGTCTTTGGAAAGTTCAGCGCCCCACGGTCCGCGCCCCACGGCTCCAGCGCCGCGAAACAGAAAAACTATACTACTGAAACAAAAGCAGTAAGTTTTGTCTAAATAGGTGGCGTCCCCTACGGGACTCGAACCCGTGTTTACGGCGTGAGAGGCCGTTGTCCTAGGCCACTAGACGAAGGGGACACTAGCGATCAAGCAACATTCGCATATCGAAAGCGGAGGTGCAATTCAAGCCACGTCGCCGGCCTCGGCTGGTTCAAGCCGGCGCCAACACGACGCACTCGATTTCGATTTTGATCCCCTGGCTGAACTGTGCGCCGCACATGGTGCGGGCGGGCGGGTCGTCGGGAAAGAATTCGCGAAAGACCCGGTTCATGTTCTCGAATTCCAGCATATCGTGGTTGAAGACGTTGACTTTCACGACCTGGTCGAGCGCGGCGCCATTGGACGCCAGCAGATTGCGTAAATTCTCGAGAATCTACCGCATCTCGCTAGTCACGGTGCCGGCGGCCGGATAATTTCATGGACAGTTTCCATCGGCTCTACCTCCAGATATCACTTGGTTAACCATGACCGTTTCGACCCGATCACACTGCCTGGGCATGGCGCTTGGTAGCGGCAAGAAAGTCGTCGACCTCGGCGTCGACGGTGTTGAACGAGGTCACCAGGCGGATCACACCCTCGCCGCCCATACGGTAGAAGCCGAAGCCGTCGGCCTCCAGCGCGTCAGTCACCGGCCCCGGCAAGGTAGCAAACACCTCGTTAGCCTCGACCGGGTGGATCAGCTGGGCGCCGTCCAGCGCGGCCAACCCCTCGGCCAGGCGAGCGGCGGCACAGTTGGCGGCACGCGCGTTGGCGAGCCACAGATCGTCCGTCAGATAGGCGTCGAGCTGGGCGCTGACGAAGCGTTGCTTGGACAGCAGATGGCCACCGCGCTTACGGCGCTCGCCGAACTCGCTGGCTAGTTCGGGACGGAAAAAGATCACCGCCTCGGCGGCCAGCGCGCCGTTCTTGGTGGCGCCGAAGCTCATGACGTCAACGCCGCACCGCCACGTAGTATCCGCCGGGCTCAAACCCTGGTGAACCAGCGCGTTGGCATAGCGCGCGCCGTCCATGTGCACGCCCATGCCGTAGCCTCGAGCGACCTCGGCTAGGGCGGCCAGCTCGTCTGCGTTGTAGATGGTGCCGGCCTCGGTCGCTTGTGAGATCGTCAACGCGACGGGGCGCACGTTATGGACTCCATGGGGGCGAGCGTCGGCGAGTAGCGCCGCCAGATCGCCGGCTGCCAGTTTGCCGTGCGGTCCATCAACGATAACCATCTTAGCGCCGCCGCTATAAAATTCGGGTGCGCCGCACTCGTCGACATAGGCGTGGCTGCCGGGATGGCAGTAGATCGCGCCGTGGGGTGGCGTCAACGCGGCGAGCGCCAGCGCGTTGGCCGCCGTGCCGGTGGCGACAGGGAAGACCGCGACCTCGGCCTCAAAAATTTCGGCACATTTGGTCTCGACCCGTGCGGTCCAGTCATCAGCGCCATAAGGCAAGGCTCCACCCTTAGCCGCAGTGGCCAGGGCGGCAACGATCTTGGGTGACGCGCCGCTGACATTGTCGCTAGCGAAGTTAACGGCCACTCAACGCTCCACAACGCTAATAACTACGCCGCGCGACAGATCGACGATATAAATCCGCTCGCAATCCGGCGCAATTTGGGCTCCCGTGGTCCGTACCGCCAAGCGTCCGCCATCGAGCTCCATGCCGGCAATTTCACAGCTCGCCGGCAGCTCCAATGACAATTCAGCGGCCAGTTCGGCGACGTCACGATTGTCGGCGGGCGTTTTTAGGTTGAATATGGCCCACACGACAGCAATCAAGCCGACGAATATCAATACCGCCATGATGATAACGACTGCTTTCAGTGCCCGCACCGTACCCAACCCTGCCTCATTCTACAGGCGTGCAGTCTAAGACTATGGCGGGCAAAGGCAAAGCTATCACAGTTCGGACACCGGATAACGCTGCGGGACAGCGTCTTGACGCTGTGCTCGCCGAGGCGGTCGGTGGGCTGTCGCGCTCACGCCTCAAGGCCCTGATCGTCAACGGTCACCTGACCCTGGACGGTACGCCATTGCGCCAGCCCTCGCGCAAGGTCGCAGCAGGAGAAAGCTTCACCCTGGTGGTACCGGACGCGGCGCTGGCGATACCCGAAGGCCAGAATATTCCCCTGGATATCCTCTACGAGGACGACGACCTAATCGTCATCAACAAGCCCTCTGGTTTGGTCGTCCACCCGGCGCCGGGTAATCCCGACCACACCTTGGTCAATGCGCTGATCGCCCATTGCGGACCCAGCCTGACGGGTATCGGCGGGGTGAAACGACCAGGCATCGTTCACCGCCTCGACAAGGATACCAGCGGCGTCATGGTAGCGGCGAAGACAGCAGAGGCCCACGCCTCGCTGAGCGTACAGTTCGCCGCACGCTCGGTCGACCGCGCCTACCGCGCCATCGCCTGGGGAACACCCAAGCCACCATCGGGAGATATCGAAACCCTGATCGGCCGCAGTCCTCGCAACCGCAAGAAAATGGCAGTGGTTAGCCGCAACGGCAAGATGGCACTGACCCATTTTGAGACCGAACAGATACTGGGGTCGGCTCATGCGCCACTAGCGAGCCTTTTGGCCTGCAAGCTGTCGACCGGGCGAACCCACCAGATACGGGTCCACTTGGCCTGTATCGGCCATCCCCTGGTCGGTGATCCCGTCTATGGCCGGGCGCCAAAACGCCAGCGAAATCACCGCAACGACACCGTTTCACCGCAAGCACGCGCCCTAATGGCGGCGTTTCCGCGCCAAGCCTTACACGCCTTCCGCCTGGGCCTGGATCACCCGACAACCGGAAAACGACTATATTTTGAAACAAAATTACCGGAAGACATGGCATCGCTTATTAATGATTTGAAAATACTTCAGTAGCTTGAATCAAGCCGCAGAAAAGCCATATTAAAATGCGAATAGGGTAAATACACGCAACCGATCGGCACCTCCTATAGCGGCAACGCCGGTGGAAACGTTATTCGCGTGCGGAGGGACAGAAACATGGCGGTACCCAATCTTCCCAGCCTGACCCCGGAAGGTAATCTCTCGCGGTATCTGCAAGATATCCGCAAATTTCCCATGCTAACCCACGACGAAGAGTTCATGCTGGCGCAACGCTGGCGGGAACATGACGACGTCGAAGCTGCCCACAAGCTCGTTACCAGTCACCTGCGCCTGGTTGCCAAGATTGCCATGGGCTATCGCGGCTACGGTCTGCCGCTGGCAGAAATAATTTCTGAAGGCAATGTGGGGCTGATGCAGGCGGTCAAGAAATTCGACCCGGACAAGGGTTTCCGGCTGGCCACCTACGCCATGTGGTGGATTCGCGCCGCAATGCAGGAATATATTTTGCATTCGTGGAGCCTAGTCAAAATAGGCACGACCGCGGCGCAAAAGAAACTGTTCTTCAACCTGCGCCGAATGAAGGGCCGCTTGAAGGCGCTGGAAGAGGGCGACCTATCGCCGGAGAACGTCGAAAAGATCGCCACCGAGCTAAAAGTGACCGAGTCCGACGTGGTGTCCATGAACCGCCGGCTGGCCGGACACGACAGCTCGCTCAACGCGCCCGTGCGCGCCGATGGCGATGGCGACAGCGAGTGGATGGACTGGCTGGCCGACGAATCGGAATCGCAAGAGGCAGTGCTAGCCGAGAAAGACGAACTGGATAAACGCCGTGAAATGTTGGATACCTCGATGACGGCGCTCAATGAACGCGAGCGCCACATTTTGACAGAACGGCGCCTTAAGGAAAATCCAGTGACCTTGGAAGAGCTATCGCAAGTATACGGCATTAGCCGCGAACGTGTGCGTCAGATCGAAGTGCGAGCTTTCGAAAAGCTGCAAAAGGCGACCCGTAACCTAGCGAAGGAACAACTCTTCACCCATTCCTAGGACTTGGTTCGTTCGAGTGTCAGACGACTCACCGGCCGGCGACTCCCTCACCCCAATTATCGACCAATTTGCGTGCGCCTATCAAAGCGTTCAAACGAAACGGTACTTTGGAATCGGTGATTAGCGCATGGAACTGCTGCAACGAGTCCGAACTATCCTCCACGATGACAATGGTTAGTCGGGCTTGGTCTGGTACCAACCATCCAGCAAAGACACGCCGGAGCTGTCGGCATCACCGGCACCATCAGCGACGTCAGCAAAAGACGTACTCAGCTCAGCCGATGCCTCTTCTCCAATTACTTCAAGTGCCAGGTCGGCCATCCGCCCGCCGCCAATCTAGGTTCCGGCACACTGACAGGCCGCCCATTGGAACAAATTTAACGAGCAGGGAGGCAATGTTTGGTTAACGCCCCCCTTTTGACCGCCGAAAAAGGGGATGTTTCATAGCTTTTACTAGTCTGAGAAGGGGTCGCGCACCAAAATCGTATCATTGCGTTCAGGACTGGTAGACAGCAACGCAACGGGGGCGCCGATCAACTCTTCTATTCGGCGGATATATTTGATCGCTGTCGCTGGCAGATCGATCCAGCTACGCGCGCCGGCGGTGCTATCGGGCCAGCCTTCGAGGGTTTCATAAATCGGCTCAACCTTGCCTTGCGCGGCAATTCCCGGCGGCAGGCAGGCAATATCGCTGCCATCCAAGCGGTAACCGGTACAGATCTTCAGCTCGTCGAAGCCGTCGAGGACATCGAGCTTGGTAAGCGCGATACCGTCGATGCCCCCCACCGTTACGGCCTGGCGCACCATGACAGCGTCGAACCATCCGCACCGGCGTTTGCGGCCGGTCACAGTACCAAACTCGTTACCCCACTGGCCCAATTTCTCGCCCACATCGTTATCTTGCTCGCTGGGAAACGGCCCGCTGCCGACCCGCGTCGTATAGGCTTTGGTGATACCCAGAACGTAACCGATCGTGCCCGGACTAACACCGGCCCCCGCAGCTGCCTGACCAGCTACAGTATTGGACGAAGTCACAAACGGATAGGTGCCGTGGTCGACATCAAGCATCGCACCTTGGGCACCCTCGAATAGGATGCGCTTACCGGCACGGCGCATCTCATCCAGCCAATGCCAGACTGGGGCGGAGAACGGCAGCAGCCGGTGGGCCACGCCGTGCAGCTTGGCCAGTAATTCAGCAGGCTCGACTTCTGCGGCTCCCAATCCGCGCAGCAACGCATTGTGATGGAACAACAACTGATCGACTCGGGCGGCTAAGGTTTCGCGGTCCGCCAAATCGCAGAGGCGGATCGCGCGGCGGCCCACCTTGTCTTCATAAGCCGGCCCAATGCCGCGGCCGGTCGTTCCGATCCGGCTGCTGCCACGTGCTTCTTCCAGAGCATTATCAAGATGCTGGTGAAGCGGCAATATCAGCGACACATTGTCAGCAAGCTTTAGATTTTCGGGCGTGATCGACACACCCTGAGTCGACAAAATTTCAATCTCCGCCAACAGCGCCCAGGGGTCGACGACGACACCGTTGCCGACAACACCGACTTTGCCAGGGCGCACCACGCCAGAGGGTAAAAGGCTTAGCTTGTAAGTGGTTTCACCAATAACCAAGGTATGGCCAGCGTTATGCCCGCCTTGAAAACGCACCACCACATCAGCGCGCTCGGAAAGCCAGTCGACAATTTTACCCTTGCCTTCATCGCCCCATTGGGAGCCTACAACAGCGACGTTCGCCATTTACTTCTCCGCTGGCGCATCGCCACCGCTATCACCCAAAGATAATATCTCGCCATTGTGCCAGCAGTGGCTGCATTCCAGACGCTGCGCTTCGACGCGTGCACCGGCTTCCGGCGCCAAACCGGCAACGGTAATCCACCCACCGGCACGAAGTTGAATAGCCTCGGCCGCCGGCGTACCAAACGGCAGGTAAAGCTTCCGCGCCACCGATGGCTCGGGCAGCGCCCGCATAATCGAATCGAGATACAGCGAAAACCCGGTCGCCGCCTCGCCCGCTGTTGTGATATAGCGCCCGCCGCGCCCCAATTCACCACGAACCCCAGTGGCCAAAACGGTGAAACTCACCCCGGTATGATATTCGAAGCCGCGGTATTCCACCGGATCCAAGGTTAATGACAACCCGGCCCGTGCCGCACGGACACCTGCCACAACCGCTTCCAGGCGATCGACCTCGACGGCAGCGGCCGCAGGCAACTCGAGCGCCCGCAGCTTTGACAGCACACCTTCCGCTGCTCCCGATGCGCCCACTAATTCATTGAGCATCCGTGCCCCGGCGCCGAATGCCACACCGTGAGCGCGGGTGAGTTCTTGTACCGCCGCCGCGTCTTTATGGTCCAATGCCGCACGAAGTTGCGCCACAACCGCGTCTTCTACGTCAATATCGGCAAGCAAATGGGCTACCAATGCAGGAGAATTTAAATCGATGGTCGGTGCCATAACACCGGCGGCGGCAAGCGCTTCAGAGGCGAGGACCACAACCTCGACATCGGCGGAAACGTCGGCGGCGCCGATTAATTCAACGCCAGCCTGAGCGAACAGGCGCTCGGGCCGCAATTGACTGCCGCGCACACGTAACACTTCACCCGCATAAGACAACCGCAACGGCCGCGCTGTGTCACACAATCGCGTCTCGGCTATGCGCGCCACCTGCAATGTTATGTCCGCTCGCACGGCCATCATTCTCTGACTGGCAGGGTCCATTAACCGAAACATCTGCCCGGCAAGGGTACCGCCGCCATTTTCTGCCGCCCCGATCAAGGTGGTTTCGAATTCGACCAGGGGAGGCTTGACTTGCTCATAGCCGAAAGCGGCGAACGCATCGGTCAAGGCGCGTATGGTATCAGCCTCCTGCGCCGCACGCGGCGGCAACAGGTCGTGCAGCCCCGATGGAAGCAACGCTCTGTTTTCGGTATCGGTAGACATGGCGAGCTGGATTTAGCGGGTTTGCCCCGCTACAGCAATGGAAATGGCGATGTTTATAGATTTCAGCCCGGTTTTCACTCGGCGAGCCGAATAACACCAAACTCTGGCTTGGCGGTTGTATTTGTCACACAAACTATGCCCGGAAAATATCTGGATAATTACTATTTGTGTTATTTTTGCCACAGGATTGTTTATTCTCCGGGCAACGGATTGCGCCGGTGCAACAACGATCCTGCTGCCGGTTGGAAATAACGCCAGCGATTGACCGGCCAACGACACCTGAAACCGCTTGCCATCCTGCCGAACCGCTATGGCCCGTCCCGGCAACTAAGAAATTCCGGCTTCGATACCGCGCTCCCATTCCAGGGCGGCGAGACCGCCAGGCTTAAACGTTCGGCCGCTTCGGCGACCGATACCGACGCCAGCAAAGAAACCGCGGTAATAACTCAAACCGCATGTCAGAATGACAATGTCTTGGCCTGCACCACATTGGGCAGGTTGGTCACTGCGTGCAAAACTTCCGGCGATACCTCGTCATCGATTTCGACCAGCGCGATGGCATCACCGCCGGGTTTGGTGCGGCCAAGATGGAACGTGCCGATATTGACCCCGGCCTCACCGAGCACGGTGCCAAGGCCACCGATTAATCCCGGCCGGTCGACATTGTTGACGTAGAGCATATGCGCACTCAGTTCGGCTTCCATCGGTACGCCCTTCACGTCAACCAGACGCGGCTTATCGTCACCAAACAGTGTGCCAGCGACACTGCGCGTTTGATTTTCTGTCGTGATCGTTAACCGGATGAGCGTATGGTAATCTCCCTGCCGGTCATGCCGGACATCGGAAACGTCGATACCGCGCTGGTGCGCCATAACCGGTGCGCTGATCATATTCACGCCCTCTAGTAACGGCGTCAAAAGACCCTTCAGCAGCGCTGCATTCAAGGCCTTGGTGTTCAATTCTGCGGCATCGCCTTCATATTCGATGCTCACGGACCTGATACCGGATTCGGTCATTTGGCCGGCGAAACTGCCTAGTTGTTCTGCGAGCTTCATATAGGGCCGCAAGCGCGGTGCTTCCTCAGCGGACACCGACGGCATGTTAATTGCGTTAACGACAGCGCCAGTCAGCAAATAGTCGGCCATCTGCTCGGCAACCTGGATCGCCACGTTAACCTGAGCTTCGGTGGTCGCGGCACCAAGGTGCGGGGTGCACACTAGGTTCTCGGTGCCGAACAGTGGATTTTCTTTCGCCGGCTCGACCTCGTAGACATCCAACGCGGCGGCGGCGACATGGCCGGAATCGAGCGCCGCCTTCAAGTCCTTCTCAACCACCAGGCCACCGCGCGCACAATTGACGATCCGGACACCCTCCTTGGTCTTGGCAAGCGCGGCGGCATCGACAATGCCACGGGTTTGATCGGTCAGCGGCGTGTGCAAACTGATGATATCGGCGCGCTCGAGTAACGCATCCAATTCCACTTTCTCGACGCCGATATTGCGCGCATGCTCGGGCGTCAGATAGGGATCATAGGCGATCACTTTCATTTTCAGGCCCAGCGCACGGTCGGCGACAATCGAACCTATATTGCCGCAGCCGATAATACCCAAGGTCTTGCCCGTGACCTCAACGCCGACGAAGCGCGATTTTTCCCACTTGCCCGCCTGAGTCGAGGTGTCCGCCATAGGAATTTGCCGCGCCAGCGCCATCATCATGGCAATCGCGTGCTCGGCCGTGGTTATAGCATTGCCGAACGGCGTATTCATAACAACGGCGCCGTTAGCGGTTGCGGCATCGAGATCTATATTGTCAACACCAATTCCCGCCCGGCCAACAACCTTCAAATTTGTTGCCACCGCCAGAACTTTTTCGGTCACCTTGGTCGCCGAGCGCACGGCGAGACCGTCATAGCCGCTGATACAGGCGATCAGTTCGTCCTCGGACAGACCGATTTTGACGTCGACGTCGACACCGCGATTGGTAAATATTTCCTCGGCCCGCGGGCTCATGGAATCGGAGATCAGTACTTTGACCATGTAATGTTACCTCTGGTCTCTGGAGCGCCGGCGGTTTACTGCGCGCCCATAATTGTATGGAGTGGCCAACGCTAGTTCTAGGCCACCGCCTGGGTTTGAGATTTCACGGTGGCGTAGGCCCAGTCGAGCCATGGCGTCAGCGCCGCCACGTTTTTTTTCTCGATAGTGGCACCGGTCCAGATACGTAATCCCGGCGGCGCGTCGCGATAGGCATTGATGTCGTAGGCAACATCCTCAGCTTCCAGCAAGGTCGCGACAGCCTTCGATGTCGCCGCCCGTTCGGCCTCGGGCAATCCAGTAAACCAGGGGTCGACGATCTTGAGACACATGCTGGTGCACGAGCGTATCGCCGGTTCCTCGGCCAAGAAATCCGCCCAATCGCTCGCCGATACCCAGTCGGCAAGAACCCGAGAATTTTCCTCGCTGCGGCCGATTAGCGCCGGTAGGCCACCGATGCCTTGCGCCCAGGTTAGCGCATCCAATTGATCCTCGACGCACAGCATCGAGGGCGTGTTGATGGTGCTGCCAGTGAAAATCTCTTCGCTGAATTTGCCGCCCTTGGTGAGGCGAAAAATCTTCGGCAACGGCCATGGTGGCGTATAAGTTTCGAGCCGCTCGACCGCACGCGAACTCAAGACCAGCATGCCATGCTGCGCCTCACCGCCTAAAACTTTCTGCCACGACCAGGTAACCGCATCTAATTTCGGCCACGGCAAATCCATCGCAAACACCGCCGAGGTGGCATCGCAGATGGTGAGCCCCGCGCGGTCGTCGGCAATCCAGTCGCCATTTACAACGCGCACACCCGACGTGGTGCCGTTCCAGGTAAAGACGCAATCGCGGCCAGGATCGGTCTGGCCGAGATCGACGAGCTGCCCATACGGAGCCTCGAGAACCCGCACATCGTCCAACTGCAACTGCTTGACGATATCGGTTACCCAGCCACTGCCGAAGCTTTCCCAGGCCAGCACGTCGACACCGCGCGCACCCAGCAGCGACCACAACGCCATTTCCACTGCGCCAGTATCCGACGCTGGCACAATGCCGATGCGGTGATCGTCGGGAATACCAAGAATTTTGCGGCTTTCCTCGATCACTCGGACAAGCTTGGCTTTGGGGTCTTTCGCCCGGTGCGAACGGCCGAGGGCGGCATCAGACAGCACGAAAGGCGCCCAACCGGGGCGTTTCGCGCAGGGTCCTGATGAAAAAAGTGGACTAGCCGGACGGATGTCCGGCTTCGGTGGTGTACGTGTCATGTTACGCGCCCCTTACAGAACGCCGCCCCTCGTTGGGGAGGGATGGCCCACCGCGGAAAATAGGTATTTTCTTGCCCGCGTCAATAGACGCTTTGTCGCAGGCCTTCCCGAACCGGCGATTAAAGGTCGTAATACCAGGGAGCGACCAGGCTAAAAGTCAGCCAAACGATTATTAGTAACGGCGTGTCGACGCACGCACAGTCGGCGAATCGATAGTTACCCAGTGCCGGCTTCGAGCACACCGGTGCGCGCCAAGCTCGCACCCATCACCAGCAGCGCCGAATTGGCGAACCCGGCTAACAAGGTGTCCAGTCCGAGTAGGTTCTTACCGTCATCGCCGATGACGGGGTTCCAATAGAACAGCAGCAATAGCGCACAGATAACATCCAGCGAAGTTAATTCCAGCGCCGCGCATTCGGCGGCGTACAAAACCAACGTCGCAGCGATAACGGCAAAGGTTGCCCACATTCCAAATTCCGCCAAGCTAGGGCTGGCGACGGTATCGGTCATCGCGCTCAAATCACTCGTACGCTAACTCGACGCACAATATCACCATGCGCCCACGAGCCACGAATACGCTGCGTTTAGTCTTCTTCGAGGCGCCGTTTCATCATAACGATCACAGTGAAAGTGACGACAGTCTCGCTGTCATTGCGCATCGTGTAGGCCATATGGAGGATGCCGCGATCCGGCTTGCTGCGCGAGATTCGAGCGCCGATCACCTCGAGAGTGGTATGCAGCACATCGCCGGGTCGCACCGGCACCAGCCATCTGATGTCGCGCAGCCCAGGCCCACCCAAGCCAGTACCCACCTGTTGGCCGGTGCGCAACCATTGACCCGCAGCCACTGCAATGGTTTGAAAGCCGCTGGCTATCAAACCGCCGTAGACAGACGTGGTCGCCACCGCCGGGTCGACATGGATCGGCTGTGGATCGTACTTCTGCGCAAACGCAATGATCTCGTCTTCGCTTAAAGTTACCGGCTCGGTGGCGAACTGCCGGCCAACGTAAAAATCTTCAAAAAATAAACCGCCCATGGACCGCCTTAAGCCGCCGGACGGCGGCGCAGAAAAGATGTGCAGACAAAATAGGTGACCGGGGCTTCATCCACCGCCATATTAATTTTGAAACGCAAAATGCCGCGCTCGGGCTTCGATTTCGACGGTCGCACCTCCAATATTTCGACCGTCGTATGCAACTCGTCGCCAGGGCGTACCGGCGCCAGCCAATTGACATCGTCGATCGCCGGGCCGCCGAGGGAACTTTCGGTGTAAAAGCCGAGCCGAATGAATTGCCCGAACCCAACCGCAATGGTTTGCAGGCCGCTGGCGATCAAGCCGCCGTAGAGGCTCGACTTGGCGGCCTCGGGGTCAGTGTGAAACGCTTGCGGATCGTACAACCGGGAAAATTCGACCATCTCGTCGGCGCTCAACGTCACCGGAACCGTCTCCAGCACTTCGCCGACGGTGAAGTCTTCTAGATATCGTGTCGTCATTGCCGCCCCGGCCAGTCATCGAAAGACGCAAAACTAACGGCCACCGCGCCTTAGATAAAGCTGTCGCCGTTGAAATTTTCAGCTCAAGCAGCAGTGTTGTGTTCGGTTTGCGCAGCTTCCCAGGCGAGCAGGGTGCGCTTCTGTACCGGCGACCAGCGGTAGCCGGTGATCGAGCCGTCGCTACACAGCACGCGATGGCATGGGATTAGCCACGACACCGGGTTAGCAGCAAGTGCGCTAGCAACCGCGCGCACCGCTGTCGGCTTGCCTATGCGCGACGCCAGATCGGTGTAGCTGGTGGTTACCCCCATAGGAATGCGCAACAGCGCCTCCCAGACGTTGAGCTGAAATGGCGTAGCGCGCAACAGCAGGTGAATATTGCCCACCCCACCGAACGCTAGTTCAGCGTACTCCGCCGTCGCCGGCATATCCCAGGTCGGCCGCGCGCCACCGAAACTGCGCGCCAGGTTCTCGAACGCCCGCGGACGATCCTGCTGGGCGCCGAAGGCCAGGCCGCACACCCCGCGCTCCGACGCCACGATCAGGCAATCACCAAACGGGCTATCGTGCCAGCCATAACGCAGGTTGAGGCCTTCCGCCTTGACTTTCCATTCGCCCGGCGTCAACGCCTCGTGGGTGACAAATAGATCGTGCAAGCGCCCCTGCCCCGACAGCCCAACGTCGAAGGCAGCATCAAGAACACTGGCCGACGCGGCGAGGCTACGCTTGGCATGTTCGAGGGTCAAGAATTGCACGTACTTCTTCGGGCTGACCCCCACATAGCTCGTGAACTGCCGCTGGAAATGATACGGACCA
>CAZHBA010000080.1:0-6712 GCA_964530225.1 uncultured Rhodospirillaceae bacterium | reverse complement strand
AAACAGGCCGCGGCCTCTTCGATGCCGTGGAACCCACCTCCGTTCTCGGCGATGCCATATCGCGCACCTTCAACCTGCCGCCCGCCGGCCTCGCCGCGCAGCTGCGCCACCAACTCGTAGACTTGCGCTAAGCCGGTCGCGCCTACCGGATGACCTTTGGATTCTAGCCCACCCGAGGGGTTCACCGGGATGCGCCCGCCAAGCCGGGTATCACCTGCCAACGTCATCGGGCCACCCTCGCCGAACCCACAAAATCCGAGATTCTCGATCTGTTGGATTTCGGCAAATGCGGTGGCGTCGTGCACCTCGGCGACATCCATATCGCCAGGTCCCAGACCCGCTTCCTCATAGGCCAGGTTCGCCGCCAAATGAGTGATATGCTTATCAACTTCTTCCGGTTTACGTTCGCTACCGCTGCGCAGGACCGTGGCCTCGACCTTCACCGCGCGACCGCGGTCGAAGCGGTAGAGTTCATCCTGCCGACACAGAACCGCCGCTGCCGCGCCGTCGGAGATCGGCGAACACATGGGCAAGGTCAGCGGCCAGCTGATCTTGCGTGCCGTCAGCACCTCGTCGAGCGTCATCGGCTCGCGGTACTGTGATAGCGGATTGTGCTGGGAATGGTCGTGGTTCTTCGCCGCCGCTGCGGCAATGTGTTCCTGTGTCGTGCCGAAGGTCTTCATGTGGAACTTTGCCAGTGCGGCATAGACGTCCATAAAAATGCTGCGCTGCCCCGTATCTTCGTTGCCGTCGGGGTCTTCCATGTCAGCACCAAGTTCCAGCAGCCGCGCGGTCGCCGCTTTGGCGTTGTGTACGTCCCAACCACCATCGAAGACGCTGAACATCTTGGAGCGATCCTCGTGGAACATCTTCTCCGCGCCCACTGCCAACGCGACACCGCCGCGCCCCGCCTTGAGCCACGTCGCCGCCATGTCGAGCGCCGTCGAGGCGCTGGCGCAGGCGTTTTCCACGTTAGTCACCGGAATGCCCTCAAAACCCATGGACCGCAGGGCGATTTCACCGGGGATCGTCGCCTGGCCTTCGAGCACTGATTGCGCCGCGTTGGCGAAGTAGGCGGCTTCAACGTCGACGATGGCGACCCCGGCGTCAATCAATGCACTGCCGACAGCCTCTTCTGTCATCTGTTTGATCGAGCGGTCAAGATATTTGCCAAACGGCGTCATCCCGGCACCAACAATATAAATGTTCGACACGGCCTTTTCCTCCGGTGAATTCGCACCCTTCGACAAGTTCAAAGTAAGGACGTCCACTTGGTTGAGCTGACATTTCCCAGCAAACTACCCAACTACCTCTGACAATACGTAATGTTCACCTTTATTGGAATCGTTTCACCTTCACTGGCGACGGAGCCCACCGTCGCTTGTATGGCTGGTCGCTATACCATCAGCATACCGCCATCATAGAGCAACGATTGGCCAGTCATACCGCCGGCATCGCGCGACGCCAGATAAGCCGCTAGTTCGGCAATTTCCTCGGGCTGGATCAACCGACCAACCGGTATCCGTGTCAAGATCGCCTGCATCATCGCCTCCTCGGTCGTGCCGCTGATGTGGGCGTATTGCGAAACTAGCGTATCGGCCAGCTCAGTGTCGACGAGGCCCGGGCAGATGGCGTTCACGGTGACGCCCGTCGCCGCCATCTCAAGCGCGACCGAACGGGTTAGACCAACAACCGCATGTTTACTGGCGTTGTAGGCGCTCTGATTGGCCGAACCCCATTTACCTGCGGTAGAAGCGATGTTGACGATACGCCCGAAACCATGTTCGCACATACCTGGTAAAACCGCCTGCATCAGGTGGACGGTACCGTAATAGTTGACCTGCATCAGGTGGTTGAAATCGCCGATGTTGTAGTCGAGAAATGGCGACGCCCTGTAAGCACCGGCGGAGTTGATTAGCACGTCGATCTGCCCGCTTTGCGCCGTCAACCTTTCGACTGCGACGAAACAGGCCGCGCGGTCGGTGACGTCAAATTCTGCAAATTCGATCCGCGGCGCTACCGTGTTATTAGCTGTGTTGATCGCCACGCGCGCCGCCTCGAGCCGTCCTCGATCGGTCGCAGCCAGGCACAGATTAGCGCCTTCACGTGCGAAAACCTGTGCGATAGCTAGTCCGATACCCCGGCTGGCACCGGTCACCAGCGCGTTCATGCCTGCCAGATCTGCCATCCGTTCCCCTCCACCCGTTCAACTCCGTCTGCTCGCCCAACTACAGCGTCGGTGTCGGCAGTGTTAAGCCACTTCACACGCGGCGCTGCTGTTCCCGCCAGAACCGGTCGCGGATTTCCCGCTTGAGCACTTTGCCGTTGGCGCTTCGCGGCAGCTGCGGCCAAAATTCGACCGCCTTTGGCGCCTTAACGCTGCCCAGCCGCTCCTTGCACAGAGCGATGATGTCTTCGGCCTCGGCTGTCCGGTCGGGTTTGAGTTCGACAACAGCGGTAACCGCCTCCCCCCATTTATCGTTGGGTACGCCGATTACGGCACAATCCTGAACCGCCGGGTGGGTCCAGACAACCTGCTCCACCTCAGACGGGTAGACGTTGAAGCCGCCGGAAATGATCATGTCCTTCATGCGGTCGACAATATAGATGAAGCCGTCGACGTCGACATAGCCGACATCGCCCGTGTGCAGCCAGCCATCGCGCAGCGCTTCGGCCGTTGCCTCTGGGTTTTTGTAGTAACCCGCCATTACCAACGGGCCGCGAACGACGATCTCGCCGGGCTCGTTCGGCGGCAGCAGACGGCCGTCGTCGGCCATGACACGCACGTCGGTCAGGATGGTTGGCCGGCCGCAGCTTGCGAGACGCTGTTTCGGCTCGGCATCGCCGACAGCGTGCTCCCACGGTGCCAAGAAGGTGCAAGTGGTCGGTGCCTCTGTCTGGCCGTAGGCCTGTGCCATCACCGGCCCGAAAAGCGCTATCGCCTCCTTCAGCTTGCCGACCGACATCGGTGCTGCGCCATAGACGAAATATTCCAGTGAGCCGTAGTCGTGGCGGCCGATATTGGGATCGGCCAGTAGGGCATAAATCGCCGTCGGCGGCAGGAACAGATGGGTGACACGGTAGCGGGCGATCGCCGCGAGTACCGCTGCGGCGTCGAACCCGGGCAGGATCACGTGCGTCGCCCCCTGCGCCGTCAGAATAATCGACAGCGCGCCGGCGGCATGGGTTAACGGCGCGACAACTAGGTGCACGGGCGGCGTGCGTACGGGAAAGCCGGCCGCCATGCTGGCGATCTGGGCGATCCAGTTGAGGTTCTTGTGCATTACCCCCTTGGGCGTTCCGGTGGTGCCGCCGGTCGAAAAGATCGAGACGATAGTCTCGATGCCTGCGCCAAGCCCGTCGGGCGCCCGCGCTGCGGTACCTGCCGACGCTACCGCCAAGCTTTCCGGCCCGTCGCCATCGAAGCAGAGACAGCGGGCCAGGCGCAGCACGCGTTCCCGGTAGATATCGGCCGACTGCTCCAGCGACGTGTGGTAAAGCAGGACATCGACGTCGAACGCCTCAAGGATATGGACATTACCATCGACGCTGTTGCGGTAGTTGAGCGGCACCCAGACCGCGCCGGCGCGGTTGACACCAAGCACGCATTCGAAGGCCGCCGCGCAATTGGGCGACAGCACCGCAACCTTTGTTCCTTCTGCGACCCCTACCGCGATCAGGCAGTTGGCGATCTGGTGTGTCGCCGCCTGCGTTTCGCCGTAGCTCCTAGTGCCCAACCCGTCGATCAGGAACGGCCGTGCCGGGTGGGTATCGGCGCTGCGGTCGAAATAGTCGATGATGCGCATCGGCGATGCATTCCATCGCGGAACTAGATTATGGCCACAACCGGCTTCAGTCGAGAAAGGCAACGACGCGCGCCGGCGCAGCGCTGGTGCCAACCAATCTTATGGGAAAGAAAGCGACCATGTAGCCGGTCGGTGGCAGGGCGGCGAGGTTGTCGAGCTGCTGAACGATGAAGGCCTCCTTTTCACGGACCGCAAAGTGACCGTCCCAGATCACCTTGCCGTCGCCAGTTTCTTCGAAACGGCGCTTCATGACAGGGAACGGGCGGTCCCAGCCGGGCGCATCGGTACCGAGCACACGCGCGCCTTGGCCGGTCAAAAACACGGTGCCGTCGCGCGACATGCCGGGATAGGTCCAGAACTCGGGATCCTGCATGGTGTAGCGCTCTTGCCCGGTGCGAAGCATCACCGCGTCACCGTCCTCAATTGGCCGGCCGACCGTATCGATGGCCGCTTGCAGCTCCTCGATGGTGAAGGCCTCGCCCGGCTTGGCGTAGGGCTGCATGTCGAGCACCATGCCTGGGCAAAACAGCTCCTGCACGTCGATTTCGTGGATCTTACGCGCCGGTTTTCCTTCGATCGTGTTGCCGCTGTGGTAGGGCGCGTCGACATGCGTCGAGCAGTGCGTATTCATGTCGGACAGTACTTCCTCGCCCCAGCCTTCGCCGTCAGGCAGATCCTCCCCGCTGCAGCCGAAGATCGCGCACATGCGCTCGCGGCCGATTTCTTCGGGTCTGTTGAACTGGATCTTCGGTCCGAAAACGTTCGCCAATGGCCTTAATTCAGGCGCGACGAGGTCGCGGTTTTTTGTATCGATGGGCCTAGTGAGATCAATAAGTTGCGGCATGGTTCAACCCTCCTGTCGATGAGACATGTTAGCCGAAGCCGCATCCGCGGTCGCGGCTATTCCAGACCCGGCACCGTGCGGCGGATGGGCACGCCGGTTCAAATCCTGACGCCGCAACCAGCTTTGTCCGCTTGAAGTGGCTGGAAACGGTCGCCACTGATGGTGTTTTTGTGTTTGCAGCACGCCAACGATGCAAGGGGACGACGTGGCAGCTGCCTCAAATAACAACCCAGATCAGCCGGAACCTCCGCTAGCTCACATTGCCAGCTGCCTCATAATCCCTGATGACGGGCAGATAACGGACGGCCTCATTCTAGACCTTTGACGGCTTATTGCGAGTGCCGCGTGTGGCCCGTCTTTAAGTACTCATCGATATCAAAGAGCACGGCATCTTCGGGTACTGAGTAATCCTCGACGAAATTGGTCCAGGTCGCCAGGAAAGCGATGAACGCCTCACCCAGTCCCTGCTCTCGCAGATAATCCGACGTTGCCGGCAACCACCGTGGAGAAAACTTCGGATTTTCTTGCAGCCTGTGGGGATAGTCATGATGTAGGACAGCCACTTTTCCGAGGGCCACATAATCGGCGCCGTTTTGCAAACCATAGACGGCATCCTCGGGTTCGATAATTTTGCCAGCGACGCCCAGGCGAACATCACCGCGATCGAGTTCAGCAAAATAGGACATCAGGCTGCGTCCACGATACCTTTCATCTCCGGGCTCCTTGCGGACGTCCCACAGCGACATGTCCAGATAGTCGATTTGGGCTTCCTCGAGCAGTCGCCGGGCGATTTCGACGATGTCTGGAAGCTGCTGGCCGAAAAGTTCGGGTGACAGCCGGACGCCGAGCAGGAAACCGTCGCCGCAGCGCGTTCGAATGCCATGGATAATATCGAATAGAAAGCGGCAGCGGTTTTTGAGTGAGCCGCCGTATCGGTCGCTGCGGCTGTTGAATGTAGGACTCAGAAACTGAGCGATCAGATAGCCGTGCGCTGCGTGCAGCGCTGCGCCATCGAAGCTGGCTGCCGCTACCCGTTCTGCGGCGGACACGAAGTCCTCGATCGCTTCCTCGATGTCGCACTGGGTCATCGCGCGTGAGCCGTTTTCCGTATCCCCCGACGGGCTCACCAATTCGCTTGAGATGGCCCGCATGCCGCCATGATAGAGTTGCACGCTGCAAAGGCACTGCTGCTCCCGCAGCGCGTTCGCAAGGCGGGTTAGCCCTGCAATGTGGCGATCGGAAAAGATCCCCAACTCGCCTGGAAAGCCCTTTCCATTCTCGCTGATATAGCAGGCGCAGGTAATGATATGCGCGAACCCCCCTTGCGCGCGTACCTTTAGCCAATGCAGTTCGTCTTCCGAGATAATGCCATCTTCGTGGCTCTGTTGATTGGTCATTGGCGCGAGCATGAACCGGTTCTTCATGGTCGCACCGCATTTGAACGACAAAGGACTGAATAACATATCCACCGCGAAATCCCTCGCTAACCTATTGTATGGAGAACCGACGTTGGTGACGTATTAGCCACTACAATAGAATACCGCTTAGCTTGCAAATGAAACCAAAGTATCGCATCGAAGGGAAAAGAGGATTTTTCAACGATGCGCTCTTGGCGCTACAAAGGGAACGCGTTCAATATCTTGGCAGCAATTTAACGCTTTTGAGACTGCGCTGCGCTTTTCCCCTTATGCGACTGTAGTTCGTAATAGCGACACAAAAATTCCGTAAGCGCCCCGAAGGCAATGCCGACATAATGCGGCAAGCGAAGGCAGTCCAATGTCCACACATGGCTGAAAGTTGCTGTCAGCAGTAGCCGTCAATCACGACCATTCTCCAAAGCGGACATACCGGCATTTGATATCCGTGATTGGGGTTAAGCAGTCGTAAATCAATCGTTACGGCGAAGCCCTTCTGGCCTGGCGAAGGGTTTTGTACCAAATCTCATCCTGAGTTTGTCTAAGGATGAGGTTTGCGACAGAACGCCTACCCCCGCCCGAGGATGGTCAAACAGGCCGCGGCCTCTTCGATGCCGTGGAACCCACCTCCGTTCTCGGCGATGCCA
>CAZHBA010000079.1:0-5026 GCA_964530225.1 uncultured Rhodospirillaceae bacterium | reverse complement strand
GAACATTATCGGCCTGTTGCACCCAGATTCCGGAACGGTGCATATCGACGGCGAAGACGTCACCGCGATGAGCGCCAGCGAGCGCGAGCGGGTGACACGTAAATTCGGCATGCTGTTCCAAGGTGCGGCCCTGTTCGACAGCCTGCAGATCTGGGAAAACGTCGCTTTCGGCCTCATTCAGGTGCAGCGCCTGGCGCGCAGCGAGGCGCGCGAATGGGCTATCGAGGCCATGGTTCAGGTGGGCCTGGAACCCGATATCGCCGGGCGCTTTCCGGCGGAACTATCGGGGGGCATGCAAAAGCGCGTCGGCTTGGCTCGCGCCATCGCAACCAAGCCCGAGATCATGTTTTTCGACGAGCCAACAACCGGCCTAGACCCGATCATGGGCAGTGTTATCGATAATCTGATTATCGAGAGCGTGCGCGAGTTAGGCGCCACGGCGCTATCTATCACCCACGACATGGCCAGCGCGCGGCGTATTGCCGATACTATCGCCATGATCTACGACGGCACCATCATCTGGCACGGCCCGGTCGACGCCATCGACGAGTCCGGCAGCGACGTGGTCGACCAGTTCATCCACGGCCGCTCCCATGGCCCCATCAACATGCTGGTGGCGAACTGACCATGGCGCGTCCGGCCAGCCACTATGTTTGTCAGCAATGCGGCGCCAGCCACCGCAAATGGACCGGCCGATGTGATGATTGCGGCGTCTGGAACAGCGTCACCGAAGAGGCGATTAGCGAAGCGGCGCCGAAAGGCGTATCGGGCGCCGGCGGACGGGCGGTGGATTTCGTACCGCTGGTGGGTACTGAAGACCAACGCCCACGCATAATTTCCGGCATCGGCGAGTTCGACCGGGTCTGCGGCGGCGGTCTGGTCGACGGTTCGGCGTTACTGGTCGGCGGCGACCCAGGCATCGGCAAATCGACCCTGTTACTGCAAGCCGCGGCGGGGCTGGCCAGCGCCGGAACGCCGGTGGCCTACATTTCCGGCGAAGAAGCGGTCGATCAAATCCGCCAGCGGGCGGCCCGGCTCGGTCTGGCGGCCGCACCGGTCGACCTAGCGGCGGCAACTAGCGTGCGTGACATCCTGGCAACCCTCGACACGCCGGACACCCCAAAGATCGCGATTATCGATTCAATCCAGACCATGTACGTCGACACTCTGGATTCAGCGCCGGGTTCGGTGGCCCAAGTGCGCAGCGCGGCGCAGGAACTCGTCCGGCTGGCGAAACGGCGCCAGCTTATCCTGGTTCTGGTCGGCCACGTCACCAAGGAAGGCGCCATCGCCGGCCCGCGTGTACTCGAACACATGGTCGACACGGTGCTGTATTTCGAAGGCGAGCGCGGGCATCAGTTCCGCCTGCTACGGGCGGTGAAGAACCGCTACGGCCCGACCGACGAAATCGGCGTTTTCGAGATGACCGGAACTGGCCTGGCCGAGGTCACCAACCCCTCGGAACTGTTCCTCGCCGGCCACAGCGACAACGTTAACGGCACGGTGGTACTCGCTAGCATTGAAGGAACGCGTCCGGTGTTGGTGGAAATTCAGGCACTGGTATCGCCGACCGCGTTGGGCACCGCACGGCGCGCCGTCGTCGGCTGGGACAGTGCGCGGTTGGCGATGGTGCTGGCGGTGCTGCAGACCCGCTGCGGCATAAATCTGAGCGCCGCCGACGTTTACTTGAATGTCGCCGGCGGATTGCGTATATCGGAGCCCGCTGCGGACTTGGCGGTTGCCGCTGCCCTTATTTCGGCACATTTAGGGCAGTTACTACCGACTCGTACGGTGGTGTTCGGCGAAATTGGCCTGGGCGGCGAAGTACGTGCCGTCGGACAGTCGGAAGCCAGGTTGAGAGAGGCGGAAAAACTTGGCTTTACCACCGCGATCGTGCCCCAGGCGGCGCCACGCCAACGCGGTGAACGAGTGTCGGATACCGTAATTTCGAGCCATAATATAGCAAACTTGCAAGACCTGTTCTCCGTTTTTGACGAAGCTCTAACCAGCGGTAAAACAGCAGCGCAATAACATGGACGCGTTAGGCATATCCTCCTTCGATCTGGCTGTTGTCGGGCTGTTGCTGGTGGGCGCCTTGTTCGGGTTGGCAACGGGATTCGTGCGTGGCGGGCTGTTCGTGTTGTCCTGGGTCGGTGCCGGGGTCGTCACCGTATTCGGATTTACCACTATCAGCCCCTATGCGCGCCAATATATCGAATCGACCTTACTGGCCGACATTGTCGGCGGCGCGGTTTTGTTTGTGGTGGCGTTGATTATCCTGCATCTGTTTAGCCAATTTCTTGGCCGCTGGATGCGCTCGAGTTGGCTTAACGCCCTCGACCGGTCGTTCGGCCTGCTCGCTGGCCTCGGTACCGCCGCCATCGCCATTGCCATCGGCTATCTGTTCCTGAGCGATATCTGGGCCGAAGACCCGCCGGAATGGCTAGAGGTAGCCCGCACCCGTCCAGTGATCGAGTCGGCAGCCCTTTCTATGCGCGACTTACTGCCCGAGAGCATTGTCGGTCCGGCCGGTGCGCACCTGAAAAAAGCCCGGGATCGCGCGATACTACCCGATTCCGCCCGGCAAGCGGTCGAGCGGTTATCGCAACCGCCGAAAACTTCTGCACCGGCCACGCGTCCGGGGTATAACGAGCGCGAACGGTAGGAGCTGGGTCGTCTGATCCAGAATAAACAGTGAATCCACGCTCGAGGACACACCCCTTTGCCGCCCCCAGTACCACCCCTAGCGGTGATAAATTCGACGATAAATTCCGCGAAGAATGCGGGGTTTTTGGCGTCTACGGGGCCGACGACGCCGCGGCCCTGACCGCACTGGGCCTGCATGCCCTGCAGCACCGAGGTCAGGAAGCCGCCGGCATCGTGTCGTTTGACGGTAGCCGCTTCTACCCCCACCGGGCACTGGGACTGGTGGGAGATATTTTTAGCGAACAGGAGATCATCGACGCCCTGCTGGGCGATTCGGCGATCGGCCATGTACGCTATTCAACCACCGGCGAGACCGCCATGCGCAACGTGCAGCCGCTGTATGCCGATTACAGTTTCGGCGGCCTGGCGCTGGCCCATAACGGTAATTTGACCAACGCCGCCGCGCTACGCCACGACCTGGTCAACCGCGGCTCTTTGTTCCAATCAACTTCCGACACCGAGGTCTTTCAGCACCTTATCGCGACAAGCTCGGGCGCCCGCTTGCTCGACCGCGTCATCGAAACCCTGCGCGAGGTCGAGGGCGCCTATTCGCTGGTGGCGGTATCGCGGCGCAAACTGATCGGCGCCCGCGACCCCATGGGCGTGCGGCCGCTTATATTAGGCAAGATCGGCGACGCCTGGATTATCACCTCGGAAACCTGCGCGCTCGACATCATTGGCGCCGATTTCGTGCGCGATGTGGAGCCCGGCGAAATCATCGTCATCGACGAGGAAGGCCTGCATTCGCACACGCCCTTCCCACCCAAGCGAAAGCGGTTTTGTATATTCGAGTACATCTATTTCGCCCGCCCCGATTCTAACGTTGAGGGCCGCAACGTTTACGAGGCACGCAAGGCCATCGGCGCCGAATTGGCCCGCGAAAGCCTGGTCGGCGCCGACATCGTGGTTCCGGTTCCCGACAGCGGCGTGCCGGCGGCAATTGGTTTCGCCCAAGAATCGAATTTACCCTTCGAACTGGGCCTTATCCGTAACCACTATGTCGGCCGTACGTTCATCGAACCGGAGGACGAAATTCGCCATCTTGGCGTGAAACTAAAACACAATGCCAACCACCAACAGCTTGAAGGAAAACGAGTTATTCTTGTCGACGATAGCATCGTGCGCGGTACCACCTCGCGAAAAATCGTCGAAATGGTGCGCCAAGCCGGGGCACGCGAAGTACATATGCGCATTTCCAGCCCGCCGACCATGCACTCGTGCTTTTACGGCATCGACACGCCCGAGCGCAGTCAGCTTTTGGCGGCTAATTTCAATGTCGAGGGTATTCGCCAGCAGATCAACGCGGATTCTCTGGCCTTCGTGTCTATCGACGGCCTCTATCGCGCCATGGGAAAGGCCGGGCGCAATAACGATGTGCCGCAATTCTGCGACGCCTGCTTCACCGGCCAATATCCTATCTCCCTAACCGACTTCGACGAAGGTGAGGCGACGACGCAGATGTCGCTGCTCGCCGGACTCGCTTAGGCAACCTCCCCTACCGATGACCAAAACCGGCCGCTTACACGACCGCGTAGCCCTGATCACCGGCGCCTCGCGCGGCATCGGCGCCGCCGTCGCCAAACGCTTTGCCACCGAGGGCGCGCATGTGGTGCTGACCGCACGGACGGTGGGCGGCCTCGAGGAAGTCGATGATGAGATAAAGGCGCTCGGCGGCTCGGCTACGCTGGTACCATGCAACATCACCGAGTTCGACCGCATCGACAATTTTGGACCGCCGTTGCTGGAGCGCTTCGGCCACCTCGACATATTCGTCGGTAATGCAGCGATCCTCGGCACCATGACGCCGTTAGTCCAATACGACGCCAAGGCCTGGCAGGAAGTGTTCGATGTCAATGTGCACGCCAACTGGCGGCTCATGCGGGTCGTCGAACCGCTATTGCGGCTGTCCGACGCCGGCCGCGCCATCCTGGTGAGCAGCGCCGCCGCCCGGTACCCCCAGGCCTATTGGGGCGCCTATGCCGTTACCAAGTCGGCGCTCGAGACGATGACGCAAGTCTGGGCCGCAGAGTTGGCGAACACTTCCGTGCGGGTCAATCTGCTCAGCCCCGGCGCCACCCGCACCCAGATGCGCGCCATGGCGTTTCCTGGCGAAGATCCCCTGGCATTGAAAACCCCCGACGACGTGACCGACGCGTTCCTTGAGCTGGCCAGCGTCGACTGCCAGCACCACGGTGAGATAATCGAGATTTCCTAGCATTTTTTGGCCTGGGTTTTGGCTCTAGTTGCGGGATTTGCCTTGCCTATAGTTCCGGTTTTTCCCTTACGCTCGGGTTTACCTTTACCTTTACCTTTACCTTTA
>CAZHBA010000078.1:0-31059 GCA_964530225.1 uncultured Rhodospirillaceae bacterium | reverse complement strand
TAGGTTGCAGGCACTGTTTGCCAGGCATCGCACCTCACCTGACCGGGGTCGACCACACGCAGTAGTTCAGAGCGTACTGAAAACGACACAGCATCGCGATGGCTCAGTAGGCGGCACGGTAGATGTCTAGGATGTCGGCTTCAGCCATGTCGCGTGGATTGTTGTCGAGCAGGAACTGCATCACCATCGCCCTCTCGGCCATCCCCGGTAGATCTCCCTCGCCAACGCCGACATCGCGCAACTGTGTGACCAGGCCAACATCCGCGCGCAGTTGGGTAATACGCCCAATCAGCACGTCACAGAGCGCCCTAGCGTCGCCTGATTCCGTTAGGTCAGAAAAGATGTGCGGCGCCAACTCAGCATAGCGCTCGCCCGCCACCGGCGCGTTAAAGCGCATGACATGGGGCAGCACCAGCGCGTTCGACAGGCCGTGTGCAACGTGAAAGCTGCCGCCAATGGGGTGTGCCAGTGCGTGCACGGCGGCGACCGGCGCGTTAGCGAAAGCGGTGCCGGCGATCATCGAGCCGAGCAGCATGGCGCCACGCGCCTCGCGGTTATCGGGCTCGCGCACCGCGGTCTCGATATTGCGGCCGAGCAGCTTGAGCGCCTCGATTGCGGCGGTGCGCGAAACCGGGTTAGCGTTGGGATGGCGCACGGTATAGCTCTCGATGGCGTGTGTCATCGCGTCGATGCCAGTCACCGCCGTGCCGAAGGGCGGCAGGCTGAGCGTTAGGTTGGGGTCGAGTAGCGCGATATCGGGCAACAGAGCGGCTGAGACCACGCCCAGCTTCCGGTCACCGGGCAAAGTGACGATGGCGCTCCGGGTGACTTCCGAACCGGTACCCGCCGTGGTCGGCACCAGTACCAACGGCAGCACACGACGACGCACCTGTTCCTGCCCCCACATCTCGTCGAGCGGTTGGTCGCCGCCAGCCAGCGCCGAGACCAACTTGGCCACATCCATCGACGAACCGCCGCCGAAGCCGACGACACCGGTGGCGCCAATCTCGGCCGCCATCGCCGTGGCGGCCTCGACCGTGGCGCGCGAGGGGTCTTCTTCGACCTCGCCGTAAACCTCGACCATGGCGCCGCTTCCGGTCAGCGCATCGACAGCCGCGACGGCGTGGCCAGCCTGACGCAGGCCAGGGTCTGTGATCAGCAAAACGCAATCGCCGAGCCGGCCGCCGGCGATCTCGCCGAGCCGGCGAATGCCGCCCGGCTCGAACACGATGTGCGGGGTCGTGTGCAGGGTGAAAGCTTGCATGGCGTATTCCCCATTTGGCTGTTATCGATAGCGACGCCACCACGATACACAATTCAATACCGGCTTGCTCTTTGAATTCGTCACACCCTTCTTCAGATCACGTTCCGCAACGCGTGTTAATCGAAGTAAACAACTTTGTTACTTTGGAGTTAGTCTAACGAAACGTTCAACAAGGAATGAGGTGAGGTACCCATGAACACCAGTCACCCGGCAATGCACGCCGGCGAGGCAGTGGCCGAAGCCATTCGGGAAGAGGGAGTCGGCGCTGTCTACAGCGTTCCGGGGTCTCATATCCATCCGATATATGACGGGTTGAGTCGGGTCGACGGACTCAAGTTCGTCACCGTCAAGCAGGAGCCGAACGCTTCGCTAATGGCCGATGCCTATGGCCGACTGACGGGCCGGCCCGGCGTCTGCATTGTCACGGCCGGGCCCGGCGGCGTTAACTCGATGGCCGGCGTTGCCCAGGCCTATGGCGCAGCGTCGCCCATGGTCCATATCAGCGGCGCCGTGCCGCTCAATGCCCACCTCGAATCGTTTCACGGCGTCGACGAGCCCGACTTCGTCTATCAGATGTTTCGTCCGATCACCAAATGGACTGCTCGGGTCGAGCGCCTCGAAGACATCCCCGAGACGATGGCGAAGGCGTTTCACATTGCCCGTAGCGGCAGGCCGGGACCCGTGCATGTGGAGTTGCCACGCCTGTCCGACTATAGCGAATTCATTCTGCAAGAAGCGCCGGCTCAGCTACCCAGATACAAGCGCATCGAGACGGTAGTAGCAGAGCCTAACGCTGGCGACGTCGACCGCTTCGCGCGCCGCTTGCTAGAGGCCAGTTCACCGGTCATCGCCGCCGGCAAGGGCGTAATTCGCCAGGATGCAGTGACAGAGCTTGCCGAGCTAGCGGAAAAACTTCAGGCGCCAGTGGTCTTCGCCCAGGACGCCATCGGCGTCATTCCCGGTGACAATCCCTTATCCGCCGGCCATTTTGGCGGCGTCCAGCCACACCCGATCTGCGGCATGGTGCTCAAGCAAGCCGATCTCGTCTTTTGCATTGGCATGCGCATGGCTACGGCAGCGATGGCCGATCTGCAGGCGTATATCGGCGAGAAGCCATTGATCGTGGCCGGGTTCGATAATGCGGCGGATGAGCGCTATCAGGGTAATGTTCAAAGGGTCGCAGACCCGAAGCTGTTTCTCACCGCGCTGCTGCAGCGCCTCGGCAATGAGTATCGCCCGAGCGATGCAGCACTCGTCGGACGGATTGCCGCGACAAAGGCGTCGATAGCCGATACCCTCGCGACCGACAACGCGCCGCATCGCGGCGAAACGCCGATCCATCCTGGTGTCGTAATGGAAGCGATGAACGCGGTTCTCGACGATGACGCAGTCGTCGCCAGCGACGTCGGCAACTGCCAGATGTGGGCGCGGCTGCACCGGCGCATCGCGACGCCCTGGTCCTTCATGCAGTCGGGCGTGTGGAACGCCATGAGTTTTGCCCTGCCGACGGCCCTGGTGGCGGGCATGGAAATGCCGGACCGTAACGTGGTGGCGCTGGCGGGCGACGGCGCCTTTCTGATGACCAGCGGCGACTTGCCGACCGCCGCGGAATATGGCGCCAACATCTTGATGATAGTCATGAACAACGGCGCCTTTGGCCAGACCTACGGGCAGCAGCAGAGCATTTACGGCCACACCTTTGGCACCACCTTCACCAGCCCTGATTTTGCGGCGATGGCGCGTTCGTGCGGCGCAGCGAGCATTCGGGTGAGCGATCCAAGTCAGCTAACCGACGCACTGCGCGACAGCCTTAAGGCAACCAAGGATCAACCCGCACTCGTCGAGATTATGGTTGCCGACAGTCCGTTGCCATCACTGCCAAGCGTCGCGGTGGCCGATTGAAGCCGCACGCCAATGCGGACATAATTGGGCAAAGAAAAGCCCCGCCGCAGCGGGGCTATAGAAAAACCGGCAACTTCAGGCCCGTTTTGGCCCGCTACGGCAGGTCATACTGCCCGATGGTCAGTTAGACATCCTTAATTTCCCGGCCCAATTTTTTGATTACCGCCTGCACTGCTTTGGCGCGGTTCAGCGCATCCTTCACAATTCGGATGCCCTGCTCGGTCCAGTTCAAATAGCTGATAAATGTCGGCATAAGTCACCTCCCTGTTGGCGGTGCGGCAATCCAACCAACAAACGTGGCCACGCCACATTACCTTCGGAACAACTTACCAAACATTCATACATTCGTGCTGATCAGAACATGCGACAGCAGCACTTCGCGGCGACGGCTACCATACTATATTACCGCTTTTCGCTCGATGTTGTTGAGCGTTATTAGGCCGCCATCAGGTCGGCGACAGCACGTGAATAACACGATCGGCAATTATGTCCTTGGTGCTGGCGGCATACGCGGCCATGTGCGGCGCAGCAGCATGGGCATTCAACGCATCGAGGCTGGCCCACTTCTCGACAACGACGAAAGTGTCGTCACCAAATTTGGTCTGTATGGCACCCAGACCTTCGGCGTCGATTGTCGCCTGGTACTCGATGCAGCCGTCCTCGGCCAGCACGTTGGGTACGTTACCGCGGAACATATCTAACAACACCTCGCGCTGACCCGGTTTGGTGGTAATCAACGCCACCACATGAACCACTGACATCGCACCTCTCCCCGTTGCGTTTCATTGGGCAAAAGCTACTGCGATAAGAGCCGACCGGCAACAGATTCTATAAACGCTGGCGTGCACAAAAAACGCCCCAACTCTGACGCTAGCCGCATGAGAACTTTCTCAAATCGGCAGCGCCATCGTCTCTTTGATCGTCTCCATGGAAAAGCGCGAGGTGACCTCGCTAAGCGCTGAGATTTCAATAAGACGTTTATAGAACTCGTCGAATACCACCATGTCGCGCACGACGACTTTGAGCATGTAATCAACTTCGCCGGCCATGCGGTGAAACTCGAGCACTTCCGGCATCGCAGTGATGGTGCTGGAAAACTCTTCTAGCCACTGGACAGAATGTTCACCGGTCTTGATGCTGACGAATACAGTTAGACCAAAACCGAGGTAGTTTGCATCGAGCACGGCGGTCTGGCGTTTGATGGTGCCGTCATCTTGCATCCGCTTTATCCGTTTCCAACAAGGCGAAGCCGATAAACCAACCTCGCGCGCCACGTCGGACGCCGACATACTGCTGTCGGTCTGCAGGATTCTCAGGATGCGCCGGTCTGTTTCATCCATTCACCAAAACCTTACGTTGGGACAAAAGCATCGGAAAATACGATAATCAAAGAACAAATTTGTCTTATTTTCAGTTTGCTATTGTCAACAATAAAAGATTTTTTTATGTCTGGTCCCTATTATTATAATCTGTAGATGCTAATGCCTGAACCTCGATTACCTCTGATTGTAGAGAGTGATGAGCTTGAGCGCGTGCTGGGGCGCGATGATTTACTCGTTGTCCATGTTGGTAACGAAGCGGCATACGCGCAGCGCCACTTGCCAGGTGCCATTCATCTGGACTACGAGAGCATCGTTGACAAGCAGCCTCCGGCAGCAGGATTGTTGCCCGACAACAAGCACCTCGGCAAAGTATTTTCTTCTCTTGGCATTTCCATCGAGACGCATGTGGTCGCCTATGACACCGAGAAGAATAGCAAGGCAGCGCGCCTGCTGTGGACCCTCGATGCTGTGGGTCACCGGACCTTCTCGTTGCTCGATGGCGGATTACCCGCCTGGCTCGCCGGGGGGCACGCCAGGGAATCCGGAGTTACTCCGCCAAACCTAACCCGCTATCGGGTCCAGAGCCATGGCCTGGCACGAGTTGACAAGAACTACATTCTTGAACACCTGAACAATCCAAGCGTTGTGCTCCTCGACGCCCGAAGCCCGGCCGAGTTTTCTGGCCAGGACGTGAGAGCGGCCCGCGGTGGACATGTACCCCGTGCGGTCAACATAGACTGGGAACTGGCCATCGACCGGGAGCGGTTTCCGCGACTGAGGCCAATCGATGAGTTGCGCAATCTGTTCGAAGAGGTCGGAGTAACGCCAGACAAGGAGATCATTGTCTACTGCCAGACACACCATCGATCCTCGCACACATATATTGTGCTCAAGTCATTGGGCTATCCCCATATCAGGGGCTATGACGGATCCTGGTCCGAATGGGGCAACGATCCCGAAACGCCGATCGAGGTCTGATACGAGGCGCTCGTCTTTATCTGATGGCCTGCGGATCCGGTTTCTTGCCATCGCCGATGATCTCTGAACTCGCCGTTGAGCATTACCACCTGAAAGCTTTCTTAAATAAAACAACCTCGCGGACCACGTCGGATACCGACATGCTGTCATCTGCCTGCAGAATTCTCAGTATGCGCCGGCCCATATTATCTATTCACCAAAATCTCCTTTTAAGACAAAATTTTCTGATTTTTCCAAGTATAAAGAACATATATTTCTACTTTTCCGATTACTATTGTCATTTATGACAAAATTTTCTAATTTAGACCTAACAAACACTGTTCTAGCGGGCCATGGACCGGGGCCACGGATGATCGTGATATGAAGTATCTGCCTCTATTCGTCGACCTCGCGGGGCGCGAATGCCTCGTCGTCGGCGGCGGTAAAACCGCCACTCGTAAACTGCACCTTCTGTTGCGCACGGACGCACAGCCGACGGTCATCGCTGCGAGCGTAACCCCCGAAATCAATGCGCTCGAAGAGGACGGCAGGGTTCGCATCGAGAAAGGGGTTCGGGGAGCGAGGACCCTTTTGCCCGACCGGCTTACCGCCTATGCCCTGATTGTCGTCGCAGACGCCGATAGTGATAAGGCTGAAACAATTGCCGCGGCCGCCCAGCATGCGAACGTACCCGTTAATGTCGTTGACCGGCCGGACCTCTCGACCGTTGTATTTCCGGGGATCGTCGATCGCGACCCGGTGCTCGTGGCAATCGGCAGCTCGGGCGCCGCTCCAGTCCTGGTGCGCCGGCTACGTGAGCAGATTGAAGCGATGTTGCCATCACGCCTAGGAAACCTAGCCCGGTTCGCGCAGCGCTTTCGCAGCGCCGTCGCCAGTGCACAACCTGACAGCAATCGCCGGCGCCGCTTGTGGGAAGCTTTCTTCGACGGCCCAATCGCGCGGCTCGTCCTGGATGGCCGCGAGGATCAGGCGACCAACGCGATGTTGCGCCGGATCAACAAAACCGGCAGGACCTCGCCCGAGGGTACGGTAGCTCTCGTCGGTGTCGGCCCGGGCGACCCGGATCTCCTGACCCTGCGCGCGATGCGCGCGATGCAAGATGCAGACGTGGTCGTCTATGACCGGCTAATCAGCGACCAAATACTGGATTACGTGCGCCGGGATGCCGAGCGTATCTTCGTCGGCAAAACAAAGGGCCGTCATCCGGTACCACAAGAAGAAATTAATCGGACATTGATCGACCGCGCGCACGCCGGCAAACGAGTAGTGCGCCTGAAAGGCGGCGACCCGTTCGTGTTCGGCCGTGGCGGCGAAGAAATGATCGATCTGCAGGATGCTGGTATCGCCGTCGAAATCGTCCCCGGTATCACTGCAGCGACCGGCTGTGCAGCGGCGGCGGCTTTGCCGCTGACCCACCGCGATTACGCCTCAGGCGTTACCTTGGTCACGGGCCATCTGCGTGAAGGTTCAGAGGAACCCGATTGGGCGCACCTCGCCGGCACCCGAGACACGTTGGTGTTTTACATGGGGGTATCGAACGCGAGGGCCATCGGCGAACAGCTAGTCGCGCATGGAATGAGACCAGCAACGCCTATCGCATTAATCGAAAACGGCACACGGCCGGAACAAGTCGTCGCCCGAGGTACCTTATCAAACCTAGGCGCAACGGTGGCCTGGCACAGCATCGTCGGGCCGGCGCTTATCGTCATCGGCGAAGTTGCAGCATTGGCCACAGAGTCGACCCAGGACACCGAAACGCGCGCGCAAGCATACGCGCTAGCACTGTAGGAATACGCGCATGAACCACCAAGTGATTTCGGCGAACCGGCTCCACGACGGACTCGTCGTCTATCTAACGGATGGCGGCAACTGGTCCGAGCATATCACCGCCGCGCTGGTCGTTACCGGCGAAGAGGAAGGCGAGACAGCGCTGAAGTTAGCGGGTGCCGCCGTGGAGGCGCGTATTGTCGTCGATCCGTACCTCATCGACATTGACGTGAGCGGCGGTAAACGCCGACCGACTAGATTTCGCGAACTAATCCGCGCCGAGGGCCCGACGGTACGCCCGGATATCGGCAAACAGGCCGAGCTTTAAACCGGCCCGCCGCAACAAGAGCACACCGATGTATGTCTATGACGAAATCGATCAGTCGCTGGTAAACCAGCGCGTTGAGCAATTCCGCGGCCAGGTGAACCGCCGCTTGGCGGGTGAGCTAAACGAGGACGAATTCAAGCCGCTACGACTAATGAACGGTCTCTATCTCCAGTTGCACGCCTACATGCTGCGCGTGGCCATCCCTTATGGCACGCTATCGTCACATCAGATGCGCAAACTGGCGCACATCGCCCGGCGCTACGACAAGGGCTACGGCCACTTCACGACGCGCCAGAACCTGCAATATAACTGGCCGAAGCTGGAGGACACGCCCGATATTCTGGCCGAGCTGGCGGCGGTACAGATGCACGCGCTGCAGACCAGCGGCAACTGCATCCGCAACGTTACCGCCGACCAGTATGCCGGCGCGGCAGCCGATGAGGTCGCCGACCCACGCATCACCGCGGAAGTTATGCGCCAATGGTCGACGCTGCACCCAGAATTCTCGTTTCTGCCGCGTAAGTTCAAGATCGCCGTTACCGGCTCGGCACGCGATCGAGCGGCGGTACGCGTGCACGATATCGGCCTCGTCATCAAGCAC
Source organism: uncultured Rhodospirillaceae bacterium (assembly GCA_964530225.1). GTDB lineage: Bacteria > Pseudomonadota > Alphaproteobacteria > UBA6615 > UBA6615 > CAZHBA01. Next base: position 22,897 of record CAZHBA010000078.1, on the reverse strand, counting down.
GACGATACGGGTGAGGTGGGTTACGAGGTGATCGTCGGCGGCGGTCTTGGCCGCACGCCGATGATCGGAGTCACGATACGTGACTTCCTGCCGAAACGTCACCTACTGTCGTATCTCGAAGCGATTCTACGCGTCTACAACCTGGCGGGTCGACGCGACAACATGTACAAGGCGCGCATAAAGATTCTGGTGCACGAATTGGGTGGCGCGGAATTTATCCGCTTGGTTGAGGAGGAGTGGGACGCGATTCGCGACAGCGCAGTCGATTTGCCGGCGGGCGAACACGAGCGCATCGCCGCATTTTTTGCGCCGCCGCGCTTCGAAAAACTGCCGGGCGAGGATGGCAAATTCGCCCGCTACCGGCTCGAGGACCGCGACTTCAGGCAATGGGTACGCACCAATGTCGCACCCCATAAGCAGCCCGGCTATGCCATCGCCAATATCACGCTGAAACCCGTGGGCGGTATTCCAGGCGATGTGACGGCGGAGCAGATGGACGCCGTCGCGGCGCTCGCCGAACGCTTCAGCTTCTCCGAAATTCGGGCAACGCACGAGCAGAACCTGGTGCTGCCCCATGTCCGTCAGGCCGGTCTCTACGGCGTCTGGCAGACGCTCAAAAGTTTAGATCTGGCGACCCCTAACTTCGGGTTGGTCAGCGACCTTATCGCCTGCCCGGGGATGGATTACTGCACGTTGGCCAATGCCCGCTCAATCTCGTTGGCCCAGGACATTAGCAAACGCTTTGCCGATCTCGACCAGCAGCACGGTATCGGCGAACTGAAAGTGAAAATTTCGGGCTGCATCAACGCCTGCGGCCATCACCATGTCGGCCACATCGGCCTGCTCGGCGTCGACCGTAAGGGCGAGGAATATTATCAGATCACCCTCGGCGGCAGCGCCGATGAAAATACCAGCCTCGGCGAAATCGTCGGTCCGTCCGTCGCTTATGACGCAGTTGTCGACGCGATCGAGACTGTTGTCGAAACCTATGTCAAACAGCGCGCCAACGGCGAGCGCTTCCTCGAGACCTATCGCCGGATCGGCAAGGAGCCATTCAAGGAAAACCTCTATGTCCTTCATTAAAAACAAACAGATCGTTGCCGATACCTGGCGGCATATCGATGACGCAGAACCTATACCGGCCGATGGCGGGGTGATCGTTTCGCTGGCCCGTTGGCAAATCGAACGGGAGGCACTGAGGGGCCATAACGCACCTCTCGGCGTTCTTCTGCGGAGCGACGACGATGCCGGCGCCATAGCCGAAGACCTAGCGTTTTTCGATGTGGTAGCGCTCGAATTTCCGCAGTTTAAGGACGGTCGGTCTTATTCCACGGCCCGGCTGCTACGCCAACGCCATGGCTATACCGGCGAATTGCGCGCCACTGGCGAAGTCCTATACGACCAGTTGCTGTTTATGCAGCGTTGCGGTTTCGATTCCTTCGAATACGTCGGCAAATTGGCGGCGGAAGAAGCTTTATCGGCATTCGACGAAATCGATGTCGTCTACCAATCCGCCGCCGATCGGCAACGCTCTGCAGCCGCGATCCGCAACGATACCTCGAGCGTTCTTCTGAACGGAACCCACGGCTAACGCGTGCGAAAGCGACCGCTTTGGTTTGTCACGCCGTTTTGGTCTTGAAAATAGTGAAACAGATTCGGGTGTCGCCCACCGACGGGTGGCAGGTGAATCCACAGATAATTGATTGGACCCATGAGCATAATTAACAGCAAAGAGATCAATGTCCTTCGGCAATTGCGTACAATCGCCAGCGACCACGCATCCGCCGCGCTCGCGAGCAGTTTGGGCGCTGAAGACATGGTGCTGACCGACATGATCGACCGCCATGCCATTAATATCGAGATATTCACTCTCGATACCGGCCGCTTGCCAGAGCAGACATATCAACTGATGGCGCAAATGCGCGAACGCTACGCCGTACCACTGGTTGTATATGCGCCCGAGGCTTCAGGGTTAGAAACTTACGCTACCGACAACAGCCCGAACGCCTTTTATGAAAGTGTCGCGCTGCGCCGAGAGTGTTGCTACATCCGCAAGGTAAAGCCGCTCAAGCGGGCGCTAGCGGGCCGCAGGGCCTGGATAACGGGCCAGCGCCGCGAGCAATCACCAGTCCGCCAAGATCTGCCATTTGAGGAGCGGGACGCGGAAAACGGACTGGCGAAGTTTAACCCTCTTGCCGATTGGTCGGGGGAAGAAGTGTGGACCTATATCCACCACCATTCGGTACCCACCAACACGTTGCACGACATCGGTTACGCCAGCATCGGCTGCGCACCATGCACCCGCGCGATCAAGCCGGGCGAAGACGAACGCGCCGGCCGTTGGTGGTGGGAAGAACCCGAACACAAGGAGTGCGGACTGCACGTCCGCGGACAATCGTCATGAGTAAAGTTAAACTCGTTCGCGCAGATCACCTCACCGCGATAGAAAGCTCGTCGCGCGTCAGTGCTGCATCGTGGGACTATCTCGACGGTCTGGAGAGCGAGGTGATCCATATCCTGCGCGAAGTGGCAGCCGAGTGCGTTGGCAGAAGAATTAGGCCCAGCGGCGGTGTCGGCAGCGGCGGCGGTCGCCACCAACTTCACCAAGAACGACCGCATTGCTAACGGTCTCGGCATTCCCGTTGACGCCGCCGTAATGGATGGCCACAAGGATCTCCGCGAACAGCTGGGTCTCAACGATTTCCGATCGGCAGTGAACACGTTCCGGCATTCGACAGAAGATTAATCCTCACGCAGCCCGGCTTTGTTGCGCCGTTTTTGCACCTAAAAAACCCGCCACGACGCTTTTTGGCGCTAATTTCCGCTATTTCGCACGATTTTTGGCCATCCCGGTGTCTCCTTACGATCCGGCGAGGCCGCGAACGGGTCATTAACCATACTTCGCGTGAAATTGTTCAAATACAATCCACGGGGCCTGGCGTGGCCGCTACATCACCTTCCAACTTGGCGTTTTTCTACAAGCACTTGGAAAATAGCGGTCTAATAGGTTAAAATTAGCGGTCCGCAACGGTGGTGAATGGTAGGGATTCGCCTTTGCGCTGCGGCTCACCCATATTTTGGGGATATTCTGCCGGTGTAGAGCCTTCACCGGAACGAAAAAGGTTTTGGGGAAGCGTTTTGAATGGTGCCATTTGACCATCAAAAGCCCGTACAGGGTCTATACGATCCGCGCAACGAACACGATGCGTGCGGTGTCGGCTTTGTGGCCAATATCAAGGGCCGCAAATCGCACGATATTATTCGCAACGGCCTGCAGATTCTGCTCAATCTCGATCACCGCGGTGCCGTCGGCGACGATCCACTAGTTGGCGACGGCGCTGGCTGCCTGATCCAGATGCCCGATACGATGCTGCGTGACTGGGCTACCGGGGCTGGAATCGACCTGCCAGCAGAAGGTCACTATGGCGTCGCCATGTGCTTTCTGCCGCGAGAGGACACGGCCTGCGAAACGGCGATGCGCCATTTCGAAAAGTTCGTCGCCGCCGAGGGCCAGACGCTGGTAGCCTGGCGCGACGTGCCTACCGACCTCGACGGCATCGGCGAACGCGTTCTGGAGGTGATGCCGATCATCCGCCAGGCGATCGTTGGGCGCAATTCCGGGCTGAAAAACCAGGATGCGTTCGAGCGTAAACTGTTGACCATTCGCAAGCAGACCCTCAACCGCGTGCGCGCGGACGACGGCGAGCTATCCGACTTCTACATTCCGTCGCTCTCGTCCCGCACTGTCGTCTACAAGGGCCTGTTGCTGGCGCGTCAGGTGGAAACCTTCTACCTCGACCTTGCCAATCCTCTGACGGAATCGGCGCTGGCCCTGGTCCATCAGCGCTTTTCGACCAACACCTTCCCGTCATGGCCGCTGGCGCATCCTTACCGCATGATCGCCCATAACGGCGAGATCAATACGGTGCGCGGCAACATCAACTGGATGGCGGCGCGGCGGCACTCGATCGCCAGCGACCTGCTCGGGCCCGATCTGGATAAAATGTGGCCGCTGATCCCGCACGGCCAATCGGACACGGCGTGCATCGACAACGCGCTGGAACTGCTGGTCGCCGGCGGCTACTCACTGGCGCACGCAATGATGATGCTGATCCCCGAGGCCTGGGCGGGTAACCCCATGATGGATCCCAAGCACCGAGCGTTTTACGAATATTATGCAGCGCTGCTGGAACCATGGGACGGGCCGGCGGCGATCGCCTTTACCGATGGCCAGCAAATCGGCGCGACGCTCGACCGTAACGGCCTGCGCCCGGCACGCTACGTGGTGACAGACGACGACCATGTGATCATGGCTTCGGAGGTCGGCGTGCTGCCGGTGCCCGAAGAACGCATCGTCAAAAAATGGCGACTGCAGCCCGGCAAGATGCTCCTGATCGACTTCGCCGAAGGCCGCATCATAGACGATAGCGAGATCAAACAGCAGCTCGCCGACGAGCATCCCTATCAGGATTGGCTCGACGAAACCCAGTTCAAGCTCGAGGAACTGGAGGAGACCGACAACGGGCAGGATGAAACGCGGCGCAACGCGCCTGAGGAACAACTCAACGTCCAGCAATCCTTCGGCTACACCCAGGAAGACCTGAAAATGTTCCTCGAGCCGATGGCGCTGCACGGCGAAGATCCGGTCGGCTCGATGGGAGTCGACACGCCGCCGGCGGTGCTGTCGCGCCAGCCGAAGCTGCTCTACAACTTTTTCAAGCAGAATTTCGCCCAAGTGACCAACCCACCGATCGATCCGATCCGTGAGGAACTTGTGATGTCGCTGGTGTCGATGATCGGTCCGCGGCCTAACCTGCTCGGCCACCATGCCGGCTCCCATTACCGTCTCGAAGTGTCGCAGCCAATCCTCACCAACGCCGATCTTATCAAGGTAGGCGCCATATCGACGCTAGTCGGCGAGGCGTTCCGCACCAAGACTATCGACACGACCTGGCCGGTCGAAGCGGGCGCCGAAGGGCTCGAAGCGGCGCTCGACCATGTGTGCCACGAGGCCACCGACGCGGTTATCTCGGGCTACAACATTCTGGTGCTATCCGACCGCGCCTCCTCGGCCAAACGCGTGGCGATGCCGGCCTTGTTAGCCACGGCTGCAGTGCATCACCACCTGATCCGCCAGGGTCTGCGCACCTCAACTGGCCTCGTCGTCGAAACCGGCGAAGCGCGCGAGGTGCACCATTTCTGCGTCCTCGCCGGCTATGGCGCAGAGGCGATCAATCCATGGCTGGCGTTCGATACACTGGAGGAAATCCGGCTCCGCGAGGCACTTGAGCTGAGCGCCGAAGAGGTGCGCAAGAATTACATCAAAGCGGTCAACAAGGGCATTCTGAAGGTGATGTCCAAAATGGGCATCTCAACCTATCAGTCTTATTGCGGCGCGCAGATTTTCGACGCGGTTGGTCTGGCCAGCGACTTCATCGAGAAATACTTCACCGGTACGGCCTCGACTATCGAAGGCGCCGGCATCGACGCCATCGCCGCCGAGGCGCTGGTGCGCCACCGCAGCGCCTGGGGCAACAACCCAGTTTACCTCGACATGCTCGGTCCCGGCGGCGATTACGAGTTCCGCGTGCACGGCGAGGACCATGCCTGGACGCCGCAATCGGTCGCCGACCTGCAACATGCGGTGCGCGGCAACCTGCCCAGCAATTACAAGGCGTTTGCCGACAGCGTTAACGAACAGAATGAGCGCCTGCTAACTATTCGCGGGCTGATGGAATTTCGCTTTGCCGAAAAGCCGCTGCCGCTCGATGAAGTCGAGCCGGCGAGCACTATCGTTCGCCGGTTTGCCACCGGTGCCATGAGTTTCGGCTCGATTAGCCGCGAAGCGCATACCACGCTGGCGATCGCAATGAACCAGATCGGCGGCAAGTCCAACACCGGCGAAGGCGGCGAGGAAGTCGACCGGTTTACGCCCATGGAAAATGGCGATTCGATGCGCTCGGCAATCAAGCAGGTCGCCTCGGGTCGTTTCGGTGTAACCACCGAATATCTGGTCAATTCCGACGATATCCAGATCAAGATGGCGCAGGGCGCCAAGCCCGGCGAGGGTGGCCAGCTGCCGGGCCACAAGGTCGACAAGAATATCGCCCGGGTGCGCCACTCGACACCCGGCGTCGGCCTAATTTCACCGCCGCCTCATCACGACATCTATTCGATCGAGGACCTGGCGCAACTCATCCACGATTTGAAGAACGCCAATCCGCAGGCACGCATATCTGTCAAGCTGGTGTCGGAAGTCGGCGTCGGCACTGTCGCCGCGGGCGTCAGCAAGGCACGCGCCGACCATGTTACCATTTCCGGCTATGACGGCGGCACCGGGGCGAGCCCCCTAACCTCGCTAACCCATGCCGGCTCGCCGTGGGAGATCGGCTTGTCGGAGACCCATCAGACGCTGGTTCTAAACGGTCTGCGCGGCCGCATTGCCGTGCAGGTTGATGGTGGTCTGCGCACCGGACTCGATGTCGTTATCGGCGCGTTACTCGGCGCCGATGAATTCGGTTTTTCCACCGCACCACTGATCGCGGCGGGCTGCATCATGATGCGTAAATGCCATCTCAACACCTGCCCAGTTGGGGTCGCCACCCAGGACCCGGTGCTGCGCAAGCGCTTCACCGGCACGCCCGAGCACGTTGTTAACTATTTCTTCTTCGTCGCCGAGGAAGTGCGTCAACTGATGGCGCAACTTGGCTTCCGGACGTTCGACGAGATGATCGGCCAGACCGAAAAGCTCGATATGCGCCGCGGCATAGACCACTGGAAGGCTGCCGGTATCGACCTCAGCCGTCTCCTCTACCAGGTGCAACCACAACCGGGCGTGGCGATCTTCAACTGTGAATCCCAGGACCACAATCTGGAAGCCGCGTTGGACAACGATCTGATCGCCGCCGCCGTAGACGCGCTGGAAAACGGTAAGCCCGTCAGCATCGAGCGACCGATCCAGAACACCAAACGCACCGTCGGCACTATGCTGTCAGGCGAGGTAGCGAAGCGCTACGGCCATGCCGGACTACCTGAGAACACCATCTCAATCCACTTCACCGGCAACGCCGGCGGCAGCTTTGGGGCGTTCCTGTCGCGCGGGGTCAGCCTCGACCTCATCGGCGACGCCAACGATTATGTCGGCAAAGGCCTGTCGGGCGGCCAACTGGTCGTGCGCCAACCGCGCGAAGGCGGACGCGTCGCCTCCGAGCACATCATTATCGGTAACACCGTGCTGTATGGAGCTATTGCCGGCGAAGCTCATTTCGAGGGCGTTGCGGGCGAGCGTTTCGCGGTGCGCAATTCCGGCGCCATCGCTGTCGTCGAGGGTGTCGGCGACCATGGCTGCGAGTACATGACGGGCGGCGTAGTGGTTGTTCTCGGCGAGACCGGGCGCAACTTCGCCGCTGGCATGTCGGGCGGCATCGCCTATGTCCACGATCCCAACGGCAAGTTCGCCGAGCGCTGCAACATGGCAATGGTCGATCTGGAGCCTATCGCGCCCGCCGATCCCAACGCAGCCGACGACCCCGGCCAGCCGCACCAGCTTTCGATCAGCGCCGACGACAGCGGTATGGGCAACATGCTGGCCTATGACGCCGAGCGACTGCGCATCCTGATCGAACGCCACCGGCTGCTGACGGACAGCGAAAACGCCAGCGCGCTGCTCGACGATTGGGCGACAACGCTGAGCAATTTCGTCAAGGTTGTGCCCAAGGATTTCCGCCGCGCACTGCTCGAACTGCAAGCCGAGCGCGAGGAGGAGGATGCTGCCGCTGCTCAGTAAGTTGCCGGTAGACAAGGAATAATTATGGGTAAGAACACTGGTTTTCTTGAATTCGAGCGCCACGACCACGGCTATGAAGCGGCCGAAAAGCGCACCAAGACGTGGCAGGAGTTCGCCGAGCCCCTGCCCGATTTAGAGCTTGGCCGCCAGGCCGCGCGCTGCATGGATTGCGGCATCCCATTTTGCCACAACGGCTGCCCGGTCAACAATCTGATCCCCGACTGGAACGACCTGATCTACCGCGACCACTGGAAAATCGCCTCGCATACCTTGCATTCGACCAATAATTTCCCCGAGTTCACCGGCCGTGTCTGCCCCGCACCCTGCGAGGAAGCGTGCACATTAAACATCGACAACGCGCCAGTGACCATCAAGACCATCGAATGCGCCATCGTCGATCGCGGCTGGCAGGAAGGCTGGATTCAACCCGTAACCGCCGCCAAGCGCACCGGCAAAAAGGTTGCCGTCGTTGGCTCAGGACCGGCGGGAATGGCCTGTTCGCAGCAACTTGCCCGCACCGGCCATGACATCACCCTGTTCGAGAAGAACGACCGCGTCGGCGGCTTGTTGCGCTATGGCATCCCCGATTTCAAGATGAAGAAAGCGCTGATCGACCGCCGCGTCGAGCAAATGATCCGCGAAGGTGTCGAGTTCCGCACTAATGTTGAGATTGGCGTCGATCTAACCGTCGGCCAGCTAATCCGGGATTATGACGCGGTGGTTTTGTCCGGCGGCGCCGAAACGCCGCGCGACCTGGACGTACCGGGCCGTGAGCTCGACGGTATCCATTTCGCCATGGACTTTCTGACCCAGCAGAACAAACGCGGTGCCGGCGACAGCGAAGCGGTGGCGGCGCCCGACGGTACGATCACAGCGGCCGGTAAGCACGTCGTCGTCATCGGCGGCGGCGATACTGGCTCCGACTGCATCGGCACCTCGGTGCGCCACGGCGCCGCCTCGATCACCCAACTGGAGATCCTGCCAAAACCGCCGGAGCACGAGAACAAGGCACTGGTGTGGCCGGACTGGCCCAACAAACTGCGTACCTCGTCGTCGCAGGAAGAAGGTTGTGAGCGCGACTGGTCGGTGCTGACGGCTAATGCCCGCGGCGCCAACGACCGGGTTACAGCGCTGGACTGCGTGCGCGTCGAATGGACCGGTGGAGATGACAATGGCGGCAGTGGCGGCCAGCCGCAAATGCAGCGGATCGAGGGCAGCGAGTTCGAACTCAAGGCCGACCTGGTGCTACTCGCCATGGGATTCCTCGGACCGCGCCAACCCGGCATGCTCAAACAAACGGGCGTAGCGGTCGATATCCGCGGCAATGTCGCCGCCAATACAGTTGACTACGCCACCTCGATAGACGGCGTGTTCACCGCCGGCGACATGCGCCGCGGCCAGTCGTTGTTGGTGTGGGCGATCCGCGAAGGCCGCCAATGCGCCCACGCGGTCGACGCTTATCTGATGGGATCGAGCGCCCTGCCGCGGTAAAGGGCCGGTGCGGATACACAATCGTAATTCCGGGCTATTCAACCGTCTGTGACCGTAAGCCGGATTTAATAAATTGTCACCGTAATCCCATAATCCGTAAGCCGGACCGCCTTCTCGACCGGGTCTTTTCTGCTCATTAATTTCTGCTTCATCTGCGTTCCCTTCGGTCACTACGATGAGCCAGAAATCCTCCTTTATGAAAACCCCTCAGAACGTCCCATGGGCGCTGACGTTAGACAAATGCGATCCAGATGCTTATCTCTAACCCAGCAAATAGACCTGGTTAGGGGGGGGCAGATCACCGGTTAGATAATCACTGAACCGGTTTGACAGCAAAGCCCGACAAGCGTTTGGCGGACTTGTGCCTCTCACATGATAATCAACGGCTCAAAATCATAATGCTGTCGTATTGTCGACGAATTTGTGTCGGCTTTGAAGCTTAGAAAGGCTCCGAAAACGATAGGGAGCCATTCGATGAACACCTCCAAATGCATAAAAGCCGCCGTTGGTCTTGGACTGCTTGGCACGCTTTCTGGCTGTGGCGCCTACGACGTAGCCGAACTCCGGGAAAAGTCGATCGACCAGAGTAGCTTTAGCGGCCAGGTCGCTGAAGGGTATCGAAAGTTTGTCACCTTCGAAGCAGACGAAATGATGGATTGGCAGGATGCCGGCTACTTTGCCGCAAAAGCTCTGAGGATCCTTGAAAATCTGCAGACCGCGCAGCCCGAGAACTTCCGAGATTGGAATATAGATGAGGAGTTTGTTGAGCCTCTCAACATTGGTGAAGGTCGTCTTAAAGTTGCCATGCGGCTTGTCCCCCCTAAAGAGGGAGGGGCGTATCTTGCAAAGGCGATAACCAGTTTCGATTGCTGGGTAGAACAGGCCGAAGAGGGATGGCAGACCGAACACATCGCGGCTTGTCAATCCGCATTCGATGAGGCCCTCGTCGGGTTCCAAGAGCAGGCCGGTATCGAGATCACAGAGAATGGAGAGGCCCGGGCCAAACTGGTCGTTCACCATGAACTGAATAATCCCAATCCGCGCAACGAAGATCTGGCGTTTATTCAGTCTTTCGCGGAACGCGACTGGGGTGATCTCCAAATGCACATTCACGTTACCGGGCACGCAGATCGCTCTGGTTCTGAAGCACACAACGATAAGCTATCCGTCACGCGCGCGGTGTCGCTCGTTCGAACAATCAATGCTATGTGGCCGGGGGAATACACCTTCAGCATTGAAGGCCTGGGGGAAAGCCAGCCAGCTGTCGCGACACCTGATGGCATTCCGGAGCTTAAAAACCGCCGCACAGAGGCTGAAGTCACCTTATCGATTGAGCCGGAATATCCGTCTCTTGAGACGGCAACTCGATAGTCGACGTAACCGAAGAAAACAGAGACACGGAGAGAGGAGGCGTGTGCCTCACCTGCATGTATAAGGTGCGCAAGGCGGTAGAACACACCCTAGACTTGGAGAAACCCTGGGGCTCGGCAACGGGGTATACCGCCCTAGAAGTTTAACCACGCGAATTGGAGTTTGAAGATGAAGAAAAAAAGTAGAATGCTTGCAATTATCGCCGCTGCGGGCATCGTCTCAGGTGCCGCTGGTTCGGCGTCTAGTCTACAGAGTTGTGGCTACAACGCTGCAGGTGACTATGTGGAAAACGGCACGGTCTACGCCACCGCTAGTTGGGACCATGCCAAGCGGTGCGCCGCTCAGGGTTTGCTCCCCCAAGTGGTGGCCAAGCGCCTGGGCTGGCTAGGAGATACGGCAACCCGCGCCGAAGCTGAACAGTTGCGGGCAGAGAACAGGCAGGTTAGGGAGGAACGCGAGCGCGAAGAGGAGAACACAGATGGGAAATAGGAATGCGACCCACGCAACTACGGCTCTGCCTTCAAGCGTTGCCTGTGTTGTCGTCGATATCATGCCTCCCTCATCAATCCTATGTAAAAAAACCTATCTCTGCCTTGCGATCGTCTCGCTATCTGTCGCCGCTCTATAACCATGTCCCAAAGAGGAAACTCTAGCGAACGAGAAAGTAGGTGAAGCCCTAATACTCAGTCTGAGGAGCCAGAACAGTGGCATTAGATGCACCTTGCTGGACTTAGCTACTTGGCCAGTATCCCCAATGACTCGGCCGTATAAAATTCATCTGTGAACTTACAGTCGCCTTTAATGGGCTCGCCTTTTGGCGTTTTGCCGGCGATGGCGGCCTCAGTGCGCGGCTTGGTAATATCCTCACAAATATCCCATTTCCCACTTTGCATCACCGGGGCGTAATTCTGCTTCACGCATTTTTTTGTACTCACTGGCTGCAACTTCATTATTGGTGATAAAGATACATGGGCGGCGCCCACCATCTTGCTTGTTCAAGCGCTTGACCGCATGTGTTGTGTTGCGTGAGTCGACAAAAAAATCAACGATGATTGCATGTTTATTCTCCGATACAGAAAAGCGAAATGCGTCCTCAACCGCATACAAAGATTTAGGAAACGGGAAGCTTTTATTTTTAGGTGTTTAGGGCCCCGGGCGCGTAGCTCAGCAAGAGGGCACAATGTTGACGGTGCACTTGTCTCAACGGATACTCAGTTGTTCGGCGCTATCTCGCAGAACCTTAAATAAGGAGAGTTAGGTATATAATTCCCTTAAGAAGAGGGGTGTAACCGTGATGACCAAAGCCAAGATTGGCAAGATCCGCACCATGTGTCCGATGAATTGTCATCCGACGCAATGCGGCATGCTCGCCGAGGTCAATAATGGACGGCTGGTTGGCATTGCCGGAGACAATGACAACCCCGACAACCAAGGGTTTCTTTGCGTCCGAGGCCGTGCGGCAGGAGAGATAATTGGTAACAGCAAGCGCCTACTAACACCGCTTATTCGTGACCGGCGAAGTGATGATGCTTGGCGAGAATCAAGTTGGGATAACGCACTAGACCTTGTCACTGAGCGCATGGAACTAGTTGGCCGCGAGGCCGTCGGTATCTGGTCGGGTCATGGCAACCTTGCCAACAATTACGGTTTATTCACCAACTCTCAGCTGTTGGGCCGATTCGCAAATCACTACGGCTGTCAAAATTGGAACCCGCAGATGATTTGCTGGGGGCTCGGAGGATTTGGTCTGGGCCTGACTGGCGCGCTCGAAACCAACACAAAGGAGGATATGGGCGAGAGCGCTGCGATGATCCTCCTCTGGGGTGCAAACTTGGTGAGCCAACCAAACACTGTTCCGCACTTGGTTGCCGCTAAGAAACGCGGCGCGCGGCTTATTGCCATTGATGTTAGGGAAACGGAGGCAGCCGCACAGGCGGACGAAATGATTCTAATTCGCCCAGGGACAGATGCTGCCCTGGCGCTGGCCATGATGCATACGATCATCGCCGAGGACTACTACGACATACATTTCGTCCACGACCATACTGTCGGCTTTGAGGAACTGGTGAACCATGTTCGTCCGTTCACCCCAAATTGGGCGTCAGATATTACGGGTGTCGACGCTGTCCAAATCCGTTCTCTGGCGCGACTTTATGCTGAAACTAAGCCGGCAATGATCATTCTTGGCGGCAGTTCCATTCATAAAGGATTTAATGGTTGGCGCGCTGCACGCGCTATATCCTGTTTGCCGGCGCTAACCGGAAATTTTGGAGTTCACGGTGGTGGTATCGGACCGCGTCATTCGAGTTCTTGCCATGGCGGTGGCTTCGCCACCATCGCTGACCGCGACAAACGCCCTGCGGGAAACTACATTCCAAACCAAATGTCCGAGATTTCCGCAGCGATCGGTAGTCGGCTCGTCCGAGCTCTCATTTTGTTCGGCTCGAACATACTCTCTTCGTACGCCGGCGCCGAAGATGTTGCCGCTGGTCTCGACAAAGCCGAGCTTGTCGTCACTTACGATCTCTTCATGAATGAAACTTCCCGCCGATTTGCTGATATCGTTTTGCCTGCCACCGCATGGCTCGAGGATATCGGATGCAAATCAACCAATACACACATCTACTTGATGGAGCGGGCTCTGGAGCCAGAAGGCAAAGCGTGGCCAGTCCAGGACGTGTTGAAAGGGTTGGCAACCCGCCTTGGCCTTAATGATTTTTATCCCTGGGCAAACCAAGAGGACGTTATTAGCGCGGTTCTGGATCATCCCTCCACCGGCCACGCGACAGTCTCTGACCTCCGCTCAATGGCCGGAATCAAGGCGCTTGACGTGTCGCACGTAGCCTATCCAACCCACCAGTACCATACACCCTCCGGCAAAATTGAATTTTCGTCCGTTCGCGCAGGAGAGGCTGGCCTACCACGCTTACCTGTCCACGAGGACGTTGCCGTATCCGAGTTTCCACTCGTTCTTTGCCAAGGACGGACGATCACACAGTTTCATTCTTTCTACGATCATGGACAAGCGCTTCCGAGCTTGGCCAAGCATGACCTGGGGGCTCAGCTATGGCTTGCGACAAGTGACGCTAGGGCGCGCGGTCTGGAGGACGGCAGTCCAATTCGTGTTTTCAACGACCACGGTGAGTTCACGGCCCGGGCGCTCGTAACTGATCGCATCCCTCGTGGCGTGGTTTGGATGCGAGACGGCTGTTTGGGTATAAACAACGTCACGTCCGGAGCAGCAGCGCTCCCCATCGATGCGGTCGACATCTTTCCATTTACCGTGGGCCAATCAAAATTCGAAGCAATGGTTGACGTAGGCCCAATGATATCGTCTGGCTAATCCTATATCCGACCACTCGTCGAGTAGCTGATACCCTTCAACTGTAGGCCGTTGGTGGACATCAGGCGCCTTTATGAAAGTCGTCGTAGTGGGGATAGGTTTGTCCCATATACCATTTGAAGAACTCCCAATAGGATTCCGGCTGGTATTTGGGTGGATTGTCCGGTGCCATACAGGTTGGAATACACTCCATGGTTGGTTCGAAATCGGGATTGACAAACACCGGGATCGTGTAGCGATCGTCACTATGTGGCACGGTCACCCTGTGTGGCGTGGCGTGAAATCGATGATTCGACCATCGCTCCCTAAACTGGCCGATGTTGACGTGGATTACACCGGGCACCTTCTCAGGCTTGAACCAAACCCCGTCGTTGTCCAAAATTTCGAGACCCTGGACGTCGGGCGAGGGCAGCAATGTCATGAAGCCAGTGTCAGCATGTGCGCCAAGGGCAAATTCGTTCTCTTCGATTTCGGCTTTCGGTGGATAATGCGCCATGCGGAAGTAGGTGTAGCAATTCTTGAAATACGGATCGAAAAAATCTTCCGGCATATCGAGCGCTAACGCCCAAACCGGCAAAAGACTTTTCCCTAGACCTTCCATGGCAGCCATATATTCCTCTACCACTTCGCGGAAGCCGGGCAAATTCTCCGGCCATTGGTTCTGGCCGTAGAATTGTTTGCCCTCTTTAACGTGCGGATTATCAGGCCCGTGCTCGGTCGCGAAGACCGTCGTTTCGTTAAAGTCCATCTTGGTATGCTTGTGGTAGGTCGAGTGTTTGGCCAGTGTCGCCTTGACGCGAATATAACCCCGTTGGTTTTCATTGATTTGGATCTTGAGCTTTTCTTCCAAAGGCCGGGCGCAAAACCGGCGATCTTCAGCAAGAACCCGGTCTAGAAGAGATTGGGAAATACCGTGATTAATGAGCGCCAGAAACCCAACCTCTTCACCGGCTTGGCGCAACTCATCTGCCAACCGGCTTTTTGCTCCAGGCTCACCGGCGCGGTAAGGCCCGAGGTCTAACAGCGGCAAATTTCTAGTTTCAACTACGTCTTCGTCGACGGTTACGTTAACTTTCACCAGTGCCATCAGAAAGTCTCCCTTAAGTTGCGCATTACGCCCACGGATTTCTGGACGCTTCCCTGAATGGTGAACTCTGGCAAAGGTGAGGTTCGTTTGTATTGATTTGGGTCAACCGCGACGCCAATCCATACCCAATCCGAACAGGTGTGGTGGTTTGCGGCGCACCGGTGTCTCTAGCTGTTCTAACCTAGGGTGACTGGGCAATGAGCTGATGCTTGGCGTCAGCTCATAGGAACATGCCGCAGCCAAAACATGGCGCGCGGCTTTATTGCAAAAATTTGACTATTGGGTACTTCATGCGAAAAGTCTCTCGCTGGTTGGCTTCGGCCAATCTATCCAAGCGGCTTTTTGCAATCCAAAATCGTCAGTTTTCTAGACCATATGGATTGTTTACGAGCCCAGGAAACATGTCGGTACGTGGCGGGGAAAAAACTTCGAGCAACTCACAGTCCTCTTGATACCACACCTCGTGCTCAATGCCGCCTGGGATAAGAACCAGCGATCCTGCGGTGCACGTTGCCTCTTCTCCGGTTCCAAATTTGTAATCGAACCGGCCCGAGATTAGCCAGGCGATCTGCTCATTGGGATGCGAATGCGATGGTATATGGCTTCCGGCTCGAATCTTGGCCCAAATACCGAGGACCTGGCTTCCACCCAGCAACCGTGCCTCGCCATATGGCGTATCATGAACCAGCAGATCATCAAGGTTATGTATAAGGCTCTCATACGGTGTAGTTTGTAATTGGGACGGCATGGTTCTGGCTCCTGATTGCTATAATCGCTTAAGTTGACCTGCCCCCACGAGGTGGTCCAACACCTGTGAGAGAGTTTAACAGGGGTTTATGCTCTGCTGTGCAAGCGGGAACAGCGTAAGCCTGCACAGTAGAACGTGGTAATACGGCCTCGGGTGCCGGTGGCTGATAGCCCAGTGACCGGTGGCTGATAGCCCAGTGAAACGTGTGACTTGGTTGTGTTGTGATGGCGTCTCCAGCGTTCGATGAGTAACCTCGCCTCCTTCTGGATATAGAAGATCTCCGTGTTGAGAAGCTCGTCCCGGACCACTTCTAGGGTGACAGGTTAGTAGTTCAGCTGTTGATTATAGAACCGACGTGCGAGCGGCATCGCTTCCGGTCCCGATTTTGCGCAGTTGGTGTTGCTGCGCCTAACTAACAGTCGATAACTTGAGCCGTCCATTTGGGTACAACAGAATTAACTGGAGAGTAGGTAACAGTGGATCCTCGCATAGAAATAGATCCTGTACAGGTTGAACAATGGCTTGCAGATTTCGCGACACACGGTGCTCACGGTGAGACCGGTGTTTGGCGCACGGCATATACTCCCGAATGGGTTTCCGCCGCCGATCAGTATACACAATGGTGCCAAGAGTCCGGTCTTAAAGTTTCTCGAGATGCAGTAGGAAACGTCTGGGGCCGGTTAGACGGTATCGATGACGCAAAGGTCGTAGCAACTGGATCTCACATAGACACTGTTACCCCGGGGGGCCGTTATGATGGTGCCTTGGGGGTCGTTGGCGGTTTAATCGCTGTTGTTAGCCTCGCGAAACAGTTTGGACCACCGAAGAAACCTCTTGAAGCTGTGGCCCTGTGCGAGGAAGAATCCAGCCGCTTCCCAGCGAACTTTTGGGGTTCACGAGCAGTTGCTGGCAAGATCAAGACAGGTGATCCCGAGTCGATCATTGGTTGTGACGGTTCGACAATTGCCGCCGCAATGCGTGTCATCGGCCTTGATCCAACGCGGTGTAACGACGCGAAACGTGAAGATCTTGGTGCGTTTGTTGAGTTGCATATAGAACAGGGACCAATTCTAGAACAGGCTGGTTATGGTATCGGTATTGTTACGGGAATAACTGCCATTCGCGGGGTGCAGGTTCAGGTAACTGGGGTGCCCAATCATGCCGGCGCTTTCCCAATGAACCTGCGTGTGGACCCCATGATCGGCTTTGCCGAAATAGTTTCGGCGGTCATTGACGTGGCACGGCAAGCAGGACCGCCGGCAGTCAGCACCATTGGTAGTGTCCACGCAGAGCCCAACATGGCGACGGTCATTCCTGGTAGCGTGAGGTTTACCCTCGATACACGTCACCCAGATGAAAGTGTTTGCCAGTCACTGTGCGTAGATCAGGATATTCTGATGCGTGAGATCGCGGCACGACATGGGCTCGGGATTTCGTCACACATCACGTCGGAACATGCTGCTTGTCGAAGTGATGCAGAGATACTGCGTGTCCTGCATGAGGCTGCTCAGGCGCAAGCCATTCCGGTTTTTGAAATGGTAAGTGGGGCCGCTCATGACACACAACAGATAGCCGGTATTGCGCCGGTCGCCATGGTATTTGTTCGGAGCCAAGGTGGGCGCAGCCACACGCCTGAGGAGTTTTCCTCGCTTGAGGACATTGTTGCTGGGATTGAGGTCCTTGCGGCCGCTTTATATCGTTTAGCGTACTAACGGGCTCCATTCTGCTGGGGAATTGGGGGGAGCCAATCAAATCAAACAACGGAGTTTTCTAATGTCCCAAGTCCTTCAATCGACATTCTGACTGCGTTATCCGCTTTAAGGTACACGTCGCGAGCTCCTCCGACCCCCGCACACGTTCCTGTTGCAATTATATCGCCTGGTCTGATCGGCCTGCCATTATATCTGGTCTGGGTGACGGGCGATCCAAAGTTCTTAGAAGCGTAAAGCATGAAGAATCGACCGACGACGCAGCTTATGTCCGCTTTACCCCCGAAAGCGGACATTGGACAGAAGCCCGTCTAACCTCGTGTCAGCCGCCCTGACGATACCTCCGACGGAGAAAATTTCATAACTTTCCTGAAGGCGAACGTGAAGGCGCTTGGGCTGTTGTATCCGTGCCTTTGGGCCACCAGAGATACTGGCTCGCCGTTGGACAGCGCTTCGAGCGCATTTTGAAATCGCATGCGTTGGCGCCAGCGGTTGAAGCTCATGCCGAGATCGCGCTCGAACAGGCGTGCGAGATTGCGTGGCGACGCACCGGCGACCACCGACCAAGCCTCCAGCGTGCGACGGTCTGCGGGATCAGTGAGCAGTTGCGCACAAACCCGCTGCAGCCGAGGGTCGGTGGGAAGAGGCACATTCGTGGTCAGGGGCACGGCGTAACCGATTTCGACTTCGATCAACGAAGCGATATGCGCAGCGCGGCTATCTGGTGCGTAGTCTACGGGTTCTTCGGTCAAGGCAAGGATCAGTTCGCGCAGTAGGTCGGACACAGCAATCACGGTAAGCACAGGCAGCATTGTGTAGTGCCTGTCGTTGTCGATGTAGAGTGTCCGCATATCCACATCCCCGTGCATGCTGACCGCATGCCACGTGCCCCCCGGAATGTAGACAGCGCTGTTTCGCGGTACGACCCAGGCACTGCGGTCCGTGCGCAGCTGCATAATTCCTTGCGAGGCGAACAACAACTGGTCGCGGGTGTGACTATGTAAAGGTATTTGCCACCCATCCGCGAACACCTTCGACATGGCGCCGACGACTTGTTGCAAGTTCTGGTAATCCTCCGGATTGGTGCTGCGCATCGAGTTGCGGGTCATATCCACGTCCAACTGATATTGGCGAAAATTCGACGAAGAATGGCAGGACAGTGAGAATTCGCCAACAGTAGATTGAGTGTCGCGTTGAGCCCAATTGTCTCGGAAGACCAAGGTCATGAACCGCGACCGTCTGTATTTTCTGCTCCTAAATATCGGCCATTTTATCGACCATCTGCTCACCCTGATCTTCGCTACGGTGGCGGCGTTGGCACTATACAAGGAATGGGGCATCGCCTATGCGGCGCTTCTGGCGTATGCGACGCCCGGATTTTTCGCCTTCGGGGTCTTCTCGCTGCCGGCCGGCTGGCTGGCCGATAAATGGAGCCGTGACGGCATGATGTGCGTCTTCTTCATTGGCATTGGCCTGAGTTCTATCGCCACGGGATTCTCGCAGACACCGCTGCAGATCGGTATCGGCCTTTTCGTCATTGGAATGTTCGCGGCGATCTATCATCCCGTGGGCCTGGCCATCGTCACGACCAGATGGCGCAACACGGGCATGCGCATCGCCGCCAATGGCGTGTGGGGAAACCTCGGCGTCGCCGCCGCGGCCCTCATCGCCGGCTACCTCATCGACCATGCCGGATGGCGCATGGCTTTCATCCTGCCGGGCATCGTCTCGATCGCCGTTGGCTTCGCCTACATGGCGCTTCGCCGGGAGGGTATCGGGGCCGAGCGGGATGCTGCCAGGGCTGGTGCAGGCGCGGCGAAGCCGTCGCCGGAGTATAGGAAACTGCTGGTACGCGTTTCCTCAATCGTATTTCTGACAACGGCCGTCTCCTCGATCATCTTTCAATCGACGACCTTCGCGTTGCCGAAGATCTTCGAGGAGCGCCTACAGGGCCTTGCCGCCGATATGACAACCTGGGTCGACAGCCTCATGACCGGAGGGAACAACGACGTGGCGACCATGATCGGCTCTCTGGCATTTTTTGTCTTTGCTGTGGCGTCCGTAGCGCAACTGATTGTTGGTTTGATGCTGGACCGGTTCGGACCTCGACGTGTGTTCATGACGGTCGCAGTCGTGCAACTGATATTCTTTTCAGCGATGCCGGGCCTCAATGATGGTCCGGCGCTCGCGGTCGCATTGGGTTTCATGCTCGGTGCTTTTGGACAGATCCCGATCAACGATTTTATGATCGGCAAGACCGCTGCGGGGCCCTATCGAGCACGCATCTACGGTGTGCGCTACGTTGTCAGTTTCACCGTATTGGCGGCGACCCTACCTTTGATTGGTTTCGTGTACCACCACTGGGGCTTTGACACGTTGTTCCGCATCCTCACTGCGGCCGCCGTGATTATTTTTGTTGCCGTGGTAGCCCTGCCAAGAAAACTTCCAACGCCCGAGGGTGCAATTGCAGCCAAGGAATAAGTCCGCTCTGGGTCAGGAACGGACATTCGCCGCCCTGGTAACGGGAATAAATTTCCGTGGCGGCCGGATGGCAATGGTTGGGTCTCACCTGCCCCGACTCCCAGCAGGCGACAGCGAAATCGAACAATTAATTCAAGGCATTGTTCAATCAGACACAGATGGGTCCGGCCACGCCATGCCGGCGAATGCCTGCTCGATTGGCGCCAGTTGCAGGGTGTTGATATTGACCCGCGGCGGTCGCGTCGTAACCCAGTGGATCGCATCGGCGACATCGTCGGCGCTCAACGGTGGCTGTTGGCGGTATAGTTCTTCGGCTTTCGCCTCGTCACCGCCGGCGCGGGTCACCGCAAATTCCGTCGCCACCACACCCGCTTCAACGCAAGTCACGCGTACCTTGGTTCCCAACAGGTCGGAGCGCAAGTTCAGCGAGAACTGATGGATAAACGCCTTCGAGGCGGCATAGACGTTGCGCATGGCCTGGGGATGGTGGGCCAAGGTCGACCCAATATTGATGATGTGGCCGCGGTCGCGCGCCACCATGCCAGACAACACCGCGTGAGTGACCCCAAGCAACCCCTTGATGTTCGTGTCGACGGTCGCGTTCCAGCCCTCGAGGTCGGCTTCCTGCGCCAGGTCCATACCGGCGGCGATACCGGCGTTGTTAACCAGCACGTCGATCGCCGCGAAATCGTCCGTCAATCCACCAATCGCCGACACCATCGCCGCTTGGTCCCGCACATCAGCCTTCAGGCCGGTCGTTCGCGCACCGAGTTTGTCGACCAGATCATCCAGGCGTTTTTGCCGGCGGCCGGTCAAAATGACGCGCGCGCCGGCGCTTGCGAAGCGACGCGCCGTCGCGGCGCCAATACCGGCAGTTGCGCCGGTGACCAAGACGGTGAAATCGCGCGGATCAAGCTCGCTCATCGCCTGCCTACCTTCCCGTCAACGTCGTCAGTTCCGGTGCCAAGTCCGCTGCGGTCACGCGGTTTTCCGCTCAACGAGACCGAACTCTGCGGCGGATTGCTTGCGCATGACAAATTTTTGGACTTTACCGTTTGCGGTCATGGGAAACTCCTCAACGAATTTGATGTAGCGGGGAATCTTACGGTGGGCGATCTGGCCCTCGCAAAACGCCTTGATCTCCTCGGGGGTCGCGGTCGCCTCGTCACGCAAGCGGATCCAGGCGCATAATTCCTCGCCATACTTTTCATCCGGCACGCCGATCACGTGCACGTCGGCAATCATGGGATGTTGGTGGAGGAATTCCTCGATTTCGCGCGGGTATAAGTTTTCGCCGCCGCGGATCACCATGTCCTTGATTCGCCCGACAACGTTGAAATAACCGTGCGCATCAACCGTCACCAAGTCGCCCGAGTGCATCCAGCCGTCCGCGTCGATCACCGCGGCTGTCGCCTCGTCGTCGTCCCAGTAGCCGAGCATGACATTGTAGCCGCGTGCGCAGAACTCGCCGGTCTGTCCCGGCTCAACGATCTGGCCGTCAGCATCGATGATCTTGATCTCGACATGGGGTTGCACGCGGCCAACGGTGGCGACCCGCCGTTCGAGCGGATCGTCGGGCGCGGTCTGGGTGCTGCACGGGCTAGTCTCGGTCATGCCATAGGTGATGGTGATCTCAGACATATGCATTTCGTCGACGACGCGCTTCATCACCTCGATCGGACACGGCGCGCCGCCCATCATGCCGGTACGCAACGAGCGCAAGTCGAACGATGCAAAGTGAGGATGTTCCACTTCGGCAATGAACATTGTCGGCACACCGTAAAGGGTGGTGCAACGCTCGGCTTCGACCGTCTCGAGCACCGCGAGCGGATCAAACACCGGGCCGGGATACACCATCGTCGCCCCCGCAGCAACCGAGATCAGATTGCCGATCACCATACCGAACGTGTGATAGAGCGGCACCGGAATGCAGACACGATCTTTGGCGGTAATTCCCATGCCCAATCCGGTGATCCGCGCGTTGTTGAGAATATTGTGGTGCGACAAGGTCGCACCTTTCGGTAGACCGGTCGTTCCGCTGGTGAACAGGATCGTCGCTGGTGCGTCAGCCGGCAGAGTATCTGCAACCTGTGGCAATCGACTGTTTGCGCCCTTACGGCCTTCCACTATTACGTCGTCGAACCTAAACATCCCGGGCTCGGTTCCGCCGCTGAACTGAATGACGAGACGTAGCTGCGGCAGCCTTTCAGCGTTGAGCGAACCGGGTTCAGCGGTCGCCAATTCCGGCGCGAGTTCACGCAGCATGCCTAGATAATCGCTCGTTTTGAATGCGCTAGCGGTAACCAAAGCCTTGCATCCGGCTTTGTTCAAGGCATGGTCGACTTCCGATAATCGGTATGCCGGATTGATACTGACCAGGACCAGTCCAGCCTTGGCAGCGGCAAACTGCGTGATTGTCCATTCCGCATAGTTGGGGGCCCACATGCCGATGCGCTCGCCGGGCTCAAGGCCGAGTGCAAGCAATCCGGCTGCCAGCGCGTTCACGCGTTCTTTTAAATCCGCGTAGGTCCATCGAATATTTTGGTGGCGAACGACTAACGCTTCATGCTCGGGATGGCGCGCCGCTATTCGGTCGAAACAGTTACCTATAGTCTCGTCGGATAAAGGGATGTCGTCGGCGCCGCGCACGTAACTTTGGGTTAGCTTACCACCAGCAATTTCAGCTTGCATGGTCCATTTTCAAGCAGTGTTTCTCCATCCCCGGACGCAGTGATGTCAGGCCGCTGTTTACTGCCGGCGCATGGATTTCTAGGCCCGGCGCTGCAGAGATCGGCAACAGGGTACGAAAACCGACAGCGGTATGTGGCGCGCACAATAGTTCGACCTGGTCGTCCCGCGCAGCGGTCTCGTCGCTCAGGTA
>CAZHBA010000077.1:0-3518 GCA_964530225.1 uncultured Rhodospirillaceae bacterium | reverse complement strand
AAACAGGCCGCGGCCTCTTCGATGCCGTGGAACCCACCTCCGTTCTCGGCGATGCCATATCGCGCACCTTCAACCTGCCGCCCGCCGGCCTCGCCGCGCAGCTGCGCCACCAACTCGTAGACTTGCGCTAAGCCGGTCGCGTTGGTTAGCTAAGCCGGGTGCGGTTTGATTACGCTAACGGCACAAACCAGACGCGACTGATATGGTTGCGTGAAACACAACTTGGAACCGGGGCAAACTAATTGTCGCATTTAATCTGTACATCCGGCATGTGTGTAACTTCGCTAAGCCACCCACGACTGGCCCGTTCAATAGTAGTTACAGATCCGTCAGGCTATGTGCTTCGGCCGAGGAGTGAGCGCCGATCTCCCGATTTGGTATCCCGCCTTTGATGTCCTTGCCGGTTGGGTTCCAGGTACAGATTGGGGCATTCTCGGCCCACACCGTTTTGTAAACGCCGGGGACGAAATACTCGATGAAGCGTAGTTCCTCGTCGCCGTCGTTGATGAAATAATGACGCTCGTTGTCGTAGATGTAGACGGTATCGCCTGCCGCCACCCGGTGCGGCACATCGTTGAGATAGAACGTCGCGGCGCCGGTGAGGATAACCTGAAAATGCTCGGCGCCTTCATGGTGGTGGTTGGCGGCCTCGGTGCCCGGCGGATAGATAATCATTTCGCCCTTGACCGCCTTAGTGCCTGCTAGCTTGGGCGTGACCATGTAGATACGTTTGCGGGCATCAAACTCTGAGTTGAGCACCGGCTCGTTGGTCCAGTCAGTAACGCGGCAGTCGAGCGCGCCGGCGTCCCAGTCAGGGTCGAAGCGCGCCGCGTCGCCCACCACAGCGCGGAAGACCACCGCGCCGTCAGCGCTTGTGAGGCGCGCCGGTAGCCCCGGCGGCAGAAATATAAAATGACCGCTGGTAAGGTGCTGTTCGCCAGCATCGGTGACGAGCGTCACCGAACCTACGAGCAAATGCGCCAAAGCGAGGTCGCCGGCGCCGACACTGAAATCGGTCTCCGCGCCAGCGTTCAGCCACAACTTGTAGGTGCACACCCGGTCGGAATCGACGCGCTCAGGCGCGATCAGATGTTTCACCACAACTCCGCCGCCCAGCGCCTGAGCCTCGATCGTGTTTTCGCTGATGATGACGGCCATTTTTAATTCGTAAGTTGTTTGCCGCGGCGCAGCATTATTCGCTCGCCTGCGACACCACCGCGATAATGTCGATTTCGACGCGCGACCCTGGTGCGGAGAGGTTATTGACGCAGACCATCGTACTGGCCGGCTTCCAGTCGCCGAAATACTCACCTATCACCTCGTGCATGGCGTCGCTTTCGCGCATGTCGGTTACGAACTTGGTGACCTTGACCACGTTGCGCCAAGTCAGCCCGCATGCATCGAGCGACAGTTTGATGTCATCCATCGCGAGCCGTGTCTGTTCGCGAATGTCGTCGGTCAGCACGTGTTCTTCGTGGACGTGCGGATGCGCATGATACAGCGGCAGCGCGGTGGAACCGGAAATGAACAGGATATCCGCCCCGCCTTGCACGCGGATCGAAGGGGAATAGGGCAGTTTATCGGCCTGGCTAGGGTCGGGATGGATCGGTTTGATTTTCATGATGCGTTGGTTCCCTGGTGTGTGAAGTTATCCATTGGCGCTTGTCTACTGGCACGTTACCACTGCGTGTCCCCGATAAATACATGGATTGGTTAATAAGTGGCCAGCGCGCCCGCCGGTTGCCCGGTCAGAACAATAGTTCCGGCAAGAACGTCGCGATCACAGGAAATTTGACGATCAAAACCATGCCGATCAGCATGATGATCCAATAGGGCGTTGAGCTCTTGAATATGGTCATCACGTTCATATTGGGATCAACGTCTTGAATCGCCGATTTGACCGTATAGACCAGCAACCCGAACGGCGGCGTCAGCAACCCCGCCTCGATGGCGATGATGGCGATGATGGCGAAGGCGATGGGGTCGAACCCAAGCTTCAACGCGATCGGCGCGAAAATGGCGGCGGTGAGCAGCATGATCGAGATCGAATCGATAATCATGCCAAGCGCGAACCAAATCAGCACCATCACCGTGATGATCATCCACGGCGACATGCCAGAGTCCAGAAACAGTCCTTCGATGGCGTTGGCCATGCCGGTCATGGCCAGTGTGCGCGAATAGAGCGAGGCGGCGACAAGCAGCAACAAGATTGGCGCTGAAGTGCGCCCAACCGACAGAATGGAATCGATGAAGTCGCGGTAGCGCATACCCTTAATGAGGGCCAAGACCAGTCCGATGAAAGCGCCTGCGCCGGCACCTTCGGTCGGCGAAAAAAAGCCGAACCAAATACCGCCGAGCACGGCAACGATCACTGCGACGATACCAAAAAGGCTAACCACAAACTGGAAGTTCGAGACATCGTCTTCATCGGACCCAGATCCCTGAAGTACATCGGCGCCAGAGGCGCCGGCGGTCGCCTCATTTAGCTTTACACCGGCGCCGACGATCTCGGGTTTCAAAACGGCCATAAAAAAGACGTAGACGATGAACATGGAGGCCAAAAGAAGACCGGGCAAAACGCCGCCGGCGAACAATTGGCCAATCGATTGTTCGGTGAGGATTCCCCAAACGATC
Organism: uncultured Rhodospirillaceae bacterium; assembly: GCA_964530225.1. GTDB lineage: Bacteria > Pseudomonadota > Alphaproteobacteria > UBA6615 > UBA6615 > CAZHBA01. The sequence goes on along the minus strand of CAZHBA010000077.1, from coordinate 884 downwards.
ATCAGGACGCTGGGCGGAATCAGCATGCCGAGGCAACTCGACCCGGCGACGGCGCCGATGGCAAATCCATTGTGGTAGCCGAACCGTTTCATTTCTGGATAGGCGATACGCGAAAACGTCGCCGCCGAGGCGATGCTGACGCCGGTCACGAAAGAGAATAGCGCGTTGCCAACCACTGTGGCGATGGCCAGCCGTCCCGGCAACCGGCGCAGCAGTCTGTTGACGCCACGGTAAACGTCGGTGACCGTTCCCGACTTGCTGATAAATTCTCCCATCAGCAAGAACAATGGAATCACGGCGAACACGAAGTCCCGGATCGCCTCATAGGCGGTCGCCGCCAGCATGGTCTGGACCGTCCGGAATGCATAGCTGTCACCGCCCGTCACCAAGAAGATGCCGAGCGCACTGGTCATGCCCAGAGCAATAGCAATATGGACGCCGATGGCAACGAGAGCCACCAGGCAAACGACCAGCAGAACAGCAATATTTACCTCGAACACGCGCTTCGTTCCTTATCGCCTGCTTGGCAGCCGCTATAGGGCTGGGGCGTCCGGATCCACTTCGGAATCCAGCAGCTCGGGTTTAAAAATGTCGAGATATGCCATAACGCAGTAGTTCGCCATGGCCAACGCGCTGCCACCTATGACCGTCCAGCGAGCCGGCCACGATGGTACGCGCAGTGCACCCTCGCCCTCGAATTCACCGTCGACAAATGACCGGATGCTCTCTTCCCATCCGCCGGTGATGATCATCAGGAAGAACGCCGCGCCTAATAGATAGCCGAACGCCAGAAGCATCCTTTGCACCGTCTCAGGCAGATGGACAACGAGGAAATCCGCCCGCAACATCGAACGGCTGCGGATGGCGTAACCCGCCTGTAGAAA
>CAZHBA010000076.1:0-14493 GCA_964530225.1 uncultured Rhodospirillaceae bacterium | reverse complement strand
TGGCATCGCCGAGAACGGAGGTGGGTTCCACGGCATCGAAGAGGCCGCGGCCTGTTTGACCATCCTCGGGCGGGGGTAGGCGTTCTGTCGCAAACCTCATCCTTAGACAAACTCAGGATGAGATTTGGTACAAAACCCTTCACCAGGCCAGAAGGGCTTCGCCGTAACGATTAATTTTCGATTGCTGAACCCCAATCACGGATATCAAATGCCAGCATGTCCGCTTTAGGGGAATAAACCGGTCGTGATTGACGGCTACTACTGACGGCAACTTTTAGCCGTGTGTGGACATTGGATTGCCTTCGCTTGCCGCATTATGTCGGCATTGCCTTCGTGGCGCTTAGAATGAAAGGCCGGTTAGTCCGTCCCCCAATCAATCCCTTTTCCGGGCGGTTCGGCCGTAAGATGAAGCGCTTCGGCAAGCCGGTTGGTACAATTCCACAGGGCGGTCGTATAGGTGAGCTCGACAATCTCGGCGTTGGTAAAATGGTCGCGCATTACATCAAATGTCACTTGGTCGCATGATGCGCTCATATGAGTTACTGCATCGGCCCAGTCGAGCACGACTTTTTCCTTTTCGGAGAAATCGTTATTCTCGCGCCATTTGCCACTGGCAATCGCGGCAAGCTGCTCGTCATTGTAGCCGAGTCCGCGCGCCAGATTGACATTGTGGTGAGCGCAGTTATGGCAGGAATTATCGAGTGATGGCTTTAGGATGGAGAGCACTAGCATGCGTGAGCGTTCACGTTCGCCGGCGCGCAAAGCCGCGACTTTGATTTCCTCATCGAACTTCAGAAAGCTCTTCGCCGTGCCGGGGGCATGAGCCAGAAGTTGGATGAATTTGGGTACGATGCCGTACAGCTTGCGACACTGATCGTAGATTTTCGAGACTTCAGGCGTTTCGGTGCCCGGTTCAACCAGCGGCACACGTGTTGTGATGGGACACGCCATCGCGCCGAGAATGTCGTCAATAGTATCGCCAGCACTGGATGATAATCCCGTGTCGTCACTGGTATTCACTTGGCTCATTTTTACCTCCGCTTCACTTACGAAATTCGGCCCGAGCTACCCGAAGCACTGAACTACGAATGGTAGACCGGCGTAGTTTTGCTCATCGTTGCCGTTTTCACTTTCTCTTTGAAAGCTTACGAGATTTTACTCCACTCGATCGAAAAAACCATAATTGCATCGACGGAAGGATACGGGCTGGAAATGACGAATTGGCCCCGAATCACCTTCTGGTGGTCACTTATTGGTCACTCGAACAGATAAGAGGCCAACCGGTCTTCGGCTGACCCCTTGTCTGAATTGGCTCCGGCGGTAGGACTCGAACCTACGACCCAGCGATTAACAGTCGCTTGCTCTACCAACTGAGCTACGCCGGATTAGGCTGCGCGGCGTTATAACAAACGCATGCGTGCACGCAACAAACTTTACCACGGATTTGATTGGAGGCCCGGGCCGGAATCGAACCGGCATAAAAGGATTTGCAGTCCTCTGCATCACCACTCTGCCACCGGGCCATCCCTAGAAAATGGTTATTCTCGGCGAGCCGGGCAAGTGAGCCAGGATCCGGACGGTGGCGCGACGGTGTTATGGACCGTTCGCGCCACAGCTTCAAGCGGTAGTCGCCTTCCCAAACCCCACTGGGACAAGTACCTTCCTCCAAAAGCATAACTGGGGAGGCACAAATGACACTGATCGATCTTAGCCGCGACATTTATCATCGCATGCCGCGGCTGGTTAACCACCCTTCCATCATCGTCACCAAATTCAGCACCCATGACGAGATCAGGGAGGCCGACGGCTACAAATTCAGCTCGGCAACGCTGGCCCTGACCCTGGGCGACCATGCCGGCACTCATGTTGATGCGCCGTGCCATTTCGACGCCAACCCGGATGCGCAATCGATCGACGAGGTGCCGCTGGAGACGTTTTTCACCGAAGCGGTATGTCTGGACCTGTCCCATAAGGAACTGAAGTCGGACATCTCGGTCGAAGATTTGACGAAGGCGGTTGAGGCCGCCGGGATCGAGATCAAGCCCAGGGACATAGTGCTGCTGCACATGGACTTCCACAGGCGCTGCTATGGCACTCCGGGGTATCTAACAGATTTCCCCGGCTTGACCAAAGAATCGGCGACCTGGTTGGGCGAGCAGGACATCAACATGTTCGGCGTTGAAGCTGTCAGCCCCGGCCGGCCCGGCCGTCATAATTTCGAGGTCCACCATGTCTGCCGCGATCTGGGCTTTACCCATGTCGAAGGCCTGGTCAATCTGGATAAACTGATCGGCAAGGGCCGCTTCAGGTTTATCGGCTTTCCGATAAAAATCAGGGGAGGGACCGGCGCACCAATCCGCGCTGTCGCCTGGTTGGACGACTAGCGGTCCGGTATAAAGGCAATCAGGATTCTAGCCGTTTGGTTTCCTCGAGCTTGCCCAGGGTGTCGGCCAGGCGGTTGATAAGCGCCTCGATCAAAAGCATGGCGGTGTTTGGTTTCGGCGTTATCGACCGGCACAAAACTCGTCGACGGAAATGGCGAACAGGCGGCAACCGGTTTTGGCGATGACCGCCGCCTGGAGCGTGTTGCCGACCAGGCTGGACTCACCGAATGGCTCGTTCTTGCCGAGCTCGGTCGACAACGCGTCCCTCGTTATTTCGATAGTGCCTGCTACGGCCAGAAGGGCTAAGTTGGCGATGTCGCCTTTTCAAAGAGAACACCGCCGGTAGCTAAATTTACTCTGCGCATAGCCCAACACCCCGAGCTATGGTCCCGTGATTGCAGTCGGCGAGCGCAAGCAGAAAAAGGATTGAAATAAAGAATAGGTGGTTCACGGCCAGGGTCTTTTGATAATTATTTACGAGTGTTGCAGTTCTGAATTTCAGCGACAGTATTAGGTGCAACATCAGGTTAATAGTTAGTAAACTATTGTTGAATTAACTAATTTTTCTGGATTTTACCTACGATTCTGTAGCCATAAAACGGCCACCAGAGCAGTTCCGGTGGCGCTGATGGCCGCCATGGCAAAAAACGCTTTACCCCCAAAAGTCTCAAACAAGCCGCCGGCGGCGACCATCGCCAACCCCATGGCGAGACCCGTAGCGGAGGCATAAATACCTTGCGCGGTTGCCGACAATCCCAGCGGCGCGTTGCGGGCAACGTAATGCATGGCGCCCAGGTGCACCGCGCCGAAGGTTATGGCGTGCAGCACTTGCACGGCCGCAAGGGCGGTTAGGTCGGTGGTTTGCGCCAGGACTATCCAGCGCACGATGCCGCTAATACCGGCGAGCCCGAGCAGACCGATAGAACCGAGGCGGACGACAAAAAATCCACTCACCGAAAACAACGCAATTTCGGCGATGACGCCTTCCGCCCACAATCCGCCGATCACGGTTTCGCTGATCCCGGCGGCGCGCCAATGCAGCGTGGAGAACCCGTTCAATACCGCGTGGCTAGCCTGCAGAAGGCTGGCAGTGATAACGAACAAAACGAACTGTGGTTGGGTTAACAAGACGGCGATGCCGCTGCGCTCTTTCTTGCTGGCATCGTCTGGCTGTTGCGGAAACAACAGAGTTGCTAGGAACGTGGCCACCAGCGCGGTGAGCACGAGATACAGTACGAGGTCAGGATCGCGGCCTGTTAGCAATCGACCGGCACCCAGGGTGGCAACAATAAAAGTAATAGAGCCCCACAGCCGTATGCGCCCATAGTCGAGCTTGTGATGTAGCACGGCGCCCATGACCTGGCTTTCGCCGATGGGTAGCATTGCCGGAAAGCAGAAGGTAGCAAACAGGCTAATGGCGAGAATCCACCAGAACCCCTGGGCGGGAATAAACCAGGCGAAGGCGAGAACACTGAGGCCAGCAAAAATCGCCAGTACGGTTTTTGCCTGGCCGCTGCGGTCGGCGATTTGCGCCACGATGGGGTTTGCCACAACGCGCCCCCAGGGTCCGAGTGCCAGAATGAGACCTACCTGAACGGCGCCCAGGCCCCGGTTCTCCAGCCACAACGGCCAAAACGGCAAAAGGATTCCCGCAGTGAGAAAAAACCCGCCATAGAAAGAGGCATAGCGGACAGTAAGAGTAGACCGCATTTGCTGCCTATTTTGGTGGCACGATCGGCAGCATCAGCCAGGAAGGATGGTTTGGCCCGGTATGCAGGGCGACGTCGTCGCCGAAGATATCTTCCGGCCGGTCAGTCGGGTCGTTGTGCAGGAAAGGCCCGACACCCGTGAATGTGTTCTTCATGTTCGACAAGCGGTGGCTGGTGGCGCACGAATAAACGTAGTCCTTGCCACGTATGCTCAAGGCGAGGCGATAGCCTGCGGGGATGACCACACAGGTCGGCCAGATTTTGATGTCAAGCTCATAGATCTCGCCCGGCGTTAGCAGCTGTTTTTCATCGTGGGTGTGATAGGGCTGCCATTCACTCGACTGCGCCGGATCGAGTTTGCGGTGCGAGGCGCGTAGCCAGCCGTTGGCGATCGGCGTATGCGGGTCTAGCGTGCCCTGGAAGACGATCTCTTTCATGTCCGGTGAAAACAGGCGCACGACCAAAAACAGATCGGCGTCCTCGGTCGCTGACGACACGAACAATTTCGCCGCCATGGGCCCGGTGATCTCGACCTCCTCGCGCCACGGCGGTAGGAAGAATGTGAGCCCGTCACCCAGGCCGTTATAGCTGATCGTTCCAGCTTCGGTTGGCAGTATCTCCGTCAGACACAAATTGTCCGGGTTGAGGTAAGCCTTTGTCCACTGGGTGCGTGCGATGGGCCATTCGTCCTCGCCGCGCACGATAAATTTCTCGCCGACATGGCGCACCTTGAGTTGGACCCGGGGCTGGTCGTTCCAGCCGGTGTCCTCGCCTTTCAGAAAATGACCGAAAAACTTCTTCTGCAACTCAACGCCGTAGGGTGTGTAGAACTCGGTCCAGTGTTCGAGGCCGTGGCTCTCCAGCCATTTTTGCTTGGAACCTGCGTGCAGAAACCCGGCGTAATTGCCGCGCGGGTGTAGCCCCTGGCCGCCCCAGCTTGCCGCCGACAGTAGTGGCGTTGTTATTTTTACCAGGTCTGCCGTGCGGTCCTGGTACCAGTCGTTGATCAGCTCCTGGGCTTGCAGATGGTTGCCGAGATCGATGCGGTTCTCCGCCAACTCATCCTCGCTCAGGGTTTCTGGTCCGCATACCAGTTCGCCGTGCACCAGGCTGCGCGATCCATTCTCGCCGAGCCCGTGCTGCACCGATTTGATTTGAATGTCGTACCAGTTGCTTTGGAAGGTGTTGAGAATGCCGCCGTGGTGGGTTCCATCGCGGTAGTAATCCACCTGGCCTTCCCATATGCATAGAGCAGCCAGATGTTTCGGCTGCAGTGCGGCAACCTGCCATTGGTTGATGGCGTAATAGGAAATCCCGGTAAGGCCAACCTTGCCGTTCGACCAGGGTTGTACGCCGGCCCACTCGATGCAGGTGGCGAAGTCCTGAGTTTCGCGTGGACCGCGGCAATCTATGACGCCGGGCGAGCGGCCTGCGCCGCGGCTATCGACGCGTATACAGATATAGCCGTCTGGCACCCATTTCTCGGGATCCACCGTTTCCCAACTCTGATGCACGTTTGACGAGCCTTCGAGCGCCTCAGGGTGGGCGGCGGAGAATATGTCCCACGTGGTCTTGTAGCCTTCCTGCCAGGCCAGGTCCTTGCCATAGGGGCCGTGGCTCATGATGACAGGATACCGGCCGTCGCCGTCGGGCCGGTAGATGTTGGCGCGCAAGGTCAGGCCGTCATCCATCTCGATGGGCGCGTCCCATTCTATCGTCATGTTGTCGCGCGATTCGATTCTGGACTGGTCGTCACTGGTGGCAATACCGCTCGATGCGTCGTTCATCCCTAAGTTCCCTTTTGGCTTTTTTTATTGGTTTTCTTTTGTCCGCTTAGTCTAGCCCAATTGTTCGCAATTGTTATTGTCCGTAGCGGTGATTATAAGGTTGGCGCGCACTGCGTGCGTCTGCTGACTGCGCCAACGACCCGCAAGGACCCGCTAAATATGACCGCGTTTGCTGATGCCCGCCAAAATATGGTCGATAGCCAGTTGCGGACTACCCGCGTAACTGATCCCAATATGCTGGCCGCCATGGCCGAACTGCCGCGCGAACGCTTTGTGCCGAAGTCGAAGCAGGGCGTCGCTTATGTCGATGAAGATATCGAAGTGGCACCAGGCCGGTTTTTGATGGAGCCTGTGGTTGTTGCCCGCTTGATGCAAGCACTCGAGCTGATGCCAGATACGACGGTTCTCAATATTGGTTGTGCGACGGGTTACGATGCGGCGCTGCTGGGCCGTTTGGCTGGGTCGGTCGTGGCGGTCGAGAGCGATCCAGCGCTTGCGGCGCTGGCGAGCGAAGTGATCAACGAACTAGCGGTCGACAATGTCGCCGTGGTCGAGGCTCCGGTAACCGAGGGTTACCCCGCTCAGGCACCCTACGACGCGATATTTATAAGTGGCGCGGTCGATTACGTCCCATCTTTGATATCTGATGAACTTGCGCCGGATGGCCGCTTGGCGGCGGTTCTTGGCGGTAGCGAGCCTGGAATTTTGGGACGCGCGCATCTTTTTGTGCGCAGCAGCAATACATTTTCTGGACGGCCTTTATTCGATGCCGGAACGCGGGCGCTACCGGACTTTGTGCGTGAAGAGAGTTTTGTATTTTAAGCGATATATATTCGGCAATAGACATTTGCAATTAAGGGTCTCGTGTAGCACGGTAACGGTCCCGGCGATTTTAACAAAGGTTTTAATCCGCAAAATGTCAGTGCGTATCAACATTGCGGTAATTAGTGTGGTAGCCATGGTCGGTTTTGGGGTGATTACACTATCCGCTCTCCAGGCCGAAACATTGGCCGAAGCCCTGGCGGAGGCCTACAGGACTAACCCCGATCTGGTGGCCGAGCGGGCGCGGGTGCGCGCCGTCGACGAACAGGTACCCCAAGCCTTATCGAATTGGCGTCCGCAGGTGTCGTTGAGCGGCCGCTATGGATTTCGCAAACTTAACCAGGAAACCGGCGTCGGCGTTGAGACGGATCGAACCCAACAGCCGCAAGCTGTTGGCGTGGAGATTTCGCAGAGTCTGTTTCGCGGCTTTCGCACCCAGGCAGAGATCGCACGGGCGGAAAATAGAATAGCGGCAGCGCGCAGCAACCTGATTGGTGCCGAGCAGGGTATTTTGCTCGAAGGCGTTGTCGCCTACGTTACGGTGCTACGCGATACGGCGGTGCTGGAATTACGCACCAACAATGTTGGCGTTATCGAACAGCAGCTTCAGGCGACCCGCGACCGGTTCGAAGTGGGCGAGTTGACGCGAACCGACGTTGCTCAGGCAGAAAGCCGACTTGCCCGTGCGGTCGCCGACCGCACGACGGCTGAAGCCAACCTGGAAACGTCGCGTGCCGCCTATCGTAAGGCGATTGGCCGTGACCCGGTCGAGCTGCAACAGCCCGAGCTGCCGCCGAACCTGCCCCCGTCCGAGGCCGAGGCCCAGACGTTGGCGGTAGAAAACAATCCTGAAGTTGTCTTTGCTGACTTCAATGAACGCGCGGCGCGCTCGGATGTGGAGCTACGTCGCGGTGAGCTCCTGCCAACGCTATCGCTTGATGTTACGGTAGACCGGAAAAGGGACATTGCCGGCTCCGATATTAAGGACACGGGTTCGGCGATAAACGCGCGTTTGTCGGTGCCACTATACCAGTCGGGCAAAGTGTACTCGCGCATTCGTGAAGCTAAACAGACCGCTAGTCAACGGTTGTCGGAACTGGCGCTTAGTAAACGCGAAGCCGAGCAGAAATCCAGCGATGCGTGGGAAAATTTTCGCGCCGCCCGAGCCCGTATTACGGCATTCGAATCTGAAGTGCTGGCTCAGGAAGTGGCGTTCGAGGGCGTTCAGCAAGAAGCGCAGGTTGGTTCGCGGCCGGTCCTCGATGTCCTCGATGGCGAGCAGGAATTGCTCGATGCGCGGGTTAATCTGGTAAGCGCCCGGCGCGATCTCGTTGTGAGCGGCTATGCATTGCTGTCGGCAATTGGCAAGTTGACGGTGCAAGATCTCAACCTGGCGGTCGATCCTTACAACCCCTCACGTAACTTTGGCACCATTAAAAATAAGCTATTTGGTTCCGATATCGGAGATGAATAGGTTTTGCTGCACAACTTCCAATTGCGCCTACGGACGTAGATTTCTCTGGTCATGGGAAATGATGTCGCCTAATTTAAAACCTCGTAAGCCATTATCTGCCATATATATTCGGCCATGAGCGATACAAACGCCGATCAGCAAGAACCGTCCATGGAAGAGATTCTTGCCTCAATCCGCCGCATTATTTCTGAAGATGATGAGAGGGGTGAGGAAGGGGTCGCTGAGACGGAAGAGAATTCCACCGACGAGCCGGAGCCTGTTGAGGTAGCGGCCGAAGAAGAGGAAGTCGAAGACGACGACGGTGTCCTGGTCTTAACCGACATGGTTGAAGAGGAAGTCGAAGACGACGACGGTGTCTTGGTTTTAACCGACATGGTTGAGAAGGGAGCCGAAGACGACGACGAGCTGGCCCTCAAAGAGGTTGAGTCCGAACCCGATCCCGATCCCGAGCCGATCGATGAAGACGACACGCTGCTGTCCTTCGAAACCGAGGAGCAAACCGCGGCTTCGGTATCCAGTCTAGTTTCCTCAATTGCCGCCGACGTAACACTCGGCGCCGGCGATAAATCCCTCGAAGCATTGATCAAGGAAATTTTGCGGCCGCTATTGAAGGGCTGGCTCGACGCCAATCTACCCGGCACTGTAGAACGCATCGTACGCGAGGAAATTGAGCGCGTGGTCGCGAAATCTAAGTAATCGGGCTACGTAGTCGCCCGGTACCGTGGGCACTCTCAATTACAATCCATTGCGATTAACGCTGGCGACGCTCCACCGGCTTCGCTAAACAGCAGCCTTCTCTTGCAAGTGATTTGCGATGTTGGACAAGACCTATCTACCGGCAAGTATCGAGGCCAAGCAATACTCCCGCTGGGAAGATAGTGGCGCGTTCGCCTGCGGCCAGAACTCGGACGGTGATCCCTACACAATCGTCATTCCGCCGCCCAACGTCACCGGCAGCCTGCATATGGGCCACGCGCTCAACAACACGCTCCAGGATGTGCTTATCCGCTATCACCGTATGCAGGGTCGCGACGCTCTGTGGCAGCCCGGCACCGATCACGCCGGCATCGCCACACAGATGGTGGTAGAACGCCAGTTTGCCGAAAAGGGCGTTCAGCTCGACCGCGGCAAAGTGCTCGATAATGTAAGTGTGGAACGTATCGGGCGCGCTGATTTCCTCGACAAGGTGTGGTCCTGGAGGGAGGAATCCGGCGGCACCATCCTCAATCAGCTCAAACGCCTCGGCTCGTCGTGCGACTGGAGTCGTGAGCGCTTTACCATGGACGAAGGCCTGTCGCGCGCAGTCCTCAAAGTTTTCGTCGACTTGTATCGCGAAGGTCTGATCTATAAGGATCAGCGCCTGGTCAACTGGGACCCGAAGTTGCACACGGCGATTTCCGACCTGGAAGTGGTGCAGAAGGACGTCGACGGGCATCTTTGGTATTTCCGTTACCCGTTGGAGGACGACCTTAACCGCTTTATCACCGTGGCGACGACGCGGCCCGAGACCATGCTGGGCGACACCGGTGTTGCGGTGCATCCCGACGATGAACGCTACAAGGACCTAGTCGGCAAGAACGCGGTATTGCCGATCGTCGGCCGCAAGCTCAAGATCGTCGCCGACGACTACGCCGATCCCGAACAGGGTTCGGGCGCTGTTAAAATTACACCAGCGCACGATTTCAACGATTTCGAGGTAGGCCGCCGCCAGGGTCTTGAGGAGATTAACGTGTTCGACGAGAGCGCTCGGCTCAACGACAACACGCCGGAAGCTTATCGCGGCCTCGACCGCTTCGAGGCGCGCGACAAAGTAGTGGCCGAGATTAAGGCGTTGGGTCTGCTCGAGAAGATCGAGAAGTATAGCCACACGGTGCCCTATGGCGATCGCTCTGACGTTGTGGTCGAGCCGTGGCTTACCGATCAGTGGTACGTCGACGCTGGCACTCTGGCCAAACCGGCGATCGAAGCGGTAGAGCAGGGGCGCACCAAATTTGTGCCGGAAAATTGGTCGAAGACCTATTTTGAATGGCTGCGCAACATTCAACCCTGGTGTATCTCGCGGCAACTGTGGTGGGGCCACCAGATCCCCGCTTGGTACGGGCCGGATGGCGAGGTGTTCGTGGCGCTGAGCGGAGACGAAGCTGCGGCGGTGGCGAAGGATCACTACGGCAAGGATGTCGAACTGGTCCGCGATGAAGACGTGCTCGACACCTGGTTTTCGTCGGCCCTGTGGCCATTTTCAACCCTGGGCTGGCCCGACGAGACGCCGGAACTGGCGCGTTACTACCCGACCGATGTGTTGGTCACCGGCTTCGACATCATCTTCTTCTGGGTCGCCCGGATGATGATGATGGGCCTTCACCTTATGGACGTGGCACCGTTCCATACGGTCTACATCCACGCCCTGGTGCGCGACGAAAAGGGCCAGAAAATGTCCAAGTCAAAGGGCAACGTGATGGACCCCTTGGAACTGGTTGACGAGTTTGGTGCCGATGCGTTGCGCTTTACGTTGACCGCGATGGCGGCGATGGGCCGTGACATCAAACTGTCGACTCAGCGGGTCGCTGGCTACCGCAACTTCGGCACCAAGCTGTGGAACGTGGCGCGGTTCTGCGAGATGAACGAATGCCGCTTGCCAGACGGCGGGTTCGATCCGGCGTCGTGCCAGCTCACCCTCAACAAGTGGATCGTCGGTGGTACGGTCGCGACCACCCAGGCGTTGACTAAGGCGCTCGACGAATACAAGTTCGACCAGGCCGCCAGTGGCGTCTACCAGTTCGTCTGGCACACTTTTTGCGACTGGTATGTGGAGTTTGCCAAACCCGTTTTGCAGGGTGGCGACGATGCAGCGATAGCCGAGACCCGCGCCGCGGCGGCGTGGACACTCAATATTATACTGCGCCTGCTGCACCCATTGATGCCGTTCCTTACCGAGGAACTGTGGGAGCAGTTTGGCGATGGTGGGTTGTTGATCGCTGCATCTTGGCCCGGGGACCATATTACCCCCATCGATGCCGAAGCAGCGGCGGAGATGGATTGGGTGGTGCGGTTGATCTCGGAGGTGCGCGCGGTGCGCAGCGAGGTCAACGTGCCAGCAAGCGCCAAGATACCGGCGATTCTGCGCGGCGCCGGCGACGCCAGCAAGGCGCGCCTGGCGACCCACCGCGAGCAAATCCTATGGCTGGCGCGGCTCGACGATGTGACGCTCGACGGGGAGGTGCCGGAGGGTGCAGTTCAGCTCGTCCTCGACGAGGCGACCTTGGCACTGCCCCTGGCCGATATCGTCGATCTTGATCAGGAGCGTGGGCGGCTGCAGAAGGAGATCGACAAGCTGGTCTCCGACATCGCCCAGATTAATAAGAAGCTGGCGAACGAGAACTTCACCAGTAAGGCTCCGGAAGAGGTGGTCGCCGAACAGCACGACCGCCGCGCCAGCGCCGCCGATGCCAAGGTAAAATTGAAATTGGCGCTCGAGCGGTTACAGGTAACATAGGCGGGCACACCTGTGGATACACCGGTTACGTTGATTTTGGCAACCGCTGTTATGGTGGTGATTCTATCGTCGCCAGCGCATGCGACGCCAATCCATAATGGTACTCGGTACCGACTGATGCTGTACCACGGATCGCGTTAATCTCGTCAGCGTCCATCTAGTCAGCAGACGGGGTCGCTTGTATGCTCGCGCCAACTTTAGAGTAGAGCGCAGTGAAGGAGAATCCGATGGACGGCCAAGAACCCGCCAACGGCGAGTGGGACAAATCGAAGCTACCGAGCCGCCACGTCTCGATAGGCAACACCAGCGCACCGCACCGGGCGTTCTATTACGCCATGGGCATGACGGACGAGGAAATCCGCCAGCCCTTCGTCGGCGTTGTGACCACCTGGAATGAGGCCGCGCCGTGCAACATTACGTTGTCGCGCCAGGCGCAAGCGGCCAAGCGCGGCGTTGTGGAGGCCGGCGGCACGCCTCGCGAATTCACCACCATTACCGTCACTGACGGCATCGCCATGGGTCATGACGGCATGCGTTCGTCGCTGGTTAGCCGCGAGGTTATCGCCGATTCCACCGAGCTTACCGTACGCGGCCATTCCTACGACGCTATCGTCGGCCTGGCCGGCTGCGACAAGTCGCTGCCTGGCCTGATGATGGCCATGGTGCGCTTGAACGTGCCGTCGGTGTTCATGTATGGCGGTTCGATCCTGCCGGGTAAGTTCAAGGGCAAGGACGTCACCATCGTCGACGTGTTCGAAGGCGTCGGCGCCAATGCTGCCGGTAATATGTCGGACGAAGACTTGCGCGAGCTCGAATGCGCCGCTTGCCCATCGGCGGGTGCCTGTGGCGGCCAATTCACCGCCAACACCATGGCTTGCGTGTCCGAAGCCATCGGCCTAGCGCTACCCGGCTCGGCCGGCGCCCCGGCGCCGTACGAAACCCGCGACGACTATGCCGTGGCCAGCGGCAAGGCGGTGATGGATCTGGTTAAATCGCAACTGCGCCCGCGTGACATCGTCACCCGCAACGCGTTGGTAAATGCGGCCGCTATCGTTGCCGCGACTGGCGGCTCAACCAACGCCGGCCTGCACCTACCGGCAATCGCCAGCGAGGCCGGCATCGACTTCGACCTGATGGATGTGTGTGAAGTTATGCGCCGCACACCCTACATCGCCGACCTCAAACCCGGCGGGCGCTACGTCGCCAAGGATTTGTTCGAGGTTGGCGGCGTTGGCATCGCCATCCAGCAGCTGCTCGAAGGCGGCTATATGCACGGCGATTGTCTGACTGTCACCGGCAAGACCCTGGCCGAGAATTACGGCAGCGTTGAGTTTCCGACCAGCCAGGACGTGGTGCGGCCGATCACCAATCCGCTGTCGACCACCGGTGGTGTCGTTGGCCTCATGGGTAATTTGGCACCCCAAGGCGCGATCGTGAAGATTGCCGGGCTGCATAGCCTTAAATTTCGCGGGCCGGCGCTGGTGTTCGAGTGCGAGGAGGACTGCCTGCAGGCAGTCCTCGATCGCAAGTACGCGGAAGGCGACGTGCTGGTGATTCGCAACGAGGGCCCTAAGGGTGGGCCTGGCATGCGCGAAATGTTGTCGACTACCGGCGCTCTCTACGGCCAGGATATGGGTGAGAAGGTCGCGCTGATCACCGACGGACGGTTCTCTGGCGGCACCCGCGGCTTTTGTGTCGGCCATGTCGGCCCCGAGGCGGCAGCTGGCGGACCCATCGGCTTGATCGAGATCGGTGATATGATCGAAATCGACGCAGAGGCCGGCACGTTGCACGTCGAGCTATCCGACGACGAACTAGGCGCCCGGGCCAAGGCCAGGAAGCCGCTGACCAACAACTATCAGGCCGGTACTTTGTGGAAGTACGCCCAGACCGTTGGCGACGCGCGCTACGGCGCCATCACCCACCCCGGTGCCAAGGCGGAGACCCACGTCTACGCGGATTTGTAAGTGAAAAATAAACGTCCTCGCTCTTCGACAAGCGAGCCATGATAATTTTTGATTTGCTAACGGCTAATCGCTTAACTCGCACCACACTGGCGTGTGGTCCGACGGCTTTTGCTGGCCGCGCGGGCCCTTGTCAATATCGCACGCGGCAAGGCGGTCGGCGGCCTGCGGCGATAGCAGCAAATGGTCGATACGCACGCCATTGTCCTTCTGCCAGGCGCCGCCCTGATAGTCCCAAAACGAGTAGACATGGGTTTCGCTGTGCAAGGTGCGCCACGCCTCGGTGTAACCCAGGTTAAGCAGGGTGCGGAAGCGCGCCCGCGATTCCGGCCGAGTTAGCGCGTCGTCGGCCCAGGCGGCGGGATCGTAGCAGTCGCCGTCGGCGGGGACGACATTGTAGTCGCCGCCCAGCACCACCGGCTCTTCGTGGGCCAGCAGGCCTCCCGCGTGGTCGACTAGCCGGTCCATCCATCCAAGCTTGTAAGTAAACTTGTCGGTGTCGACCGGGTTGCCGTTGGGCAGATAGATCGAGGCGGCGCGCACGCCGGACGCGCCACCGGCGTCGACCCAGGCCTCGACATAGCGCGCTTGTCCGTCGTCATCGTCGCCGGGTAGGCCGGTGGTCACATCGTCCAGGGGAAACTTCGACAGGATGGCAACGCCGTTATAGGTCTTCTGGCCGTGTACGGCGCAGTTGTAGCCGAGTTCCTCGATCTCCAGCGTCGGGAAATTCTCGTCAGTGACCTTCAGTTCCTGCAGTAGCACGACGTCGGGCTGCGCCTCCTTGAGCCAGGCGACGGCGTTGGGCAGCCGCGCCTTGATCGAATTGACGTTCCAGGTGGCGATTTTCACGGGAGGCC